>JAUHWX010000074.1 GCA_030427285.1 Bacteroidia bacterium
TCCAGATCATCACTCCCGTTTTTCCCATCGCACGGTCCATTAGCTCAATGGGCATTTCCTGTAAAGTATGAATGCGCTTTACGCCCATCTGACTCAGCCGGAGGGTAGTTTTGTCACCCACCATCGGAATTTTTTTTACCGAAAGGGGGGCGAGGAAAGGTTTCTCCGTACCGCTGGAAACTTCAATTTTGTTGTTGGGCTTAGCTTCGCCAGTGGCAATCTTAGCCACCGTTTTGTTGGTAGAAAGGCCAAAGGAAATGGGGAGCCCTGTTTCGCGGATGATCTTGTCGCGTATTTCAGAAGCCAGCTTAAAGCAACCAAAAAACTTGTCCATCCCCGTAAGGTCAGTGTAAAACTCATCGATGGAGGTTTTCTCAAAAAGTGGAACTTCCTCTTTTATAATCTCGGTGATGATGTCAGAATACTTGCTATAGCGGCCGCTGTCGCCTTTTATTACCACAGCTTCGGGACACAGTTGCAGGGCCGTACGCATGGGCATGGCCGAATGTATTCCAAACCTACGGGCCTCATAACTGCAGGATGCTACCACACCGCGACTGTCGGTGCCGCCTACCAAAACGGGCTTACCTTCCAAAGCACTATTCTGCAATCTTTCTACCGATACAAAAAAGGTATCCAGATCCAGGTGGGCGATGGTTTTGTTGCGGTTATTTTCTTCTGCGTAAAGCATCCTTTAGTACTGTGTGTTTTGGTAGAAAATAGTTTTTTAAAAACTGATTTTCAGTAGGTTTTGTTGTGTGAGGTAGGAGTATAAAGATAGGGAATTGAACTTCGGAATAGGAAGAAGTGAGTGAAGTACTTTTCACCAATGAGTCGCAAAGCCGCATATAAAACTGCAGTTCTTTGAAGGTCAAAAAAATAAGTTTTTAGATAATAATGCTAGTCTCTTAAACTTTTTTGAACTGTAGGAAAATTCATGTAAAATTAACTTAAGTTTATTTAGACTGTTTAAAAATAGAGTTTACATTTGCGCCAAAATTTGAAAGAATAAGTCACGAGAATGGGACGCAAATTTGTCTTGCTACTATTTACACTTGTATCCTTAATCAGCCATAGCCAATCGGGCAATCTGTCGGGAAAAGTATTACTGGATGATGGCATGCCTGCTGCAATGGCTCACGTAATGCTGGTAGGTACCAAGCACGCTACAATAACCGACCAAAACGGAAAATTTTCTTTTGAAGGCGTGACCAAAGGTGATTTTACCCTACAGGTGTCTTATGTGGGAATGAAAAACTATTGGCAGCAGCTACACCTTCCTCTTAATCAACCTTTAAACATCACGTTAAGCAATAATGAGGAGCTACTTTCGGATGTGACGGTAGCAGTAAAATCTGTGGTGCGCGAGACGGAAGAGTTGCCCTATGCCGTAACGGCTATTGATGCCAAGCCGCTTCAAAACTTAAACCTTGATGTAAACCAGGCGCTAAATACCGTCTCCGGAATTAGAATAATGGAGAAAGGAGGATTAGGGTCTAAATTCACCTTTACACTCAATGGATTCTCGGGCAACCAAGTAAAGTTTTTTATGGATGGCATTCCAATGGATCACTTCGGTTCATCGTTGAGCCTTAATAATCTTCCCATCAATATGATTGATAGGATAGAAGTGTATAAAGGCGTAGTGCCCGTACATTTAGGCTCGGATGCGCTGGGCGGAGCTGTAAATATTATTACCAATAAGAAGCGCAATTTTCTGGATCTTTCGTATTCCTACGGATCTTTCAATACGCACAGAAGCAGCTTAAATACAGCATATACCAGTAAATCTGGTTTTACCACTCGAGCGGGTTTGTCGCACAATTATTCGGATAACAACTATACTGTGCTGGCACCCATTCGTGATTTTGATGAGCACCGTGTGGTGGGCGAACGAGAAGTGGAGCGTTTTCACGACCGTTACCGCTCAGGAAGCGCCAGACTGGAACTGGGTGTGGTGGATAAGAAATTTGCCGATGATCTGCTTTTCGGAATTTTGGCTTCGGCCAATGACCAGCAAGTGCAAACAGGAGCTACCATGAGTAGTGTGTATGGCGGCATTACTCAAAACAGCAAGTCAGTAATTCCAACTTTACGTTATAGCAAAACCAACTTGCTACCCGGGCTGGATGTACGACTGAACAGTGCCTACAATTTTAGCGAAAGCCAAATAATAGATACCCTAAGAGGAGTGACGTACAACTGGCTGGGAGATACTGCTTACACACCGGGCTCTAATGATGGTGAACTGCAGCGTACTTTTACTACCCTTACGGATAGAAGTGCTTCTGCTCAGCTCAATGCAAATTACACTATCAATCCGCAGCACTCGCTGGCGCTGAATTACAGTTACAATTACTTTAAGCGAAAGTCTTTTGACACCGAAAATCTTGACAAGCCTTCCAACAAATTTCCACGGTCGCTTTCTAAACAAATTATAGGACTTTCTTACCAATATGACATAAGTGAAAAGTGGCGTGCCATTGCCTTTGGTAAGCTATTTATGATGAATGCGCTTACCTATAAGCAACTGGATTTTGCCTTGGAGACCCAACGGACTGAAGCTGTAAGAAATGGCAAACAGAACTTTGGCTACGGACTGGCTACGTATTTTTTTATTACACCCAAGCTACAGCTTAAAGCCTCTTATGAGCGCACCTCAAGGTTGCCGGACCCGGATGAGATTTTTGGTGATGGACTGTTTGTAAATGCCAATCCAGACTTGAAACCTGAGCAAAGTCACAACCTAAATGTGGGAGCGAATTACAATACCAGCCTTGCCAAAAATCACAAGATAAATGTGGAGGGAAGTTTTGTGTACCGCAACGCTACAGATTTGATTTATCAAATTGTAAAACCTTCGAGTCCCGAAACTTCTTACGGAAACGTAAGTAAAACCCGTAACCTTGGGGTAGAAGGAAACTTCAGGTATCGCTTTAAGGAGTTGTTTCATCTTGGCGGAAATATCACCTTTCAGGACATCACCGACCGTGCAGATTCAATATTTAATGAATCCTATAATAATGCCGGCTACCAAAAGAATTACCAGTATGGATTCCGCTTGCCTAACACACCTTATCTTTTTGGGAATGTCAATGCGGGCGTGAGTTTTAAAGATGTGCTTGCCAAGCGTACAACATTGGGCATCAACTACTATTTCAACTTTGTAGAACAGTACTTTTTGAGCTGGGCCGAACTGGGCTCAGCCGATACTAAAAAAGTGATTCCTCGCCAAAATTCACACAGTATTGAGCTTACCTACAGCTTGCAGGGTGGTAGGTATAACATAGCATTTGAGTGTCGAAATTTCACTGACGAACTTCTTTACGATCGTTTTTATTTACAAAAACCGGGACGTGCATTTTACGTGAAACTGCGCTACGCCCTTGACTACTAATTTTTTTAAATCTATTTCAAATACCTCAATTTATGATTTCAATTAGAAAAACCGGAAAACAAGCTTTATTGCTTTCTGCAATTGCAGCCATCACTTTTACCTCATGCAAGAAAGAGGATAAAGTAAGCACTCCTATAGAGGATAATCCATTCGTACTTTCTCTGGCTTATCAGGGTTCGGATGGAACTTTCACCTACTACACCTTGCCGGTGAATGACGTAATGAGCGGAACCATCAAAGAAGAAGGTGAGGGAATTGAGCAACCCGGGTACTACGATTTTACTCAAATTGAAGATAACATTTACAGCATCGGTGGTTTGGATGATGTGGATTTGGTGAACATAAGACAAGATGCTGATGGAAATCTTACCGAGTATGGTGATATTTCTTTTGCCAATAGCTTGGCAGATTTGATCAAGGCTGACGCCAATACCCTGGTAGGTGTGGAAATGCGCTCAAGCTCTGACCAGATTGTTTTTCACACTATTGACATGGGTACTGTAAGAATTAGCAATACTGTAAATCACAAGGTGACTGACATTACTAGCTTGAAAGGCCCTAACTACGCAGGAATGCGCGTAAGTGGTAATTACCTTTACCTGAGCTACTATATTGGTGACCCTACTACTTTCGCAACGCCAACTGTTGATACCGCTTATGTTGCTGTTTTCAAGTATCCTGAGTTGAGTTTTGAAACTCTAATCAAGGAAACCAAAATTGGTTCGATAGGTGGTTTCAATATTAAATCAGGTCTTATTACTGACGAAAAAGGTGATGTTTATGCGCTTTCGCATATGAACCCCGCAAACGGTTATAGCCAATCTTCTGATTCTACAGGAATGATGAAAATCAAAAGCGGACAAACCAGCTTTGACGAGGATTACTATTTTGATATACAAGCAAAAAGTGGTGGCAAAAATGCTACACACCTGGTGTATTTAGGTAACGGAAAAGTATTTGCAGAAATGAATGCTGAAGATGTAAGCGCTCAAAGTCGCTGGTCTGATGGTCCTCTTGAAACAGCTATTATCGACATCTATACACAGGAAATAACTTTTGTAGCGGGAGTGCCTCAGCATGCCGGTACGGGTAGAAGATTGCCAGCCGTGCATACGGACGGAATGGTGTATTTGCCGGTAACTCATGACGATGGTGATATCTACGTATATCAGATTGACCCAGGCAAGGCTACTGCTAAAAAAGGTGCTAAGATTGAAGCGAATTTTGTAGCGGGATTGTTCCGTCTGTAGGTAGTTTGTTAAAATTTACAATTCCGGCTTGCCTTTTTGATGAGCCGGAATTCTTGATTTTTTACCAGCATAACAAGGAGGCATGAAGTATAAGGGAGGATCGAAAAAAGGCGCGAGCAAATTTAGGCAGGTAAATGACTGGCTTCATTTATGGCTTGGTCTTATTTCGGGAATTATTGTTTTTATCGTGAGCATCACGGGCTGTATATACGTTTTTCAGCAGGATATAAAAGATGCACTGGAGCCCTGGCGCTTTGTAGAAGTGCAGAACAAAGCTTTTGTTCCGCCCAGCTACCTGGTGGATACAGCCCAAAAGTACATGCCCAATGTAGAGCCTACCGGGCTTACCTATAGTAATGCAGAAGGTGCGGCAGCCGTAGGTTTTAATTATAAAGAAAACGGAAAACGTGCCTTCAACGCGGTGTTTATGAACCCTTACACGGGTGAGTTTATCCGCAATCAAAAAACGGTAGGAGAGGGGTCTTTCAATTTTTTTCGATTCATAATTGATGGCCATCGAGCTCTTTGGTTACCCTATGAAATTGGCCGCCCCATAGTCGGTATAGGTACCTTGATTTTTGTGGTTTTACTTATTACTGGTTTGATAATGTGGTGGCCTAAAAAGTGGACGAAAGCTAATAAGGACAGAAGTTTTAGGATCAAATGGAAAGCCAGCTTTAAGCGTGTAAACTACGATTTACACAATGTACTGGGCTTTTACAGTTTGATTTTTGCTCTCATCATTGGCCTCACAGGTTTGGTGTGGAGTTTCAAATGGTTTGAAAAATCCGTGTATTTTTTAGCTTCTGGTGGTGAGGTTAAAGAAAACCATGAGCACCCCCATTCTGACATTTCTAAAATGAATCTTGCTGACACCACTATTTCGCCCATAGATGCCGCATGGTACAAAACCTTAGAGATAGATGACAATATTCAGGGAATGTTTATGCACCCAACGGTAAAGGGTGATGAAGCGGTAGAAATGTTGGTATACCACGATCACGGTTCATTTTACAACCAGAGTGAATACTTCTTTGATCAATACACATATGAGCTGATCGAAAGCAAGCACTTTACCGAAGCCGGCCTGGCGGATCAGCTTTCTATGCTAAATTATGATATGCATATTGGTGTGGTTTGGGGAATGTCTGGAAAGATTCTGGCTTTTTTGATTAGTCTCGTTTGTGCCAGTTTGCCTGTTACGGGTTTTTTGGTGTGGTGGAATAAGAAAAAGAAGTCCAAAAAGAAGAAGCCCAAGATTAAAAATAAGCAGGAAGTTGTTTCTTAAGTTGATGAAAAGGTAAAACCAGCCTTCTCATTATTATTCTAGGCGACTTTTGTATTTTTTGCCGAGGTGTTTTATTGAATGATTGAAGTTTTTTTAATCCTAGATCTTTAGCAATTCTGTACAAGCAGTCTTCTACTTCATACTTCTGCCAAGTTCGATTTAGCATTTATGGTAACTTACATGGGATAGCTATAAAGCAAAGAAGCATAACTATTATGGTAAACAAGCTAATCGCATAAAATGAATTTGAGGCTTTTGACCACAAGTTTTTAAAAAACCAACTTAGTTAGCCACGTCACTCATAAATTTAATTCGCATTAGGCGAAGCTCATCCTCGTCATAATCTCCATCAAATTCTTCGTGGGCATCTTTCAAGTCATCACTATCTGACTCAAGAAAGTACTCGGTAATCTCCTCAATTTGCTCTTCATCCAATAGCCCCTCGATGTAATAGTCAATATTTACTTTGGTTCCGCTGTTTACAATGTTTTCAATTTCACATACAAGCTCTTCCATCGTAATCCCCTTAGAAGCTGCAATATCTTCTAAAGGCAACTTTCGGTCAGTACTTTGGATGATATAAACCTTGAGCCCGGACTTATTCACTACTGATTTTACAACAAAATCATCGGGTTTTTCAATATTATTATCATCAACATACTTTTGGATAAGAGCTACAAAGGGCTTCCCAAATTTCTTAGCTTTCCCTTCACCTACACCACTTATGTTTTTAAGTTCATCTAAAGTGGTAGGATAGTTCATGGCCATCTCATTCAATGAAGGTTCCTGAAATACCGCATAAGGTGGCACTTCTTTTTCCTTAGCCACTTTACGCGTAAGGTCTTTAAGCATGCCATATAGAGTTTCGTCAAAGGCCGCGCCACCGGCTTTGCCAGCGGTAATTATGTCGTCATCACCTTCTGTAGATTCGTAGTTGTGATCTTCAGACATCTCGAAGCTCACGGGGTTTTCAATAAATGCTCTCCCAGCTTCAGTGATATTTAAAACACCGTATTTTTCAATATCTTTTTTTAGCAAGCCAGTTACTACTGCTTGTCTAATAACGCTCATCCAGTACTTATCATCATGATCAGCACCTTTCATAAATTGATCTAATTGATCGGACTTATGCTGCTTTACCATCGTAGTTTTGTTACCAATGAGGATATTAACTATTGGTAGCGCTTTAAACCGCTCATTAGTTGCGGCTATAGTGTCCAAAACCAATTTGACATCATCCTTAGCTTCAAATCGCTTTTTAGGATGTTGGCTATTGTCGTCATTTTTAGCTCCAGGGCCATTTTCTTCGTCAAATTCTTCACCAAAGTAGTGCAGGATGAATTTTCTTCTATTCATGGAAGTTTCTGCATAAGCCACTACTTCTTGCAAAAGTTGCATGCCTACTTCTTGCTCAGAAACAGGTTTGCCATGAAGGAACTTTTCAAGTTTTTCGATGTCTTTGTAAGCGTAGAAAGCCACACAAATACCTTCTGCACCATCTCGTCCTGCTCGTCCTGTTTCTTGGTAATAGCTTTCGAGGCTTTTTGGCATATCATAGTGGATCACAAAGCGCACGTCCGGCTTGTCAATTCCCATTCCAAAGGCAATGGTAGCTACAATCACATCTGCATCTTCCATAAGAAAAGCGTCTTGATGGCGCACCCGCGTTTTGGCATCTAAGCCAGCATGATAAGGGAGGGCATTTATTCCATTTACCTGAAGGGTTTCGGCTAGTTCCTCAACCTTTTTTCTGCTCAAGCAGTAAATAATACCGCTTTTACCCATGTGACCTTTTATAAACTTTATAATATCACGATCTACATGCTCGGTTTTTGGGCGCACTTCATAATAGAGGTTAGGACGATTAAAGGAGGCTTTAAAAACTTGTGCATCCTCCATGCCTAAGTTCTTTTGAATATCACCCTGAACTTTTGGGGTAGCTGTTGCCGTAAGTGCAATAACCGGCTTGCGCCCAATAGCAGTCATTATGTTTCTGAGGTTTCTATATTCCGGGCGAAAATCATGTCCCCACTCTGAAATACAGTGTGCCTCGTCAATAGCGAAAAATGAAATATCACAACTTTTAAGAAACTCAATGTTCTCTTCTTTGGTCAAAGATTCTGGAGCAACATAAAGGAGCTTGGTGACTCCGTTACGAATGTCTTCCTTTACTTGTTCTATCTGCCCTTTGGTAAGTGATGAGTTCAATACATGGGCTACTCCATGTTCTTCCGAAAAGCCGCGGATGCTATCTACCTGATTTTTCATCAAGGCAATTAATGGCGAAACGACAATGGCGGTTCCGGGTTGCATTAGGGCCGGAAGCTGGTAGCACATTGACTTGCCACCACCGGTGGGCATAATTACAAAAGTGTCATTTCCATCAATCACACTATTTATCACTGCTTCTTGGTTACCCTTAAATTGATTAAAGCCAAAAAACTTTTTCAATTCATTCTGTACTGAGGCTATCTTCATGTTCAAATCTTCCAATTTTTCTACTCTTTGCTCTAAGTTAGGTAAACGTAGAATTCTACAAAAATTCTTTTTCTAGTGCGCAAAAATTAAGCTGGGGTTTAGCTTATTCAAGTTTGTTTGGGTGCAGGAGGGTTAATTGAAGGAAGGCAAATTTCGACATTATGTTTTTAATTGTAAAGAGAAAATCTTGAAATTTTACTTTATCAAATGCTTTGTAAGTATTTGATTTACAAGTGGTGTTTCTGTATGTTGGCGTATTTTTCTTACGAAAGAGGCTGAGTGGCAAAATAGTGTTGAGGTACTGGCATAAACTTAAGGTGATTTCTGCTAAATGTTTAAGACCTTTGCCGCGTTTTATTCCAATACAAAAGAATGGCCAAAGGAAATACTGGCGAAATGTCGTTTTTACAGCACCTTGAAGTCCTAAGGTGGCACTTGGTGCGATCTACAGTGGCAATACTAATAGGTGCTACCGTAGCTTTTTTGAGTAAACATATTTTATTTGACGTTATAATTTTTGGCCCTAAAAGACCTGATTTTGTAACCTATCGTATGTTTTGCGAGCTTACTGAATGGTTGACAGGAAAAGGTTTGATGTGTCTCACAGAAATGCCTTTTGAAATTTTAAATACCAAAATGGCAGGGCAATTTAGCACGCACATTTGGGTGTCAATTATTGCAGGTTTTATCCTTGCTTTCCCCTATGTGATTTGGGAAGTTTGGCGTTTTATCAAGCCAGGTCTTCATGATTCAGAGAAGAAGCACTCAAGGGGTGTGCTATTTTTTGCTACTGTGCTTTTTCTAATGGGTGTTCTTTTTGGATACTTTCTTATTTCTCCATTGTCAATACAGTTTTTAGGCACCTATACTGTGAGTCAAGATGTTACCAATTTTATAGATTTAAACTCATTTATAAGCACAGTAAGTACTGTAACTCTAGCTGCTGGCCTTATTTTTGAATTGCCCATTATTGTTTATTTCCTTGCAAAAATAGGCTTGCTTACTCCTGAGTGGATGCGCACCTATCGCAAGCATTCGTTTGTGGTAATTTTGATTTTATCAGCTATCATTACTCCACCCGATATTTCAAGTCAAGTATTGGTATGTTTGCCAATAGTAGGGCTATACGAAATCAGTATTAAAATTTGTGCCCGGGTGGTGAAGAATCAGAAAAAAGCCATGAAAGGAACTTAGGTACATATGTTGATAATAGCCCGCAGCAGATGTCCATTTCGAAATTTTCAAATTTGAAAAATGAAGTTAAGAGCCGAAAATATAATTAAGAGATACGGAAGTAGAACCGTAGTAAAAGGCGTTAGCTTTGAAGTGAATAGAGGGGAGATAGTAGGACTGCTAGGCCCTAATGGAGCGGGAAAAACCACTTCATTCTACATGGTGGTGGGGCTTATTAAGCCAAATGAAGGACATGTATATCTTGATGATGAAGATATTACCAAAGACCCTATGTATAGGCGTTCACAAAAAGGGATTGGCTACCTGGCCCAGGAAGCCTCTGTGTTTAGAAAACTGAGCGTGGAAGAAAACATCATGGGAGTACTCCAAATGACGAAGCTTTCTAAAGCTGAGCAAAGAGATAAGCTGGAAGATTTGCTAAACGAATTCAGTTTGCAGCACATCCGAAAAAGCCGTGGAGACTTGCTTTCTGGCGGTGAGCGAAGAAGAACAGAAATTGCGCGAGCCCTCGCAGTAGACCCTATGTTTATATTATTGGATGAGCCCTTCGCTGGCGTAGATCCTATTGCCGTGGAAGACATTCAGCAAATTGTAGCTTCTCTAAAAAGCAAGAACATAGGAATACTAATTACAGATCACAATGTGCAGGAAACACTGGCTATTACAGATCGTACTTACCTTATGTTTGAGGGTAGTATTTTAAAATCTGGTTCAGCCGAGGAGTTAGCTGAGGATGAACAGGTGCGCAAAGTGTATTTAGGTCAAAACTTTGAGCTTAGAAAGAAGCGCGTGATAGATAATGGTGAAACACCTGAATAGTTTAATCGGTAGTAAGGAGTAGGGAGTAGCGAATAGGGAATTAGGGAGTGAGGAGCAATATGGCTAGTAATTCCGAAACTAATGTGCTGCTCTTTTTAATCTATCGTTGATAGCGGGCCCTAACCCTGTTTCGGGCATCAATTCCGCTAGAATAACATCAATATTTTCTTTGTCTAATTCCCTTAAAACTCTGAAGAGATTGGCTGCTGCCAATTTCAAATCTCCGGACGGAGCAAGAACTTTCTGATTCTCATGGGGAATGTCTTCATAAATTCGATTCAAAGAAATAATGGCTGTGCTTTTACCTGAATGAATTTTTAACAACTCCTCTATATTTCCAATAATCAATTTTTTTCCGGGAGAGTAGTGTGAGCTGAGCATCCCAGGGGCTTGTGGGTTGCTGGATGAATGAGTGGTTACTTCAATCTTACCCGTTACCTCTTCAATTTCCTCCAAAGCCAAACCACCAAGCCTAAGAATCGTAGGAGTGTCAGTGCTTAAGTTAATAATGGTAGACTCAATACCCACCGAGCAGGGGCCACCATCTAAAATGTAAGGAATTTTTTTGCCCAATTGGTTTTCTACATGCTGAGCTGTGGTAGGACTTACATAGCCAAAAGGGTTTGCACTTGGAGCGGCCAAAGGTAGTCCTGACTCAAAAAGTAATTCGCGCGTAAGCGGATGGTTAGGGAATCGAATCCCAACGGTGTCATTTCCTGATGTTACCAAATCGGGAATGAGTTCCTTTTTCTTTAAAATATAAGTAATGGGGCCAGGGCTAAAAGCCTCATATAGTCGGTAAAATACATCAGGGATATTTTGGCACAGCTCTGTAATCTGCGATTTATCATATAAATGAACAATGAGAGGGTCAAAATGAGGGCGGCCTTTAGTTTCAAAAATAGACGCCACTGCGCTAGTGTTTAAGGCATTGGCAGCCAGTCCATAAACGGTTTCAGTAGGTATTGCTACTAACTCTCCTTTTTCTAAAAGGATTCGTGCTTCCTTAACATTTGTTCCGATAAGAGCCATAGTGGGCAAAGGTAGTTTTGAATTTATTTTAGAAAAGAATAAAAACCACGAAAATGGATATGAGGAAGAAAAGTACAAAGGCGGGCACAATCATAATGTTTAGAATAAGGAACTTGAAGAATGTTTTGCTCCAACCTTGCTGGTAAAACTTTTTCATAGCAAACAGAAGGTAAATCCCAAAAATCAAAATGGCAATAAAAGAGAAAACCTGAGTATTGGGTAGTATTAAGGAACATAAGAGTAGGATAAAAAACACCGATTGGTTGTAGAAAGTAAAAAATAAATGCTCGGGGTAATAAAATGGCCTTCGCACGTAAAGTAGTTTAAGCAGCAAAGCCGTGATCGGTAAAAAGAGAAAGAGCACCCAAAATAACTTTGAGCGCAGATAATTATTAAAATCAGCTAAGTCAAGGTGGTTTACTTTAACAGATTGGCGCAAAAGAAACCGGTTGAATAGTGTATTTGGAAGTCCAAGAGAATCCAAGGAGTGCTCTTCAGAAAGTGTAGGGTGAGCATACCTATAGTCGCTCATCTCTATCAATTGAGTAAGGAATTCAGGTTCATCTTCTGACTCGAGGTTTAGCGAAACGGGAACTCCGTCTGTTACAGCATTAGCGTTGTTTTTGATAGCCGTATCCCTGGCAAGGCTGGTTGATACTTCAGTTTCCTTAGGTACTGAATCTTCTGTTTGAAACTGTAGGATAGCCAGAAGAATCAAAGAGCTTAAAAAATAAAGACGCAGTGGATTCATGTACCGCATCCTTTTTCCCTGAATGTATTGCAAGGGGACTTTTCCAGGTGAGGTTACTAAGGTTTTTAAAGTTTGAAAAAGACGGCCGTCAAAGGCAAAAAAGTGGCTCAAGCTTTCTGCAATAAAATCAGCAAAGTGAAGCCTGCGATTATCATTTTTTTGTCCACAATTGGGGCAAAAATTTTCGCCATTCAGCGAAGTGTCGCAGTTGGGGCAAGTTTCAGCTTTGGTGATTTTTGTGCTCATTTGGCAGTTTAGTTGTGGATATAAAGACTTGTGACTGCGGGCCTGAATTTAGACAAATTCGCTTTGGTACCGTTCAATACAAATCTTCGGAACTGAGCTGAGCAAATCCCACTAATCTATCATAACGTTGACCCACTTCACGATGGTAAACCAATATTTGATATGTATTCTCTGTTTCCCAATGTGAGCCTTCTATCTCAGAAAGTTCAGCCTTACTTTGTGTTTTATCTAAGGTGGCATACATAAAGTTGTAGTACCCTTGTTTTAAGGGGACTCTAGCTTTATAAGCATTTCGAGTATAGTCATACGTCATCTTAAATTCACGTAATAACTTCCAATCACTCAATTTCCCAAAAATGTAGACATCTCCACTTTCCAAAGGGGCAGGGGTCTCAAGTAGAAAATCTACATATACATAGTCTGCTTCTGTAGCTGAGGATGTGGCATCTAAGCGCCTCACCACATACTGACCGTTGATGTCAGGGATTACAGCGTACCGTTCAATTGTGCGCGGTTCATCGGTTTTAAGAAAAGCAGTAAACACGCTGTCCTGCTGCACACGCCTAACATTTTGTGTTAATGTTCTCAGGTTTTTGAGGTCAAAAAAGCGATACTCATTATTTCCTTCAAAAGTATTTTCTCTATCGTAGTTGTATAAAAATTTCTGGTTTTGAATAAACTGAGGTTTGAGGTTGGTAATGGCATTGTCCCAGCGCTGATTTTGCATGAGATGTACCTTAAGATCTTCAAATGGATTAGGAACAGGATAAGAGCCGTGGCTTACAAAAAAATCAATCTCCTGTCTTTGGTTCATATACTCTACTAATGTGGCTCGTTTTACTACCCCACCTGCTTGTACCTTGTCTTCATAAATCATAAATCTGCGGGTAAGTACCAAATCTTTCCTATCCTCATTAGCATAAACTATAAGTACGTAGTTGCCTGATTTTTTGAAAGTCATTTGCTCGTTGGGTACGGTAAGGGCATAATTGGTATAGCTAAAAAAAGTATTCAGCGAGTACTCATAATTTTGGATATAGGCATCCTGTCGATTGCTCAGATATTCTTGAGGCATAAGTCCTGAGGGGGTCCAGTCAGCATTGCAGTGCACAAATGTATAGCTTAGGTTCATGTAGTCAGCATACAGGTCGTCAAACGTGAGAACCAACTGCTCTGAGCCATATAATTTTATAATGGGCATACCCATTTCATCCGAAATGGGATGAAATCGTGGTGTGCGAATTCCGGCCTTATATATGTGATCTTCATATTTCAGGTCACCCTGTTGATAATATTCGTCAATTACATACTGAGCATTAAGTGTATTAAAGGATACAAAAAGGATTGCAAGCAGTGGGATGTAGGCTAGATTTCTCAATGGCATTTTTTATTCTATAATATCTAAAAATAGGACTTTGCTAAAAGCGATAAATAAGTAACTTTGCGCGCTGTTTAGAATAGCTCTAAATACACTTGTAATAACGCTT
>JAUHWX010000306.1 GCA_030427285.1 Bacteroidia bacterium
TACCAATGGCTGCTCGGTGGCGAAGTCCAAATCGGCTGGGGAGCGAGGTTTTTTCAGTGACAGGCAAAATACATCCTGCAGCAATAATTTTTTCACCACTGATAATTACGGCACCATCATGCAGTGGGGAGTGCTTGTTGAAAATGCTTTCCAAAAGCTGCCCGCTAGTTTGGCTGCTAATCAAGGTGCCTGTATCCACGTAACTACCCAGTCTACTTTTTCGTTCTAAAACAATTAGCGCTCCGGTCTTAGCATCAGCCATATGGCGACAAGCTTCAGCAATTTCGCTTATCGCAATATTGGGCTCATTGTCATCACGAAGAATTTTTAAATGACGCAAAAATCGCCTGCGCTGGGTGAAATTTGTTGAGCCCAAAAGAAGAAGAAATTTGCGAATTTCCTGCTGGAAAACAATCACCAAAGCAATCACTCCAACACCGATAAATTTTCCAAGTATTTCAGATAGAAGCTCCATTTGAAGGGCTTCTACTAATTTCCAAATGAGGTAAATAGCAGCTACACCAATAAAGATGTTGATGGCCACAGTACCCCTTATAAGACGGTAGAGCTGGTAGAGTAGAAAAGCAACCAACAAGATGTCGATAGCGTCCAAAATGCCGAAGTCAATAAAAGACATTAACTAAATTTTTGGGTGAAAGTAAGGATTTTCAAAGCTTCAGCTGCCGCCTTCACATCATGCACTCTTAGTATGTCGGCTCCCTTTTGCAAGGCAATGGTGTTTACCACGGTAGTTCCGTTTAGCGCATCTTGGGCAGAAATATCAAGTAGTTTGTTGATCATAGATTTGCGACTTACGCCTACTAATATTGGGCGCTGAAAAACTTTGAGCAAATGTAGTTTTGCAAGTAATTCATAATTGTGCTCCAAATTTTTACCAAATCCAAAACCCGGGTCGAGAATAATATCAGCAACTCCGGCATCGAGGAAGGTGTTCATTTGTTTTGAGAAAAAGTAGCTCACTTCTTCAAATACATTTTCATAGTGAGGGTTCTTTTGCATCGTTTGCGGAGTACCCTGTATATGCATCAAAATGTATGGGAGTTTAATGTCAGCCACAGCTTTTGGCATATCTGCATCCATCGTACCGCCACTAATATCATTTATAATATGAACGCCCATATCGGCTCCTGCGCGGGCCACTTCGGCTTGGTAAGTGTCCAGTGAAAAAATAGTATCCGGAAACTCTTTCTTTAATGTTGGAAGCACGGCTTTAATCCGAGCTGTTTCTTCTTTCGCGCTAAGCGAACTAGCCCCGGGACGAGTAGAGCTTGGGCCAATGTCGATAATTGAGGCGCCTTCGCTTAGCATTTCGTGTACTCGGTTCACGGCATTTTCGGACGTGTTATACTGTCCGCCATCATGAAAAGAATCGGGGGTAATGTTGAGAATACCCATTATCATCGGGCTATCAATAGAGTAGGGCTTTCCGCCCAGATTCAGCAAGTGTTTCTTGCAAAAAATGGTATCTTTCGCCTCGTTTTTTATGAGCATTTTCACAATGTTTATAAACCAAATTTAAGCAACAGCTAAAGTATTAAATGAACCATACTTCCCAGCAATACGATGAGGTAATAGCTCATTGCCGTAAACTTTTTGTAAACAAGATGAAGGACTACGGTCCGGCTTGGCGGATTCTTAGATTACCATCACTTACCGATCAGATTTTTATTAAGGCTCAGCGCATTAGAAGCATTGAGCAAAAGGGCACGCAACTTGTGGATGACGACCTTCGTGGAGAGTTTATCGGAATCCTGAATTACTCCATCATGGCTTTGGTGCAACTGGAGCTGGGAGTGGTAGAAAAACCGGACATTGACAAGGATAAAGCTGCCGAACTATTTGATAAATATGCTGCTGAAACCAAGGCGCTGATGGAGCGCAAAAATCACGATTATGGTGAGGCTTGGCGCGAAATGCGAATCAGTTCTATTACTGATTTGATTTTGCAAAAATTGCTTCGTATAAAGCAGATTGAAGACAATAGTGGAAAGACAATTGTGTCAGAAGGTTTGGACGCCAATTATATGGATATGGTAAACTATGCCGCGTTCGTATTAATTAAAATGAGCGAAACAGAAACATTATGAGATTTATTACACAAGTATCACGAGTGCTGGTTGGCGCTCTTTTTATTTTTTCAGGTTTTATAAAATTGAATGACCCGGTTGGGTTTTCATTTAAGCTGGACGAGTATTTTGGAGTGGATGTTCTGAACCTTCCATTTTTGCAACCCTTTGCACTGGCCATCGCGGTTTTTGTGGTGATACTTGAAGTTTTGCTCGGTGTAGCTTTGCTGATTGGTTTTAAGCGAAAGCTTACTTCTTGGTTGCTGTTGTTGATGATTGTGTTTTTTACCTTCCTTACTTTCTACTCAGCCTACTTTAACAAAGTGACGGATTGCGGTTGTTTTGGTGATGCTATTCCGCTTACACCATGGCAGTCATTTGGAAAGGATGTGGTGCTGAGTATTCTCATTCTTATCATCTTTTTCAATCAGCAGTACATCAATCCAATACTTAGAAAAAGTGCAAACATTGCCGTAATGGCTTTCTCGTTGGTGGCGTGTGCCCTTTTCGGAAATCATGTTTTGAATCACTTGCCAGCTATAGATTTTAGAGCTTATGCAGTGGGCAAAAGTATTTCAGAAGGAATGAAATCTGCCGAAGAATTAGGCCTACAACCCACTGAGTACGGGACTATTTATGTAATGAAAAACACCAGTACT
>JAUHWX010000307.1 GCA_030427285.1 Bacteroidia bacterium
CGGTTACTGAAAAATGTAAGGTGGTTTTTTGTGAATTAGTACAAACTACTCACCTGCTGTATTACAACTTCTTAGCCTCATTCCAAAAAACGTCCATCTCCGCCAAGGTCATATCGCCCAAGCTTTTTCCGCTTTTTAAAGCTTGGGCTTCCAAATACTGAAATCGCTTAATAAACTTCTTGTTGGTGCGCTCCAGGGCTGATTCCGGATCTACTTTAAGAAAGCGCGAAAGGTTGATGATGGAAAACAAAAAGTCTCCAAATTCCTCTTCCGTCTTCTCTTGGTTTCCTACAGCTATTTCAGCTTTCAACTCATTGAGTTCCTCATCTACCTTTTCCCACACCTGATTGGTTTCTTCCCAATCAAAGCCAATACCGCGAGCTTTCTCTTGAATCCGTGTAGCCTTTATCATAGCTGGTAATGAACGAGGCACACCCTCCAGCACCGACTTCTTACCTTCCTTAAGCTTCAGCTTTTCCCAGTTGGTTTTTACTTCTTCCTCATCAGCCACATTTACATTTCCATATATATGGGGATGGCGGCTAATGAGTTTTTCGCAAATTCCATTGAGAACATCGGCTATGTCAAAGGCATTTTTCTCGCTACCAATTTTGGCATAAAACACCATGTGAAGCATAATGTCACCCAGCTCCTTGCGCACCTCTTCCAGATCATTGTCCAAAATAGCATCACCCAGTTCATACGTTTCCTCTATGGTAAGAGGGCGCAATGTTTCAAGGGTTTGCTTCATATCCCACGGGCACTTGGCACGCAGGTCGTCCATTATGTCTAAAAGGCGGCCAAAAGCCTGTAACTTATCTTCTCGGGTATTCACTTATTTGTTTTCTTCATCAGAGCTCACCTCTTCCGCTGGCTCCTCAGTTTTCTCTTCAGCTTTAGTCACAAATCCGTTTTCCTGAAGTATGTTATACCACTGAAAAAGTTTTTTCAAGTCTGAATTATAAACTCTTTCCTGATCGTAATCTTCAAGAATTTCCAACATATAACTACGAAGAGCTTCCGGCTTTTCTTTGTGGCTAATAGCCTGCCCCATGTTTTCTTTGTCCGCTATCTTTTGAAACACATCGGCCAAAGGCACTTCTTCGGCATAGGTATAAATAGCTATATCCTTAAGTGAGCTTACGTTACTCGCCTGTGTTACCGGAAACTTTTTGTCATCCGTAAGTGATGAAACAATAACACCGCCACGGCTTTGTGCCACCAATTTGTAAAGGCCCGGCTTACCGCCAATTGCCAAAATTCCTTCTAATTCCATTATTCTCCTTTAGGGTTAGTATCTTTTTTACTTTCAGCTTCCTTCATCCACTTTGCCACCAATTCTTCATCGGTAAGGGTATCCTGGGCTATAGCCAAAAGACTTTTTGCATCATCTGCTAATTCATTGTTAGGATAAGTATCCAAAAAATGTTGGTATGACTTTGCCGCACGATCTTTATCATGTAGCTTTTCGTCAAATACATATCCAATCATAAAAACTGAACGAGCCGCCAACGGGTGATCTTTATATTCCACCACAATTTTGTTGTACATATTTACAGCCTTCAGCACCTTGCCGTCCATCTCTTTATAGATATCTGCAGCACGGCTAAGGTAAACTGGTGCTAATGAATCCTGTGGATTTTCTTTAGCATAATCCTCATAAGCAGCTGTAAGGTCTTTGGCGATAGCCGTGTCCATTTCAGCGTGTTTCCTTATCTCCGTTTCCATCTTTACGATGGCACTGTTCAAATCTGGCTCTTGAGCTTGGCATGCACTAAATATTACCGCCAAAACCATCCATTTTAAATTTTTCATTTTGCCTTTGGAAATCTCATTTTATAATTCACAGAAACCTTGCCTTTGCTAATGTTATTAAGCTTTCCTTTTATAATTCGCTTGCGCAAAGGAGAAAGGTAATCGGTAAACAATATACCTTCTATATGATCATATTCGTGCTGAATAACGCGCGCTTTTAAGCCATCGTATACTTCCTCATGCTCATTAAAGTCTCGATCAAAATATTTAATTCGGATTCTTTCGTGACGCACTACATCCTCACGCACATCAGGTATACTCAAGCAGCCTTCATTAAAACCCCACTCTTCACCGTCTTCCTCTATAATCTCAGGATTGATAAATACCTTTTTGAAACCTTCCAGCCCCTCTTCATCCTCTTCATCTTCATCCACAAAACCACTGGCATCAATCACAAAAAGACGGATAGCACGACCAATTTGAGGAGCAGCCAAACCCACTCCACTGGCGCTATACATGGTTTCCCACATATTATCAATAAGCTCTTGTAGTTTCGGGAAATCCTTGTCAATGTCTTCTCCCCTTTTTCTTAATACAGGGTCGCCATAGGCCACAATCGGTAATATCATGCAATAAATTTGCGGCAAAGGTAATGATTGAATTGTGCAAAGCAATTAGGTGCTCACGATGTTTTAATAGTAGTGGATATAATAAATTATTAAGTTTGCCTACGCAACAAAAACACTCTTAATTACTAAACGCTATGAAAATAAGTCTAAAAAGAATTTTTTCCGTAATCTTATTTTTAGGAGCAGCAACAGTAGCAAACGCTACGCATGTGCAAGGTGGAGAAATTACCTATAAATACATAGGGGACTCAACCAGCATACCTTATCAATATGAGATTACCCTCAAATTGCTTAGAAATGCACCAGGAGGCACAGCCACATTAGGGTCAACAGCAACGATTGATATTAATTCCTCCTGCT
>JAUHWX010000308.1 GCA_030427285.1 Bacteroidia bacterium
GTACGGTCTTGATGCCAAGGGTTTACATCAATTTTCGCTTGACGGAAAAGAACACGTAACCCTAAATGGTGAGGTAACTGGTGGGGATGGACTTATAGTGATTGATGAAAACACTTTTGTGGCCAGCCGCTGGAAAGGTGAAATTTGGATGATAAAAGATGGCCTTGCTACCAAAATGCTGGATTCAAAGGATCAGGATATTCAAACTGCAGATATCGCTTATATACCTGGAGAAAAGTTGGTTTTGGTACCAAGGTTTTTTTCCAATAAGGTGAGCGCTTATAGGTTGGAGTATTAAATTAGTGAGGCGTTCTAAATAAGCGTCACAGAATTTAGGATAACATATTTTAGATAGCATCGGGTTAAGGCTCGATGCTATTTTTGTTTCTTCCTAAAATAGTGCCTGGCTTGGGTTTGGGCACTGATGGTGGGATTAAATGCTACGAAATCAACCCCTAGTTGAAGCGCAAGATGTCGAGCGCTTTTTTTGGCGGTTTCTCTATCAAATGAACGTTGAATCATAAGTTTGACACGATGGTTAGCACTTAGCAAAAAGATATCATAATAGATGTTTCGGCTTGTGGTAACAGCAACATGAGCCCGGCTATAAACCGTTGTGGAAATAGATCTTTTTAAAATAGAGAGATGCGGGTATTTCTCATACGAATGCCATTTCCCGAATTTTAAGCCAAGAAACTTGGTGTAGATGCGGTAAGTCTTCTGTTCAGGGTTTAACTCAATTCCATTTCGAGATTGAGACACAAAGATTCCAATGGAAATCAGTATTACTCCAAAGATTGGGTTGTAGGAAAATCCCAATATGCCCATGATTGACATCAAATAGCCCATTATAATTAAGGCCATAGAAAAGGTTTTCCCAAATGTATTGTCTATTAGAGTCACCAGTTAGTATGCTAGTATTTATATAGCCACTGCACCCACCTTAGGAAAACAATGTTGGAAACAGTATATCCGAATTCATTTTTGTGAACCACTGCTGTGCTGGTTAAATTACCCAAGGCGCGCTCAATGCTGCTGGCGGCCCCCAGTTGGTATTTTACCAAAAATTTAAAAGAGTGGGGTTGCTCCACTACTTCTTCAGTAGCTATGGCTCTGATAAGGTTCCATTGCAAATCCGTGAATCGGTGACGAAAAGCGTAAAGCACCTTTTGATGAGATTCCATTACAAGACTTGTTGCTGTGGAAAAGGAGCATTTTGCCATTTCCATATGCTGGATAATGTCTAGGATAAAAGCAGTATTTCCACGGGTAAACTCTATTAGTTCAGAAAGTTCATTTTCATCGACTAAGGGAGTTGTAATCTGCTTTGGGAGTAAGGATTTTAATTTCAGTCCTTCTACATTATAAGCCTGGTCGAATAGCCTTGAGGTAAAAAGAACTTGGCTATTTCTTGATAAAAAGAAGGGTTTGAAAAGTTGAGTTAAGTCTTCTTTTCCTTCATATTGATCTACATCTTCAATTATAAAAATAAAGTCCTGCGAAACCTGTTGAAGAGCGACCAGTAGGTTTTCAGTCCATTGCTTAAATGCTTTTTCATCCACCGTTTCCGGAACCGGATTGTCATCAAAAAAGGCACGCAACTGAAACTCCACATTGGTATGAATGCGTGTTGTGCTTTTTACGGCAAGTTGCAGCTTACTCAAAAACTGATGCAGTGAGCCATAAGCTCTAATGCTGAGGTAAAAACAAACTCTTCTGCCTTTCAGTTTTTCCATCAACTCATGGCAAAGAAATGTTTTTCCGGTGCCTGACGGCCCATGAAAGAATAGGCTCTTGCGAGCCATTACTTCATCGTATAAAAATGTGATTTCTTCTGAGCGATTAATAAATGTCATTGTAGCTAGTTGTTTACTAGCGCAATATATCAAATTCGCGGAATGCGTAACGCCCTAATGTGCGGAAGCTTCACTAAACTGTAGCCACGCACTTTAGCTCAATAGCTATGGGAGTGGGCAGTGCATTAATAGCAATGGTGGTACGACAAGGTTTGGGGTCAATATCCTTAAAGTACTCGGCATAAATTTTATTGAAAGCCTGAAAGTCACGTTTCATATCCACTAAAAAAACCTGAATGTCAACCAGCTTATCCCAGCTGCTTCCATTTTCTTCAAGGATAGCTTTTACATTGGCAAACACCGAATGCACCTGGGCTTCAAAGTCAAAGTTTTTGAAGTTTCCATTGTGATCCAATTCCAATCCTGGTACACCTGAATCGTTGGCATCGCTACCTGCAATGCGCGGACCTACTCCGCTTAGAAAAAGTATGTCGCCAACTTGGCGCGCTAAAGGATATAAACCAACAGGCTTTGGTGCTTTGCTCATAATGTTATTGAAATTTTGCCAAAAGTAAGGGGCTTATTTTAGCTGCTATAAAAGTGTTATTCGTTTTTAATCATTTTCTCTTCGAGTAGCTCTTTGTCATTAGCATATATGCGCAATACGTATTGCCCTGCGCTCAGAGGAGAAAGTTGAAAGATTAATTCATTTAAACCTGCTTTGCCGTCTTGATCTAATATTTTGGCCACCATACTTCCATTCATATCATAAATGTATGCTGATATGCGCTGGTCGTTTGGCAAATTGAATTGTGCAACCACATTCCCCGAAAAAGGATTGGGATAGATGCTGTTTTTATTTCCTGTTGAAACTTTGGGTACCACGTAGCTTCCATCTGCGGTGCAAC
>JAUHWX010000309.1 GCA_030427285.1 Bacteroidia bacterium
CTCGAAAAGCACTACTAGTTTCTAATATTTTGAGTTTGAAAACTTTATATTTTGAGTTTGTTTAGAGTTTAGAGCTTAGCATTTAGAGTTTTATAAAAGCCCTTCATTGAGTTTGGTCAGGCTTTTGTTGTTAGGGAATAATGGTACTTCAAATAGCCCCCTATTTTTTTACCTTTGCCCTCACTTTCAGAGAAGCATAATATTTTTTTTAAAACGAATATGGCACAAGTTGAACTGATAATGCCCAAGATGGGCGAAAGTGTAGCAGAAGCTACAATCATTAAATGGCTAAAAGAAGAAGGCGATACCATTGATATGGAAGAGTCTGTTCTTGAAATCGCTACTGATAAAGTAGACAGCGAAGTGCCTTCTCCTTCTGAGGGAGTTTTAGTAAAAAAGCTTTTTGGTGAAGATGAGGTAGTAAAGGTTGGTGACCCAATCGCTATTATTGAAACTGAAGGTGGCGCTAGCGAAAATGGTGCTGCTCCGGCTGCCGAAACCAAAACTGAAGCTCCAAAAAGCGAGCCTGCTGTAGCTGAAGTTCAGCAAATGGTAACAGCTGCTCAAGAGCAAACAGAAGATATTCCTCGTAACTCTAACGGTCGTTTTTACTCACCTCTTGTTCGCAATATTGCAAAAGAAGAAGGTGTAGCCGTTAGCGAACTTGACTCTATTGAAGGTAGCGGTGCCGAAGGGCGTGTTACCAAAAAAGATATTCTTAACTATATAGAAAACCGTGGTTCAGGTGCTCCTGCATCGGCTCCGGCTCCAAGTGCTGCTCCAGCTACTAAACCTGCTGCACAGCCACAAGCTGCAAAACCAGCTCCACAGCCGGCTCCGGTATCTATTGGTGCTGACGATGAAATCATTGAGATGGATCGTATGCGCAGAAAGATTGCCGATCACATGGTAATGTCCAAAGCAAATTCTCCACACGTAACTTCTTTTGTAGAGGCTGACGTAACCAACATTTGGAACTGGAGAAAGAAAGTGAAAGGCGAATTCATGAAGCGCGAAGGCGAAAACATCACCTTCACTCCTATCTTCATCGAAGCTATTGTAAAAGCTATTAAGGATTTCCCAATGATCAATGTTTCTGTAGATGGAAACAATATCATTAAGAAAAAGCATATCAATATAGGTATGGCTGCTGCTTTGCCAAGCGGAAACCTTATCGTTCCTGTTATTCACGATGCAGATCAGTTTAACCTCGTTGGTCTTACCAAAAAGGTAAATGACTTGGCTAACCGTGCACGTAACAACGCACTTAAGCCAGATGATATCCAAGGTGGAACATATACTGTAACCAACGTAGGTACTTTTGGTAATGTATTGGGTACGCCAATCATCAACCAGCCACAAGTAGCAATTATGGCAACTGGTAGCATTAATAAAAAACCAGCAGTAATTGAAACTCCGGAAGGAGACTTCATCGGCATTAGATATAAAATGTTCTTGTCACACTCTTACGACCACCGTGTGGTAGATGGAGCCCTTGGCGGAATGTTTGTAAAAAGGGTAGCTGATTACTTAGAAGCTTTCGATCCGAATCGCGATTTCTAACGAGAAGTTATTTCTTACAAAAACTTATATTGCACAACCTTACTCATCCCGCCTCGAGCGGGATGATTTTTATAAACCCATTACATTCCCATCATGGAACTTAAATTAAAACGCCCCATCTGCTTTTTTGACCTCGAAACCACCGGAGTAAATGTGGTGACCGACAGAATTGTAGAAGTTGGTGTACTCAAAATATTCCCAAACGGAAATAAAGAAAGTAAAACGTGGTTGGTAAATCCCGAGAGACCAATCCCACCAGAGAGCACGGCCATACATGGTATTTCTGATGAAAAGGTGGCCAACGAACCTACCTTTAAAGAATTGGCGCATCGCGTACATGATATGATTAAGGATTCTGATTTGGGTGGATACAACTCCAATAAGTTTGATATCCCAATGATTGCTGAAGAATTTCTTCGTGCGGGCATTGACTTTGACCTTAGCAAGCGCAGAGCCGTTGACGTTCAAAACATCTTTCACAAGAAAGAACAACGCACACTTAGTGCTGCTTACAAGTTTTACTGCGGCAAAGATTTAACTGATGCGCATACCGCTGAAGCGGATACTTTGGCAACTTATGAAATCCTAAAAGCTCAGCTTGACCGTTATGATGATTTGGAAAATGACATCGAAATGCTCGCTGACTTTAGCAACCGTTTTAGAGCGGTAGACTTTGCCGGTTTTATCATACTTAATGAAGATGATGTGGCTTGCTTTAGTTTTGGTAAATACAGAAACCGCCCGGTGGCAGAAGTATTTGATGAAAACCCGGGCTACTACGGCTGGATGCAAAATGCAGATTTTCCACTTTACACTAAAAAGGTATTAACTGAAATTAAACTGAGCAAGCTGCAATCATGAAGATAATTTGTGTAGGCCGTAATTACGCAGATCATGCCAAGGAGCTAAAAAATGAGGTGCCCACCGAGCCTGTCATTTTCTTAAAGCCTGAAACGGCTATTCTGCCAAAGCGCAATCCTTTCTTTATCCCTGATTTTACCAATGATGTGCATTATGAGGCTGAATTAGTTGTACGCATCAATAAGATTGGTAAAAACATACAGGAAAAATTTGCGCATAAGTATTATGATGAAGTGAGCGTTGGTATTGATTTTA
>JAUHWX010000075.1 GCA_030427285.1 Bacteroidia bacterium
AGCCATTTTTGACTTTAACTGTGTAGGCTGTCATAGTGGTTCTTTTGCGAGCGCTGGCCTTAGTCTTACTAACTATCAAGAGGTAAAAGACGCTATGGTAAGTCCAATTGACCTAATAATACGTATAAATGGTGGGGACAATAGTAACCCAACTATGCCGCAAGGGGGAAAAATGCCTCAATGTAACATAGATAAAATAGAAACCTGGTACAATAACGGAATGCCTCAATAAATGAATAAAAAAGGAAAAATAATACTCACTTTTGGAGCGCTCCTTCTTGTAGTAAGCTCATGCTATAATGATAACAAGGAAGAAATTTATCAAAACGCAAATAATGACTGCGATACTAGTAGTGTAACTTACTCAGGCACCATAAAAGCTATTGTAACTGCTAATTGCGCCATTTCTGGTTGCCACTCGGGTACCAATCCCTCTGCAAATTTGGATTATACCACCTATGCTGATTTAGAAACCTCAGCAAGCAATGGTACTTTAGTAAATAGAATAAATGGGCGCGGTGCTCTTATGCCGCAAGGCGGGCCACCTCTACCCGACTGTCAAATCACTCAAATTGAAATATGGGTAAACGATGGTGCTCCAAATAATTAACTAAAAAGAAAGTATTATGAAATTTAGAATTCACCTATTAAGCATTGCCTTGATGCTAACAGCCAGCCTTTCGGCTCAAAAAATTTTCACCAGAACAGGCTACGTAAAGTTTTACTCTGAAGCTCCAATTGAAAATATTGAAGCCGTAAATGAACAAGTTTCCAGTGTAATAGAAATAAGTGATGGCAGCTTTGCCTTCTTAGTTCCTATCAAGGGTTTTGTTTTTGAAAAAGCTTTGATGCAGGAGCACTTTAATGAAAACTACATGGAAAGCGGTAAGTACCCTAAAGGCTCCTTTAAGGGAAAAATCAAGGATATTGGTAGTATAAACTTTGAGAAAGATGGTGAATACCAAGCCACATTTACCGGTACCATGAGTATACATGGGGTTGAAAAGGAGATCACCGAAAAAGCTACCATTGTGATAAAGAATGGAAAGGCCAGTTTGAGCTCCAAGTTTAATCTTCGTCCTGAAGACTATGGAGTGGAAATACCGGCTGGTAAAAGAGACAATATTTCTGAAGTGGTGGAAGTGACCGTAAAAATGGATTATGAGAAAAAATAAAGCGTTCAAACGCATCCTACTGATGGGTGCGTTTTTTTTTACTGTAGGCCAGGCACAAGGTCAGGATGACCTCCTAAATATGCTTGAAGAAGAACAAGGCGAAACTACGGATTACGCCTTTGCTACTTTTAAAGGGACACGTGCCATCAATCTTCAATCTTCTGAGTTACCCTCAAAGGGCGTTTTACAGTATATTTTTATGCACCGCTTTGGTTCTTTTAGTGATGATTTCTTCTATAATAATTTAGGGATGAACACTGCTGAAGTGGCTCTGCAATTAGATTATGGAATAACAGATTGGCTAAATGTGGGTGTGTTTTCAGGTACGGCCTACCCCCGTACTTACACCGGGTTTGTAAAGTATCGATTACTTCGCCAAAGCAAAGGGGCTAAAAACATGCCCTTCTCCGTTGTTGGATATTCTGCCATGACGTTTAATAACGAACGATACCCTGATGTTCAGTTTAACGAATCTGACCGCTTTAGCTTTACCAACCAATTAATTTTAGCTCGAAAATTCACACAAAGATTTTCACTTGAAATTGTGCCTACCCATGTTCACTTTAACATTGTGAGCCGTGAGAGTGAAAGCAATGACATCTTTTCGGTTGGAACTGCAGCACGTTTTAAAATTACCAAACAGCTAAGCCTTTCGGCAGAGTATATCGCTCAAATAAATCCGCTGACCACTAATATTACTCGCCTTGGGCCAGATATTGAAGATCAAAAAAACTACAATGCTCTTTCGGTTGGTGTAGATATTGAAACAGGCGGACACGTTTTTCAAATTTTCTTAACCAACTCTCGTGGAGTAGCTGATCCTTATACCATAGCACAAACGCCCGGAAGCTTGGAAAATGGAGATATCCACATCGGATTCAATATTTCCAGAGTTTTTACTATTGTAAAGCCTAAACTTCCGCAGGAAGGTTAAATTTGTCGGCTATAATTTAAGCCATGACTCAACATTTTGACCTCGCCATTATTGGCGGAGGCGTGGTAGGACTTGCCACAGCCTATAAGTTTCAAAAGAAATACCCTGAAGCTATTATTGCCATTTTTGAAAAAGAAAGCAAGGTAGCTGCTCACCAAACGGGTAGAAATTCCGGTGTAATTCACAGCGGAATTTATTACAAACCTGGTTCGCATAAAGCATTAAACTGCTTAGATGGTCGCAAACAACTGGTTGCTTTTGCTAAAGAAAACCATGTTGATCATGACGTTTGCGGTAAAATAATACTTGCCGTAAATGATTCTGAAAGAGATGCTCTTCTTAAAATTTACAGACGTGGTCAGGAAAATAAAATTGAAGGAATAGAGCTTATTGGCCCTAAAGAGATTAATGAAATAGAACCTTCAGTGGTTGGCGTGGAGGCCATCAAAGTTCCCTGCACTGGCATTATTGACTTCAAAGGTCTTTGTGAGAAATTCGTTCAACTCATTCAAGAAATCAATCCAAACAGTAAGTTATTTCTAAATACTAAAGTTACCGGCTCAACGAGTAATGGAAATCAACATACAATAATCACGGATAAAGGTAATTTTAGCGTAAGCCAAAAAGTGTTTTGTGCCGGCTTGCAAGCTGACCGCATGGCCAAGATGGAAGGTTTGGATCTTGACGTTGCGATTGTTGGCTTTCGCGGAGATTATTACGAACTCACGGAAACGGGCAAGCATAAAGTAAAGCACCTCATTTACCCTGTCCCTGACCCTGCATTTCCATTTCTTGGCGTACATTTTACTCGAATGACAGATGGAAGCATTGAGTGTGGACCAAATGCCGTTTTTAGTTTTAAGCGCGAAGGATATTCGCGAACAGCGTTTGATTTTACTGATACTAAAGATGCTTTGACTTTTCCAGGAACATTAAAGCTTTTTAAGAAGCACGTGAAAAAAGGAATGGACGAGTATAAACGTGCTTTCTCCAAACAACGCTTTTTGAAAGAACTTCAAAAAATGATTCCTTCATTGACGATGGATGACATTGTAGCCGCCCGGTCCGGAGTGCGAGCACAAGCTTTAACAAAGGATGGCGCCTTGGTTGATGATTTCAAAATCGTTCATGGCCCGGCATCTATTCATGTAATAAATGCACCATCACCAGCTGCCACGGCTTGTTTATCTATAGCTGATGATATTGTGACTATGATTGAAACTCAAAAAGCTGAATTGAACAACGGCTAGACTCAGGAAAGTTTTTGTAAGCTCCTGTTCAATGAAAGTGACCCTAAAATAATGAAACAAGGCTGAAAAAATCTGGTAACGGAGTCAAGGTCCATGACCTGTGTCACATTTTGAAAAGAAGTAAAAAATAGGAAAAGGCCCATTATGAGTATTCCAACAGAAAAAAATCGTATCACCGACAAGGTTATATCATAAAGGAGATTACTTTCACCCATCCACTTCAGTTGGACTAAAGGGCCAAGACTAATTGCATAGTAGAAAACTTGAACTACAACATTTAAAATGAAGACTTTACCCAAAGTCCAGAAAAGACTGTCTTCATTTCGATAATACCCATAAACCAGACTTACCAGAGCAAAAACAACTGTTAAAATTCGATGAGCTTTGGAAATGTATTTTTCTGAAAGCAAAATTGAATTAGTAAATCACCACCTTTTTGCTCGCAGAAACTTGTCCATTATTTACAGCGGCAACCAACATTCCTTTGGGAAGATTTTCTAATTCGACACGACTGTTCGTTGCAGTTAATTCTTCCTCACGGATCAATTTACCGCCAAGGTCAAAAAACTGAAGAGTAGCCGAAGATTGTAATTCATCAGGAAAAGTCACATCCAAATACTTACCTCTCTGCACCAATTCTGGCGTACGAGCGGCAAGCTCTTCAGCACCTACCCATAAGTTGCCGGCATATAGAGGTTGTCCAAAATCCTCGTTATAAGCATATTCTTTTATAGTTACTGATCTCAAATCAGCAGCTACATCTAAACGAATCCATCCGTAGTATGTGCGTATGGTATCATTGCGATCTCCTTGAAATTTAAGACCTAAAAACCCATCGGTTACACCGCCCACAAACTGACTGTTAGGGTAAGTAGTGTCACTAATAGAAAGCGCCATGTACCCCAATAATTTTCCAGCAACGTTAGATGGGCCTAGTCCTTTGAAGGGCCCAGCAGGGCCAATTGTATCATTAAATCCAAGCTTAAAAGGATAGTTATAATTTGCATAATCCATTCCTAAAACTTGATTTCCAGCCACATTATTTGTTTCAATAACAACGCCTGTATATCTGTACAAACCACTATCCACAAATAATTTAATACGAAAGTCGATGTAATTTGAAGTGTCTACATCACTGTCGATGTTAAAAGCAAAAACCGCCCCGTTTGTACTTAAAGTAGTATCGGGAATATCATTAATAATCACTTGACCCTGGGCAGCAGTTGCACCCAAAAGTGCTGTGGCTACTCCAGAATAATTGATCAGTGCTTTTTCGAGTTTATCTTTTTTCATCTGTTTGTAATGTTATGGCAAAAATCTTAAAAACTTAATAGTTACCCAACTTATTGCGATGCAGCTTTTTATTTATTGCTGACAACGCATTTTGCTTGTCTATGCTATGCCCAACAAAATCTTCTATCCTACTAATAACCAAACCAGTATCCGAGATACAATCATAATACTCCACTTCCAAAACTCTGATATTGGGCTGCATTTCGAGCCAGCTTTTCATTCTTTCCTCCTCCTTTTGCATGTCCACGGCCTTTTGAAAAGGGAAATTTCGCATCACTTCTTCCTTCTTCCGTCCCAGCATCACTTCCTGCGAAAGCAAAACTTCCGTTAATGGACGTTTTACCCAAATCACTTTATAGGCTTCAGAAGATGGTAAATACCTCAAAAGTAGGCTTACCACTTTTATTGCTTTACCCCGAGCTTTGGGCATCCAGTCATTTTTCCTTCCAAGGTTTTTTACGAGCTCATGTTCAAAATATCCTTCCGGATTGCTTTGGTCCTCTACTCTTTCATTGTCTACGAATAAAGGAACACCTCCCTTATCCAACATATTCATTAGCATGCTTGTGCCACTTCGAGGGAAGCCACTCACCACAATTACTTCATCCTTTTGCTCCACAGCTTGCCTATTTTCCAGTTTATTGAAAAGCTGTAATGCTGGCCCATGTTTTGGTGCCTGGCTAAGGCAAATTCTAACGGCTTTTTTAGCCACCTCATCTTCCTTCAAAGCTAGTGCGGCTTGCGCCAAAATGTAATGTGTGTTGGGCTGAAAAAACTGCAAAGCCAAACTTTGTTCCGCCAAAATAATCGCTTCTTCGGGATTGGCTTCCTCTAAAGCACATTGAGCCTTTCCGCTTAGCGCAATAGCATTTTCACCATCCAAAGCCAAGCTTTTATTGAAATACTCTTTTGCCGCTCTATAATTTTGAGTAATCAAAAAAGTTCGAGCAATTTCATTGTATAGTTGAGATGATTTTAAGCCGCGACTTTCCATATCAAAAAAGTGCTGAAGCGCTTTTTCATGGTCACTTTGCTGTAAATACAGCATGCCTCGCAAAAAATGAACACCACCTTGTCCAACAAAATTTTGCTCCATTTTATCTAAATGAGGTGACAAAGAAGACAAGTCACCAAGCTTCAAATAGGCTTGGGCCAAAAGCATTCCATACCTAAGCTCACCATTTTTCAAAAAATAAGGTTCCAAAACCTCTTTGGCTTTTTTAGGCTTATTTCCATCTAAGTAGCTTACGCATAAATTATAGGTAAGCTCACTATCTACATATTTCAGTTTATCACTTTGGTCCAAATTTATATATCCCAAATCCTGAAGCTGCGACAGCATTTCTTCGCTGCTAGCACTGCCTTCTTCCATCAATTCAGGTCTTGAGGCTGTATCTTCCCAACTAGGAATCTCTCCAACCGGTTCAGTATTTCTGAATATACTTTGCAGAACTTGCCCCTCCATATCTTCGCCTACAGGCAAACCAAAATGATGAAGAACCGTTGGTGACACATCCAAAAGTGAAGCCCCATAAATTTCACTTTGCTTAATGTCAGGGCCGGCAGCTACAAACACACCAAACTGCCTGTGCTCTAAGGCAGGAGCTGCTTCCACATCGGGTAATTCTACCTGACGCAAATTCCCAGATTCAAAACCATGATCGGACACAATCATCACATTGCAATCTTGGCCTGCCAAATCAAGCATCCTGTCCAGCATCATATCATGAAATATGTATGATCCCTCAACTATTCCTTTATATTTTTTAAAATCCTCCTCACTAATATCGTCAAGCTTTGGCGGATGATACTTCATCGCTAAATGCGAAAAATGATCAATCGCTTCAAAGTACACGCCCATAAAGTCCCACTCCGTTTCTTCCATCAAATAAGTAGCAGCATTGTGAACCGAACAGCAATGCGCCAACACTCTCAAAAATGGTTTCAGTACCTCATCATTCTCCGGATCCAATTCCGCTGCAGCGGGAATAAAAGATAAAACATGAGCCAGAGTTAGCTCAGCCGGATGCAGGCGAAGTTCCTTCAACTCCTCATAATAGTCAGCTGGAAAAATGGAAGCTTTATCCAATGGCCAATCTTGTCCAAAAACCGGAGCCGATTTATGAAAATGATTGCTCACACATACCCCATTCACTTTTTCAGCCGGGTGCGAAGGCCACCAGTTTACCACATTTGTTTTATATCCCGCTTCATTTAGGATACTCCACATAGGTTTCACTTTTCGGGTGGTTGCCCTTACGGGCGAAATCTCACCAGTTGCTTTATTCGCTTCTACAAAACCGTGAATTCCGTGGTCATAGGCTCGTTTGCCGGTGGCAATGCTCGTCCAAAGCATGGGGCTAAGCACAGGGTTGAGCGTAGCAATATTTCCTCGAACACCATTGTTCAGCAACCTTTGGAGTGCTGGCATTTTTCCAGCTTTCAGTAAAGGGTCTATCACTTTCCAGTCTGCCGCATCCCAGCCTATCAAAAGTAACTTTGGTTTCTTCCCCATTTCGTGCCCACTATTCTTCATTTGGCAAATGTAAAGCCTATCACTTGGGTATTAATACATATTTTTAAGGTCTAAATTGAAACATGAAATCCGGAGAATTTTCTGAAAATCTGAAGATCGCTTATGGCTCTATTCGAGGCCAGTTGCTGCGTACCATACTTACCGCACTCATTATTGCCATTGGTATTATGGCCTTGGTTGGTATTCTCACCGCTATCGATGCTATCAAGTCTTCTCTTACTGGTCAGTTTGCTTTGCTTGGCGCAAATACATTCACCATTCAAAATAGAGGACCGAACATTCAGATTGGCCGAAGAGGCAAAAAGCCAAAAGTATTCCCGAGCATCACCTACCAGCAGGCACTTGATTTTAAAGAAAAGTTTTCCGACCAGCCTGCTATCACAAGTCTTTCCTATTTAGCCACACCAGTAGCCGAAGTAAAACACAAAAATATTGCTACTGACCCCAACATTACCATTTGGGCGGCTGACGAAAACTACCTGCACACTGGAGGCTATGAGATCGAAATTGGTAGAAACATCACAGAAACGGAAGTTGAAAATGCAGCTCCCGTGGCCATTATTGGTCAGGAGTTAAGAAACAAACTCTTCCCCAACACCGACCCACTGGGCAAAGTGATTGAAATACGAAACAACCGCTATAAGATAATTGGAATGCTTAAGGAAAAGGGAAACTCCTTTGGCTTTGGTGGCGACAAGTCTGTTTTTATACCTATTTCCAAAGCCAGAGCTAGTATGAGTTCTCCGAACCAAAGCTATGCTGTAAACGTAATGGCATTGCAAGGCGACATCCTTGACCAAATAAGCTCGGAAGCTATGATTGCCATGCGAGTAGTTAGAAGGTTATCGCCAAAAGAAGAGGACAACTTTAGCATTACCAAAAGCGACAACCTTTCGCAAACCCTCATCGAAAATTTGAAGTATGTGACCTTGGCAGCTATTCTCATTGCGGCCATCACTATGCTGGGTGCTGCTATAGCCTTAATGAATATTATGCTTGTTTCTGTTACGGAGCGAACCCGTGAGATTGGGATTAGAAAAGCGGTTGGTGCCAAATCCAACACTATTAGGAGCCAATTTTTAACTGAAGCTGTACTTATCTGTTTTTTAGGTGGTGCCGCGGGAGTCCTTCTTGGAATTATAATTGGAAATATCACTTCTACAATTATTGGTGGTAGCTTTATTGTTCCGTGGTTGTGGATGTTAGTAGCAGCAGTGCTTTGCTTACTTACCGGTCTCATTTCAGGTTTTTACCCTGCGCATAAAGCTTCAAAGCTTGATCCTATCGAATCTTTGAGATATGAGTAAAAATAAAAAGCCTTGAACTAGTGTCCAAGGCTTTCTACAACTGGTTAGGTTAGGTTTAGAAAAGTGTGCTTGCTAATCTCTAAGAAAAGTTTGTGCCACCAAGACTAACGAACTGGTTTTCAAAACCCTATAATCCCCACCCTTTTCCATTATTCCAATTTTGAGACAAAGCATATGCTTAGTGGGAAGTGTATAAAAAAAAAATCCCCGCTATCCTAAGATAACGGGGATCTACTTAAACAATAAATGTTCCTTATTTGAAGAATTCGTTAGCCAACTCTTTGTTAACCACTTTTTCTTCAAAAGCATAAGCTCCGGTTTTTTCACTCTTCACCATTTTTACCACTTTGGTAAACTGTGCAGAATCACCTTTCTTTAACGTTGCTACTACTTTCTTTGCCATCGTTCAAATACCTTTAATAGATTACTTAATTTCTTTGTGAACGGTCATACGCTTCAAGATAGGGTTGAATTTTTTCAACTCAAGTCTATCAGGAGTATTCTTCTTGTTCTTGGTGGTAATGTATCTAGAAGTACCAGGCTGACCTGACTCCTTGTGCTCAGTGCACTCCATAATTACCTGTACTCTGTTTCCTTTCTTGGCCATGGCAATTTATTATTTGGTAAGGAATCCATTCGCACGAGCTTCTTTAAGCACCGCAGAAATTCCTTTTTTATTAATGGTTTTTAAAGCAGAGGTTGACACTTTTAAGGTAACCCACTTATCTTCTTCAGGAATGTAAAAACGCTTCTTAGTAAGATTTACGTTAAACTTTCTCTTATTCTTCTTATTTGAAAAAGACACATTGTTTCCAGTGATTGCCTTTTTTCCTGTTAATTCACAAACTCGTGACATGTTTTCTGCTCATTAAAAATTGGTTTGCAAAATTAAGTAAACTTTTATGACTCCGCAATACTAGACTTCAATTTTTTGTATTTCTCTTCTCAGTAAGTCCAAGGCCATAAGAGCGGCCTTCCTGATATTGCGTTTGCGGTTGTTTCCAAAGCTAAATTTCTTTGCTTTCACCCCGTCAGGTGTGGCGGTAGCAATCCATACTGTACCTACAGGCTTTTCTTCAGAGCCTCCGCCAGGCCCCGCTACACCACTGGTTGCAATAGAAAATGTGGTTCCGAATTTCTTTTGTGCACCTAGCGCCATTTGCATTACCACCTCTTTTGAAACAGCTCCATGATTCTTTAAAGTCTCTTCTTCCACGTCCAGCAAATCTTGCTTCACCTTATTAGAATAGGACACTATACTGCCCATAAAATAATCCGAAGAACCAGGAATTGAAGTAATCAAAGAAGCAATATAGCCACCGGTACAACTTTCAGCAGTACTTAATGTAGCACCACTTTCGCGCAAGGCAATACCTATTACTTCTTGCAATGTTTGCGCTTCAGCGCCAAATACTACAGAACCAAGGATTGATTTAATCTCCTCAATTTGCTCATCAACTACAGTTCGGGCTTCAGCTTCGGTGCCATGATAAGAGGTTAGGCGTAACTTTACCATACCAGCAGAAGGCAGGTATGCCAACTTTACGCCTTCAGGCAAATTATCCTCAAAGGCTTCCAATCTATCTGCCAATTCACTCTCAGGAACTCCCTGCGTTAAAATAGTTTTATGTACTACCGTTCCTTTTTTAAGATTAGAGTTAATCCACGGTATGATTTCCATTTCTACCAAATGCTCCGTTTCATAAGGTACGCCTGGTGTAGAAAAATAGAATACCCCATCTTTTTCAAAACGCATACCCGGAGCGGTACCCATTTTATTTATTACTGGCGAACAGCTACTCGGCAGCATAGCCTGCCCTTTATTTACAGGAGATGGCTTGCGCCCGAAAGAAGCAAAAAGCTGCTCGATGTGTTCATATATACTTTCATGAAAAACCATTTCTCCACCAAAGTATTCCAACAATGTTTTCTTGGTAATATCATCTTTGGTAGGCCCAAGCCCGCCCGTCATAAATACCAACTTAGTGTCTGGTGCTATACTATCTAAGGCATCCTTTATGGCATCGGCATCATCTGCTATCACGCGTTTCTGCCTCACAGAAATCCCGTTAAGGTTAAGTTGAGTAGCAATAAAAGAAGAGTTGGTATCTATGGTTTGGCCGATGAGAATTTCATCACCAATAGCAATTATTTCAGCCTGCACTATTTATCGAATTTGCTAACAAAAATAGGCATGTCATCTAAATTTGCCACTACGTTCGGCTTTTAGTTTTATTTTTAAAAAATAAAGTCCTATGCAAAGTGGAACTATAAATTGCTACTTTCAGATTTTATAATTGTCATACATCCTTTAAACTCTATTATCCATGCGAATTTTGTTTTATAGCCTTCTTGCTCTTACCTTATTATCCTGCGATCAATTAAACACCTTAGCTCAAAATGCGGGCACAGCATTACCCCCTTCAGAATCTGAAATCTCAAATGGAATTAGAGAAGCTCTAATTGTTGGGGCAAAAAATGCCATTAATGAAACTTCAAAGAAAAATGGCTTTCTAAATAATTCGCTCATAAAAATTCCTTTTCCCGCTGAAGCTCAAAAAGTAGAAAAAGCCGCCCGCGATTTAGGTTTAGACGCACAGGTAGACCAGTTTATTGAAACAATGAATCATGGAGCAGAACAAGCAAGTGCCAAGGCCACCGATATTTTTATTAGCTCCATAAAGCAAATGACCCTTCAGGATGTTTACGATATATGGAGAGGTGACAATGATGCCGCCACCCAATATTTAATACGAACCACCTCTGACAGGTTACGCTCCGAGTTTCGTCCTATCATAAAGCAATCTCTCGACAAAGTACAGGTGACAAAATACTGGAGCCCACTGGTAGATAATTATAACAAAATTCCATTTGTAACCAAGGTAAATCCAGACCTTGATGAATATGTTTTGGAAGAAACTCTGGAAGGATTATTTGTAGTGATAGCGCAAGAGGAAGCAGCCATAAGAGAAAATCCCCAAGCCAGAGTAAGTGAAATACTTCAAAGGGTGTTTGGCTACAATGGAGGTAATTTTTGAGCATCAGTCCTTCTTACCAAAAATTCGCTTAAACAGCCCTTTTTTCTCCTTTTGTTCGCCTTTGTCCTTTTTAGAATCTTTTGGTTGCTTAATCTCCTTTCCTTCTTCTTTATTGAATAAGTCAAAAAACTTGTCCATTACATTTTCCTCACGAAAATCAGGGCAGTCAAAATCCGACATTTGCTTGGATGATAATGGTTCAAAGCTGGCCCAGCTGTAACCCTTCAATTCTGGGTTGCGGTTTACACTTTGCATAAACTTGCCGAAAATTGGCAAAGCCATAGCGGAGCCACTACCATAAGTTCCTGTTTTGAAATGCACTGCCGGACTAGAAGCACCAACCCACGCTCCTGCCACAAGTTTTGGATTATAACCAATAAACCAACCATCGGTATAGTTTTGTGCAGTTCCGGTTTTCCCGGCAAGGTCATTTCGTAAGCCATACACATTACGAAGTTTTGCTCCGGTTCCCTCATTTACCACAGCCTGCAGCATGTAATTCATTTGAGTGGCAACCTCTTCATCAAAAACATACACTGTTCTCGATTCTCCTTTTTTCTCATATAAAACTTCACCCTCGGCTGTTTCAATCTTACTAATCATGTAAGGCTCTACCCTTTTGCCTCCATTGGCAAACACGCCATAAGCGCGCACCATATCATATAAACTGATGCTTGCGGTACCCAAACTTATAGATGGGTCGTTTGGAATGTTTCCACTAATGCCCATCTGATGCGCCATGGAAATCACGTTTCCTATCCCCGCCTCAAAAATGGTTTGCACAGCGGCAACATTTATAGATTTGGCCAAAGCTGCCTTCATGCTATAAAAGCCTCCATAATTATCATCATAATTTCGTGGAGTCCAACCTTCGTAGTTTTCATAAACACGCTGGGTGTTTTCAATATAATCGCAAGGTGTAGCGCCTTGAGTCAAAGCTGTAGCGTACACTACAGGTTTAAAAGTAGAGGCAGCCTGCCTTTCGGCTAAAACGTGATCGTAAGGCAAAAAACGATGATCGATACCCCCTACCCATGTCAGCACTTCTCCGCTTTGCGGTTGCATGGCAAAAAAGCCGCTGTTCAGCAATCGCACATAATACTCCACAGAGTCACGAATACTCATCTCTCTAACAGTATCGCCCTGCGGGGCGTACAATTGAACCGGGTGTTTTTCATTGAGATAATAATTTAAAGAATCATCAGAAAGCTTGCGCTTCATCAGATTTTTATAAGACCTGCTTCGCTTCAGTTCATTATCAAAAACACCAACCTGGCTGCCCCAAGGTTTTCGATTTCCCCAATGTCTATCAAATAAGCTTTGAAGTTTACTCATGTGAGACTTCATAGCTTTTTCAGCGTAAAGCTGCATATCGGCATTAAGAGTGGTATAAATTTTTAAACCATCAGCCTCTAAGCTATATGGTTCTCCATTGGCATCTTCCAGATTTTCAATCAGCTCTTTGGCTTGCTTTTTTACATGAACCAAAAAGTAAGGAGCCTTAGAGTCATCGGCTACATTGTTATATTTCAGCTGCAGCGGAAGTACCTTTAAAGAGTCGTACTCTTCTTGCGAAAGATAGTCGTAGCGGTACATTTGATGCATCACCACATTTCGTCTGCCCATAGAATGATCCGGATGCAAACGAGGATTATAGTAAGTGCTGGCTTTGAGCATACCTATCAGTACAGCCGATTCTTCAACCGTAAGGTCTTTTGGCTTTTTGCTAAAAAAGCGATTGCTGGCTGCTTCTATTCCGTAGGTATTGTCAGAAAATGGAACGGTGTTGAGATAGAGTTCCAGTATTTGTCTTTTGGAATAAAGCCCCT
>JAUHWX010000310.1 GCA_030427285.1 Bacteroidia bacterium
TTATGATTTGGCACTCATGGGTGGTGAAAACACAATGCGAGGCTATTACCAGGGAGCTTTACGAGATAGGGTTTTGGTAGATACCCAGGTAGAATACCGTATGCCTATTTGGAGCATTATTGGAGTTACCACTTGGTTAGGAACCGGTCGTGTGGCTCACTCTTACGAAGATTTAGCTCTTGATGGTTTTTGGATTTCTTATGGAGTGGGCTTGCGAATAATGGTAGATAGCGAGCACCAAACCAATCTTCGATTTGACTGGGGCTTTGGCAAAGGTGGTATTAAAGGATTCTACATCAATTTTGCTGAAGCTTTTTAATTTTTCCCCTACTTACATTCAGGTAGCTTTCACACTACATCAAACATCTAATTATCAATAAATTAAATCAAATAACTATGATTTAATTTACCTACATTTAAGGTTTAATAACCAAACCTTAAATTATAATGAGAAAGTTAACCAACCTTTTGGTGGGCGTATTCTGTTTACCCCTACTTATGATGGCGCAAGAAGAAGCTCCAAAATCCACAATAGTAGCAACAGAGTACATAAAAGTGAAGCCAGGAATGGAAGCGAAATTTGAAGCTGCCGTAAAATCTCACAACAGTACTTATCACAAGGATGATGCATATGCATCCAGTCTCTTCTATATCACGGTAGGCCATGAAGCAGGGTGGTATGTATGGGCCATGGGGCCTTTTAGTTATACCCAGCTTGACGGAGCTCCTGGTGAAGGGGCTCACGCTGACGATTGGAGAAAAAAGATTGCTCCTTACGTGAGTGAATACGGTCGTTCAGAGCTTTGGAAACACAACAATGAATTATCGGTGAGTGATGGGGATAATGAACCAATGCAAACTACTTGGGTGATAGATGTAAAACGTGGCGAATGGTACCGCTTTCAAGCTTTTATGGAGAAAGTAGCTGCAATTCACAAAAAGAAAAATGAAGAATTTCACATGTGGACTAATCAATACAGCGCAGGTGATGGCCGTGATGTAGCTCTTACGTGGCCTTTTGACAAATGGGCTGAAATGGATGAAGATGACTGGAAAATGAAAGACGAGTATGATGCCGAGTATGGTGAAGGCTCCTGGGACAACGCCCTAGAGGAATGGGAAGATGTGGTTGTGGATCTTACTCAGAAAGTATGGAGAAGAGTGGAATAATATTGTTTGGCTCCAACCAAATGAAAAAGCCCCGTCCCGAAGCATTTCGGGGCGGGGCTTTAGTTTTATATCAATCGAGCTTAGCTCATAGCAGCCAATCTTTCCTCCAAAGCTTTAATCTTAGCTTCTGCATCAGCTTGTTTTTTGCGCTCACCATCAACCACTACTGCTGGTGCTCCGCTCACAAAGCGCTCATTAGAAAGCTTTTTGGATACCGATTTTAAGAAACCTTGCTGGTATTCCAAATCAGCACGAAGTTTTTCCTTTTCAGCTTCTACGTCAATCGCATCACCTGCAGGGATAAACATTTCATATTTTCCGGCAAGGAAGGTGAAACCAGGTCCATCGCCTGCACCTTCTGTAGCAATACTACTCAAGTTCCCCAATTTCACAATGAGCTTTTCAAAAGCCGCAGGGATGGCATCAGCAGCTGGAGCAACCAGTTCTATTTGATCTTTGAAGGAAATATTCTTACTCGCTCTGATATTTCTGATTCCGTTTACCACAGCTGCAGCCTGATCAAAGTCAGAAAGTAAAGCTTCATCACTTTCAGCAGCTTCAGGCCATGCTTGTAAACATAGCGTTTCTCCTTGCTTACGCTCCTTTATTAAGTGCCAAATTTCTTCACTAATGAAAGGCATAAATGGATGAAGAATTATTGTAATTCTTTCAAAATAATCTAGAGTAATTTCCAACGTCTTTCTATCAATTGGCTCACCAAAGGCAGGCTTAATCGCTTCCAAGTACCAGCTACAGAAATCATCCCACACAAATTTATAGGTGCTCATCAAAGCTTCTGAAATACGATATTTTTCAAAAGACTCATCAATAGAAACCATCGTTTTCTTAAAACGCTCATCCAGCCATTTAATGGCAGATGCAGCAGCTTCGGTTTGTTCAGTATCAGCTACCTCCCATCCTTTTACTAAGCGAAGCGCGTTCCATATTTTGTTCGAGAAATTTCTTCCCTGTACGCACAGATCTTCATCAAAAGGCAAGTCATTACCAGCAGGTGAAGTAAGTAACATACCCACACGAACACCGTCAGTGCTGTATTTTTCCATCAAACTGATTGGATCAGGAGAGTTACCCAAAGATTTTGACATTTTACGCCCCTGCTTATCGCGAACGATTCCCGTAAGGTAAACATTGCTAAAAGGACGCTCTTTGCGGTACTCATAACCCGCCATCAACATACGCGCCACCCAGAAAAATAAAATCTCTGGTGCGGTAATCAAATCTTGTGTTGGATAGTAATAATTTATCTCTTCATTGTCCGGATTACGAATTCCATCAAATACAGAAATTGGCCATAGCCACGAAGAAAACCAGGTATCCAAAGCATCTTTGTCTTGAGTAAGGTCATCTGCTGTAAGCGACTTTCCGGTTCTATCTTGTGCTAATTTTAATGCCTCATCAGCATTTTCAGCTACCACAAAATCTTCTTTTCCGTTACCGTAAAACCAAGCC
>JAUHWX010000311.1 GCA_030427285.1 Bacteroidia bacterium
AGGCGATACCTTGCTCATTTCGGGGCTCAACACATCATCGGGCAAATCCTTGCTAATATTATCGATATAGCGCTGGGCATCCTGCATGGTTTTGTCCAGGTCAGTGCCGTATTTTAAGTTGGCAATCACTACCGATGCATTGGGCAAAGATTTGGTAACCAAATAATCTACACCCTCCAGGTTGGCCAATGCATCCTCTATTTTTCGGCTCACCGAAGTTTCTACCTCTTCTGGTTCTGCCCCCGGATAGCCGGTTTTAATCACCACCACGGGCTGATTGAAATCAGGCATCAGCTCGTAGCTTAAATTGTTGAACCCTATGTAGCCCAGCAAAATAAACAGGCCAAATAGCACGATGATAAGTGAAGGCCGCTTTATGGATATTTCTGTAATGTTCATCTTTTCGCTCTTTATTTGATCTCCACATTGGCACCATCAAACAGATTGATAAAGCCCTTGTTGATTACTACATCTCCATCCTTTAGACCTTCGGAAACCCGCACTTTATCGTCTACTTTGTTTGCTATGCTTATTTTTTGCAGAACGGCTCTACCATCTTTTACCACATACACGGCAGCATCTTCTTCGTTGCCTTGTATGATGGATACAGGGATGTACAAGCCTTCACCCTCTGATGATTTTTCTATAATCACTTTTCCAAACATTCCTGCTTTTATTTGCTGATTCTCGGTATTTTCTACCTGAAACTGAACTGGGAAACCGCTGGCCGGATTGGCTTTGCTGCCTATTGCTATAATTTTTCCCTCAAGCTTCTGGTCCGGGTAATTGTCTGGAAAAACAGTGTACACTTTGTTTGTCTCAAAAATGTCAATGTCACTTTCTGGCACATTGATGGTAAAGCGCAATTGCTGAATTTCGGTTAGCTGTAGGAGGGGAACTCCTGGTGCGGCAAAGGCACCGGCCTCGGTCATTTTCATGGTGATAACTCCATCAAAAGGAGCCTTAATTGTAGTTCGGGCAATTTGCTCCTGTAATGTGGCTCGCTGTATTTTTGCGGATTTCAATCCCTGTTCAGCCTTTTCTAACTGCACTTCTTGTATGGCATCGGCCGCCACCAAAATTTTAAATCGAGCCAAGTCTTTTTCCAGAGTTTCAATTTGAACTTCGGCTGCTTCGCGCTGTAGCTTTAGTAAAGCATTATCGAGCTGAATTAGCGGTTGGCCCTTTCGCACTGCAGTGCCCATATCCACCATTACCTCCATCACTTTTCCCTGTATATCGGCATTTACTTTTACTTCACGATTGGCTTCAAACGTTCCTGAAAATTTTTGCTGCGCATTAGGTGTGGACGTTTGCAGGGTAAAAGTCATCACCTCAATAGGTGCTTCCTTATCGTAATGGTACACCTTGTTTTCAGTAATGTTTTTATTGCTTACCAGTTTAAAAATTACAAATGCTACAAGGGCGACACCAAGAGCTATAAAAATATATTTCTTCATTTTGCTTCTACTTTTGTACTGAAAAATTTCCTGTTAGTTTCCTCAACTCCAAATCGGCTTTTAAATATTCTACCACCACCGATAGATACTGCTGCTGCAGTTCTCGCAGGGCATTATCGGCCATTAGGACCTCTGTTAAATTGGCCGTGCCTTGCTTATTTTGAAGTATCGTTTGGTTGTAAATCTCCTCCGCCAAATGCACTTGTTGCTGGGTGTTTTGCACCGTTTGCTGCATGATGGCTTTTTGAGTTTTTGCATTTTCGGTTTGCAATGCGGTTTGATCTTTTATCAGGCTCTCCTGCAATTTCGAATTGTTAAGCTCGAATTGTTTTTGACTGATTTTCCTTTGGGTAGCCATCCCATTAAAGAGGGGGTACTGCAATCTGACTCCACCAAAGGCTATGGGGTAGAAATCCAGAAACTGGTTGGGCGATTCGGTATACCCGAAGCCGGTGGCGCCATACATGCCAACCAATGCTATGCTGGGCAATTGAGATCGCTTAATGGCGGTTAATTGACTTTGTAATAAGTGGCTTTGCGTTTCGACCAATTGTATATCAATGCTATTTGAATTATCATAGGCAGGTTTGGTTTCAAATACAATTTGCTTCTCTACCTCAATCACACTTTCAAGCGGTAAGCCCATTACAATTTTTAGGCTGTTCACCACTTGTTCCATTTTACTTTGGATGAGCTCGCGCTGCGTTTGTAATTGCTGTAGCTGTAGGTCTATTTTACTTACGTCCGTTCCTTTGGCCATCAGCTGAGATTGCATCAGCTTCATGTTATGTAGCAACACGTTGCTATTATTAATATTACTATCAATAAATGAGATTTGATTTTGGAGAATTTGAGCGTTGTAATAAAGGTTGCTCACATCAAAAAACACTTGTTCCTCGGTTTTTTTATATTTCAAATTGCTCATCTCTGTAGCAATTTTTGTGGTGGCTATATTGCCCAAAAGTTCTCCATTATAAATGGGCATGGACAGCTGCACATTGGCGCTGATATTATGGGGTACCCCAAACTGGATTCTTTGAAATTGCCCTTCGGGGCCACCAAAGGCCGATAGCGGCATTATTTGATAGGGGAGTTCTGCGTAATATTTATACTCACCATTTACATCCAGTTTAGGTATCAGATGCGCCTTTACCTCTTTGGCTTTTTCTTCG
>JAUHWX010000312.1 GCA_030427285.1 Bacteroidia bacterium
AGGGGAAATCAGATCAACTTGATTTGAAATAAAATTAAAATTTTAGGATCCAATTACATAAGAAGTCTACACTCGTAAGTTGAGTTACTGCCAATAGGCAATCGGCTTAAATTTTCCAGCAACTTTTAGTATATCACAGGTCATCTCCCCTCCTTCGAGGAGGGGCTGGGGTGGTACTAAACTCCGCGCGAATTGCTTCAAGTACCATCCCAAGCTGAGACCGAACGGACTCATTGAGCACTCGCAAAACCTTAATTCCAATACTATTCAAATAGGCGTCTCGCTTAGCATCAGAAATCTGTACAGACTCATTTCGGTGATAACCGCCATCCACTTCTATTACGAGCTTTTCAGAAGGACAATAAAAATCGACAATGTAATTAGCAATGCTATGCTGACGCCTGAATTTACGCCCATCGAGCTGTGAACCTTTTAAAGCTTTCCATAAACGTGCTTCTGAAATAGTGAGATTGGATCGTAAATCACGTCTATGTTTCTTGAGATATTTCCGGTTGTGGAGAGGCATAGCTTAAAAATAAAGGATTTACTCGACTTTCAACAAATTAACCAATCCACCCTTCAACCACGCACTATCTCATATATTAGCCCTCCAATTTTTATACTATGTCCTCTACCCTTATTCCTATTATTTCCAAGTCGCTTGGCATCAATGCTGGGCAAATTCAAAACACCATAAACCTGCTGAATGAAGGTGCTACAGTGCCTTTTATTTCGCGCTACCGCAAAGAAGCCACAGGTAGTTTGGATGAAGTTCAGATTGGCAATATTCAGGAGGAATGGAAGAAACTACAGGAGCTGATAAAAAGGCGTGAGTCCATTTTGGAGAGTATAAAAAGTCAGGATTTACTCATACCAGAGTTAGAAGCAAAAATCAACAGCTGCTGGAATGCAACCGAACTGGAAGACCTTTATCTGCCGTATAAACCTAAACGAAAAACTAAAGCCTCGGTAGCTCGTGAAAAAGGTTTAGAACCTTTGGCGGGAACACTGATGAAGCAGGACATCACTGATGTTGAAGGTTTTGCCATGCGATTTGTAAATGGTGATGTTGTGGATGTAGACGATGCACTTTCGGGTGCTCGCGATATAATTGCCGAATGGGTAAATGAAAGAGCTTTCGCCAGAAATAAGGTTCGCCAGCTATTTAGCCGAAAGGCTGAGATAAGTGCCAAAGTGGTAAAGTCAAAAGCTGATGAGGCTGAGAAATATCGCGACTACTTTGATTTTGCTGAACCTTTGAAACGTTGCCCAAGTCACAGAATGTTGGCCATAAGGCGTGCCGAAGCAGAAGGTTTGTTGCGTGTGCATATTCTCCCGGATGAGGATGAAGCTTTGGATATACTCGACAATATTTTTGTGAAGGGTAGAAACAAGGCTTCTGAACAAGTGCAGATTGCTGTGAAGGATGCCTACAAACGTTTGCTCGCTCCTTCACTTGAAACAGAATTTAAAAACAGCTCAAAGGAAAAAGCAGATGATGAGGCCATAAAGGTTTTTGCTGAAAACCTCCGTCAGTTGCTTATGGCCCCACCCCTTGGTCCGAAGCGGGTTTTGGCCATAGATCCGGGTTTTAGAACAGGCTGTAAAGTGGTGTGCCTGGATGAACAAGGCGGACTGCTGAGCAATGAAAACATTTATCCTCATCCACCACAATCGGAGAGCGGACAGGCAGCAGCTAAACTCAGCCGATTGATGGAGTCATATAAACTGGAAGCTATTGCTATTGGCAATGGTACGGCTGGTCGAGAAACTGAGGATTTTATTCAGCGAAAAATGCATTTGCCGAAAGGCACAGAAGTGTACGTGGTGAACGAAGCCGGGGCGTCTATTTACTCAGCCAGTAAGGTGGCGCGTGAGGAATTTCCAAACTATGATGTGACGGTGCGCGGTGCCGTTTCTATTGGTCGCAGACTGATGGATCCTTTGGCTGAATTGGTAAAGATTGATCCGAAAAGCATCGGTGTGGGACAATATCAGCATGATGTGGATCAAAATAAGCTGAAGCAAAGTTTGGACAATGTGGTGGAAAGCGTGGTAAACCAGGTAGGTGTAAACCTGAATACCGCCAGCAAGCATTTGCTTACCTATGTTTCGGGTCTAGGCCCAAAGTTGGCCGAAAATATTGTGAAGCATCGCGATGAAAACGGAGCTTTTACTTCTCGTAAAGAATTGAAAAAAGTGGCGGGTCTTGGCCCAAAGGCTTTTGAGCAGAGTGCTGGTTTCCTTCGTATTGCGAATGGTGATAATCCTTTGGATAATTCTGCTGTACACCCTGAAAGCTATGGTATAGTTGAAAAAATGGCGAAGGACATGGGTCGGCAAGTAAGCTCTATGATTGGCGCTACCAAAAAGTTGGAAGAAATAGATTTATCAAAATACATCACAAAAGATGTGGGGCTTCCTACCCTTAAAGACATTATTTCTGAACTGGGGAAAGTAGGCCGTGACCCACGTGGTAAAACAGAAGTTTTCTCTTTTGATCCTAACATTAGGAAAATGGAGGACTTGCATGAAGGCATGATTTTACAAGGTTTGGTAAGTAATATTACCAAGTTTGGCGCCTTTGTAGATATTGGCGTAAAGCAAGATGGACTGGTTCATATT
>JAUHWX010000076.1 GCA_030427285.1 Bacteroidia bacterium
AGCCATTCCCCACGTGAAATGGTTTACGAGACCAATACTGACGGTGCCCAGTTTGCTGTATTTTCAGAAATTTATTACCGTGGTAAGGAACATGACTGGCAGGCCTATATTGATAATGAACCTGTGGATCACATTCGTATAAACTATGTGTTGAGAGGCATGAATATACCAGCTGGTAAACACACTGTTCGTTTTAAGTTCAAACCTAAGGCATACTTTGCAGGATCTACCATTTCCTTGATTTCCTCCATTATTCTTGGCTTGGTTTTTATCGCTGCACTAGTTTTATACTTCAAAAAAAATAAGATAAGCACGCAAGCTTAAGCTCCTCACACTTTAATAAACAGAAAGCCCCGTTAACACTGTTAACGGGGCTTTCTGTTTACCAGCAATACCATTCCCCTTCTATCCAATTACTATTTCGTTTAAGGCCTCGGCTATTTCGCCAGCAAGTCTGTCTCTACCGTATTTTCTATAATCTGTGGATTGCACTTTTAAATTTCCTTTTTCAAAATTGGCAAACATACCCTGAACAACGCTTTTCAGTTTTTCACTTTCATTAAAACCTATAACCTCTCCGGCATTAGCTCCTTTTATAATTCGAGCGGCATCGCCATCGGTTTTACCTATACAAAGGATGGGGCGTTGTGCTCCCATGTATTCAAATAGTTTTCCTGGCACCACCCCTGAGATATTGGGAGTATCATTAAGCGGAAGCAAAAGTACAGGTGAGCTTTGCAGGTGAGGAATAACCTCGTTGTGCGGGAGGTTTTTAATGTGCTCCAGATTTCCTGAAAGGCCATATTCTTCAATTGATTTGAAAATGCTACTATCTACCGGACCTATCAGCTTTATTTTTAAACTCTTTAAAAAATCGACATTTGCATCGCTCATTTCCTTTAGTACTGGCCAAAGTGCTTTAGGGTTTCGATCCGCATTCATACTGCCTATGTGCGTTAGGGTAAAGCTTTCATCCAATTTTACGGCACCAGACTTTTCAAAATCTGCCGGGTCATATCCATTTGTTATTACCCCAACCTCTTTTTTAAAATTTCGTGAATTAAACTCTTCTGCCCAGCTCCAGGTTACAGTCACCGTTTTATCTGCAGTGTTTAATACTTTTTTTTCGAGCTTATGATGCATTTTGTCTGCATACGGGCTTAGCTTCAGCTTATCGTAATAATCTACAAAGGTCCATGGGTCACGAAAATCTGCCAACCAGGGAATGTTGGTTTTCTTTTTTGCATTGAGGGCAATCATGTGGGTGGTATGGGGTGGCCCGGTTGAAACAATAGCGTCTACTTTGTTTTCTTGTAGGTACTTAATCAATGCTATAGAGGCGGGCTTTATCCAAAACCTTTTGGCATCAGGGATAAACACATTACCACGAACCCAAAGTGCAAGGTTATTGATCCACTCCTTCCCTTCGCCTTCATTGAGCAAACCCGGTTGTACTTTTTCATCTTTTTTCTTTCCTGTAATCTTTTTATAAACTCCAAATGGCTCCCATATAGGCGTTTTTATAGTTTCTATTCCTTCCGGAATTTCCTTAAGCAAGCTCTCATCATAAATTGAAATCTCAGCATCAGAAACGGTAAAAATGATGGGATCCCAGCCATAGTTGCGTAAGTATTTGCTCATCTTTAGCCAACGCTGTACACCTCCACCACCCATTGGGGGCCAGTGATAAGTGATCAATACTAATTTTTTTAGACTCATATAAGTTTGCCATAGCCCGCTGTCAGCGGTATTTCATTGTTTTTATTTAAAGTAAATGCTTTGTTGCACCTATCTAAAACCAGCAAATGGTCATGTTTTATTTCAAAACCTCTAAACACCTTTACACCTCTATAAAAAATCTTACACTCTAAACTGTGATCACTTATTTTGGTGGGGCGTGCCTCCACATCCAGCCTTGAATGAAAGGAGCCTAAAAACCCATGTAAATGCCTATTCTGTTCGACACCAGTAAAAGGTATGGGATGAGCTGCAGTTTTACGATAACGGTTTCTTTCTTCTACAGAAGAGGTATAAGAAATTACTCCGGGGTCAACTACATAATCCTGGCCAGCCACTTGTAGCTCAAAAGATCCTTTGTCATTATGAAGATGTCCTCTGTAGCGATGCCCTTTGCTATTGGCCATCAAATTTACCGCAAGGTAAAACTCATGTGACTTATACACTACCAATCCCGCTTCAGGCCAGTAATAATGTACAATACTGTCTGTATCAATTTCAGGAAAATTGATTTTCCACTCATGCGAATGGGATAAACTTCTTTTGGTACGATTTGCAGCTGATTTTACCAAAAGTGAACTTATAGTAGTGTGTTCCAAAAGCTTGATGACATCTCTATAAAAGTGATGGTAAACACTTCCGGTGCGTTTTAGATCTAAAACAAATTTGCAGGATTCTGCTCTAGGCATAAAGTCGCCATCCAGAAATTCTCCTTCCGGGTCTAAATCCAAAATACGACCGCTATCAATATCTCCAAACTTAGGTAGTTCATGGTTTTGCTTCATTAAAGTCTCCATACTTGTCAAAGCCTGCCCGATAGTTTTTAAGGTTTCTTTACTGACTTCAAACCCCTGCTTTTTGGCATACTTCAAAGCTACCAAGGCAATTTCGGTGCTCAACCGATGATAATAAGTAGAATACTCGAAATTGAACCCATCGGAGAAAAACTGTTTTTGTAGCTCTTTCTCCATTTCGCTCCAAGCCCATCCCGACCTTTCGTTTACCTCGTCATTTTCTAAAAAATATCCGGCTACCACCAACCCCATCAAGTTACTTAGGTAGTGATTGGTTCCAAAACCATCCTTATGCTCTAAATGTGTGGATATGTAAGCAAAATGAGCATAAGCCATCTCCACAACTAGCTCTTCTATATGAGCAAGTTCATTTTTCAGTACATGAAAACCTACCAAAATATTGGTAAGTCTCACCGCTACTTCCATGGGTGAAGTCCAGTGGACTCCTTTACCGAGCTGGCATTGCTTATTAAAAGTAGCCAGGTGCTTTTCAAAAGTCGTAAGCACTTCCTTCCTTCGCTGGGGAAAGTGCTTATAAGCCACTGCTAACTGTGGCAAATGATGCATTCGGGCAAACTCCCAACAAAACTTCACATCTACGCCATTAATAGTAAACGCTTTGCTCAGCTCTTCTTTTGAATTTCCATTAATGCTGTATTGAAAACCTGTGCGCTGATCACGATTCCAGTCAATGGTATTTTCTGTGATTTCGGGTCTTGGGAAATTACCAAAAGTTTGTCCTAAAAAACCTTTGGGCTGTGTTGCATTTTTTAAACTTGTCCAACCAGAACCCAAAAGATTTAGCTCATCATTTGTGTAGTGATCGAACAGTATATTCCACTTTTTTTGATTCAATTTGCCTTCCAATACATCTGAAATCTCAGCTAGCCATTTTAGATTAGAAGGTACTTTATAAGAGGTATCTGGATGTTTACCTCCACCCAGTCTTTGGCGAATACGCTTAATCACCACAGGTAGTGGTAATCGCAATAAATCCCAGTATATTGGCAGTTCAGAAAGCTTCACGCTTCAAAAATTTTAATTGCAAATATGCTACTTCCAATTTGTCTTCGTTTAATTTAGCCTAAAAATCAATAACGCCTTTGGGAACAATACGCAGACAGAGTATACAAGCTACTATGGTTATGGCAGTTGGTGTGCTTCTAGGCTTTGTATTAAAGCTATTTGTTTTTACCGCTTATTTGAGTACTGAGCAAATTGGACTTCTTACTACCTTATTGGATGCGGCCAATTTTTTTGCAGCCTTTATCCCATTAGGTAGCCAAGCTATTTTTGTAAAATATCTTCCTTTTTTTAGAACTAAAAAAAATGGTGATCCCAAAGGATTACTATCCATAGGCTTCATATTGTCAACCGTAGGTTTTTCTATTTTCCTGCTATTATTCTTATTTTTTAAAGAATCTATAATTGCTTTTTACCAAAATCAGGCACCACTGTTTTCAAAGTATATCTATTTGCTAATTCCATTGGTGGCTTTTAGAGTACTATTTACTGTAGGACAAGCATACGGCTGGGCACTTAAGAAAAATATTTTTCCTCTTATTGTGAAAGACATTTTGGTAAGAGTACTTACTGGCATCATTGTAATCACATTTGCGGCACATTGGTTTAGCTTGGATGGATTAGTAATATGGTTTGTAATGGTCTATTTTATCTCCGGAGCCGTTATGACTTATTACCTTTTCCGAGGAGGCTTTCTGGATCTATCTAAGCCCGGTAAAAAGCTTCGGCAAGGCAAGGGTAAAGAAATTCTTTACTTTGGCTTTTTTGCAATAATGACCAGTGCAGGAGACATAATAATCAGAAACGTAGATTCTTTAATGATTACTTCAATGGTAAGTCTTGAGGCTACAGGAATTTACACCATTGCGTTTTTTATTGGACAAATTATTGAGCTACCCAGAAGAGCTGTTGGTCAAATCACCGCTCCTTTTGTTGCGGAAGCTTCTGCCAAAAATGATAAAACTCAAATAGCCACCCTATTCCATAAAACCGCAATAAACCAGTTCCTAATTGGATCCATACTCCTTATTTGCGTTTGGACCAATATTGATAGTTTGTTTGAATTAATTCCTAATGGTAACGAATATCGCTCAGGAAAGTTTGTAGTGCTTATTATAGGGCTGGGTAAACTCTTTGATATGTCGATGGGAATCAATAGTAATATCATTCAGCATTCAGAATATTATCGATTCAATTTTTATACAATGAGCTTAATGGGTATAATTGGTATTGCCACCAACATTATCTTAATTCCTGTTTTAGGTATTACAGGAGCTGCCATTGCAAGTCTTATTACCATCGCATTAGCAAATATTATAAAAGGCATTTTCCTTTCCTATAGATTTCACCTACAGCCTTTCAATTTAAACTTTATGAAGGCTATCATAATTAGTTTGTTATCTTCAGGACTAGCTTACGCCCTTCCTACCTTACCCTTTCCATTGTTGGATATAGTATATAGATCAATCATTGTAATTGTTGCTTTTGGCACTGTTGTATTCCTTACCAATGTGTCTAAAGATTCTAGCCAACTAATCCAATTGATGCTCAAAAAACTTAAAATCTATCGAAAGTAGAATTCCATACAGAAACTAGGATCGGTGCATCCTATTCAAACTGCTATAAGTGCTTTATTTAAAGAATAAAATCGAAGGGCAACAAGTATTTTAAGCTCTTTTGTTATTGAAAAAATAAACGTTAACAAACATGTGCAAAAAGTTATATTTGATACTTCTTACGTATGTGATTGCATAACAAAAATGCACTTTCTAACACTGTAAAATTACTTCACCACATTTATGAAGGTATTAATGTTTCACGGAAGGGCTGGCGGCCATAATATCCTTCCATTTCTCGAATATTTCAACGCTTCGAAAGATCACCACCTTACGTTCATTTATTCTAACGACCGGACCTACTACCCCAAAGAGGATCATATTGAGTATCATAAATTTTCATTCTCTCCATTTGAGCTTGCCAAGCTATCTAAAGTTATCGGTGCAGAGTATGACTTAATATGGTATCACGGTGGACACAGTGCATTAATACTTTTCATCTTTTCACTTTTGCGAAACAAGAAGTCAAAGTTCATCTTTAACGTATGGAATGAATGGCTGATTCACAAAGCAAAAAAAGGTGGTATAAAAGGAAAAATGTTTCAATACGGAATAAGCCATGCTGACATCATACATTGCAACTGGCACGGTACAGCACATGTTTTAAGAGAAACAGGTTGGAACAATAATATTAGAGTATTTTACTGGGGCTTACAGAAAGAAAACTTTACCAGCCATACCGTGGCGGATGACGAAGAAACAAATCAGTTTATTGCAGGCCTGCCTCAAGATAAAGTCAAGTTTTTCTTTCCAAAAAGTATAAGCCCAAATAGTCGTCACGACTTGGTGATAGAAGCTGCCGAAAAACTGCTGAAAGATGGGCTAACCAACTTTATTGTTTACCTATGGCTGGGCAACACCAATGAGGAGGATTTACTGAAAAAGTACAGCACACAAATAAACAAAACAGGCTTGAGCCAACACGTGATTTTACAAAAACACGGTTTCCTCTCCTTTGGCGATATGCAAATGATTTGGAAAAAAATGGATGCTGGTCTTCAAATAGCGGCCAATGAGCAGCTTTCCACCACATTTTTAGAGCCTCAATTTTATCAAAAGGAGATTGTGGTTACTGACATCCTTCCCTATAGAATGTATAATGAAAAGTTTGACCTTAGTATTCCCTTGATACCCCTTGATAGTGAAGCGGTATACCATGGAATGAAGAGTATAATTACTGGAAATACCACATCAAAAGAAGAGCTTTTAAAGAGATATCATACGGTAAATAATTATTTCAACTTTAGTGAAAACATCAAGAAAATAATTGAGCGCTATCAAAAGCTTAGTTAAAGCAGCAAGATTGTGAAAGCGGCATTACATTATTTAAAAAAGGCTAGCATAGATTGATTGTCTTGGTTAGGGTCTCCTGTATGATGCCCAAAATCTGCCAGTCGGCCAATAATCTCAACTTTCAAATTGTATTTTGAGGCTAGTGCTTTATAAAACTCCAAGTCCTTGTGCATTACGGGAAACCCCTGCCACTGACCTTTCTTATTGCTGTCCAAATTTACATTTGCATAAAACTTACCGTCAGCAGCAAGGTTTTCGGCTACGTATTTAATACATGAATCCACTATTTCATCCGTCATATGAATCAATACCGAAAAGGCAAACATCACATCAAATGATGTGTTTAATTCAAGTTCTTTAAAATCAGAAAAGTGAATAAGATTTGGTTTTTTATCCATCACCCCTTGCTCCTTTGCTTCAGCTATGCCCTCGTCAAGTACTTCTTTTCGCACCTCCAGGCCATAATAGTTTCCGCTGTCTAAAAACTTGATCAATGGAATTCCTCCTCTAAGTGTGCCGCAGCCAATATCCAGTAACTTGCTGCCAGACTGCAAGCCCTGTTGCTTCAAAAAGTTAATTTGAAATTCCTGCTTTACCTTCCAATACTTAGGATTACCAACTAGGCGATGCCTCTTAGCAGATTTGCTTAAAAACAGATTTTTTATGAATTGCTTCATGCTAATTGTCAAAAATATTTTCTTTTAGAATTTGTCGTGTGCGGTTGTATTCACTCCATACACCAATATCCATCCATGATCCTTCGCTCACTGGAAAAACACCCACTTTACCCCCTCTGGCCATTACCTTTTCCATAAGGTGTGTAATGTGGAAAAACTCATTCTCCGGTACCTCATTCAGCAATTCGGGCTCCAGAATATACATTCCGGAGTTTACCTGAAAAGTCAACTCCGGCTTTTCGGAAAGTGATGTAAGTAAGCCTTTCTCCTTGGTTTCCAAAATTCCATAAGGGATGGCGTAATGCTTTAGCGCAGCCACTACCGTAAGATCATTTTTCTCACGCTTGTGGTACTTATATATTTCTTCGTAATCCTGCTCAATGATAATATCACAGTTGGTTACAAAGAAAGTTTCTTTGAGCTGATTTTTAAGTAAATGTAAGCTACCTGCAGTTCCTAAGGGCTTGTCTTCAGTAACATAATCGAGATTGTAATCTTTCTCTATCTGATCGAAATAATGCTTGATCATATCGCCTTTGTAATTCACCGATAGATAGAATTTTTTTGAGCCCATCAATCGAAACTTATCAATAATAACTTCTACAATAGGCTTCTCTTCAATAGGCACAAGTGCTTTTGGGATAATATTAGTAATGGGCTTTAGCCTTGTACCCTTTCCGCCAGCCATTATTACTACCGGCACATTGAGGTCACCCACAAATCGCTTATAAGCTTCCCCAAAAATTTCATTCCAAAAATAAACTTGTACTACATCCTTGCTATCATTCAGCACGGGTAGCATTTCCATGCGAAATTTTAACATTCGGGCTTTTATCTCATCAAATGAATCACGCTCATGAGCCACCCTAATGTTTTCACGAAGTATTTGCTCTACAGGTAACTCAAAAGATACATTCTTCAAAATAGCTCTTTGAATATCACCAATACTCAAAAGACTAAAAAAGCGACCATGATGGGTAACCAAAAGTAGCTTTTTCTTAAGCTCATCCATTCGCTTTATGGCTTCAAGAATACTCGTATCCTTAGTTATACTAAGCTGATTGATTACTTCTTCCTTATTCATCAGTACCAGTTCATTTTACGATTAATCAATGCTTCGAGTTTGTCATTATAGGGCTTATAAAAAGCCTCTAGCTCTGCCCTAAAATCCGGGTCTATAGCTTCATATTCGTTAGCCCTAAATACCGAAAATTCTTCCGGTATATGATCTTCAAGACCCAGAAAACGCGTTACCTGCAGATAAGCATCCTTAGGATTTTCATACATATCTTCACTCTTTACAATGCAGAATTGATCTAATGGAAAATGCTCTATCCACCTTTGCATTGCAAAGTAATATATGCTCTTATCTATTTGGTAATAATCTCTATCAGGGCAACCGTAAAAGTAGGTTTTAATGTCAGGATATTGCTCCTTCCAGCCGGGCACCCACTTGTAGTTGTGATAGTAATTTGAAATCAGTCGATCAACCGGGTTTCTTAGAAGCACGAGCAGTTTTACATTTGGCAAATACTGCTTAAGACGCTGAGCCACTTGAGTACGATACATGTACATGGGGGTGGCTTCTCCTGTTATCTCTCCTTCTTTTGTATCTGGAAAACAAGAAAAATACCAGTCCCAACCTCGATTGTAAAATTTATCTAAAAACCTGATTTCTTTAGTCGCGTAGGTGCTGTCATAATCCTCACCGTTTCCAAATGTATCAAGCACTTTGGGGTGCTGAATCAAATAGTTGTACATGGAGGTAGTTCCGCACTTGGTTTCTCCTATTAAAATAAAATCAGGCTTCCCCATATTAGTTTCGCACGCTGCTAGGAATATTAACCAGTCTTTCAGCTAAAAAGATGCTATTGGGCATATCCCCTGCCTGGCAATCTTTAAAGGCCGGAAGCTCATTCATAAGCGTCCAAGCCGGTCTCGTCATCACACCATTAGAATTAGAGTATTTCAAAAACTCGTCACGTGTCTCCTTATCGGAAAATTGTATCGCATTGAGCCAGTAGTTTGATTGGCAATCTTTGGGCTCGGTGATAAACTCTACACCTTCTATATTCGCTAAAAAGTTTTTGTAAGCTTCCGCTGTTTGCCTTTTGTTTTCGAGTACAGAATCCAGCTGTTCCAATTGTGCTACCAATAATGCAGCGTTGATGTTAGGCATGCGATAATTGTATCCTATTTCATCATGAAAAAACTCATAAGGATGCGCAGTTTTAGCTACAGTTGAAAGGTGTTTTGCATATTTCGCCAATTTCTCATCATTGGTAACTATCATTCCACCACCACCACAGGTAATAGTTTTATTTCCATTAAAGCTAAAAGCGGAAACCACCCCAACATTACCTGTATGCTTCCCTTTGTAGTACGATCCAACAGATTCGGCTGCATCTTCCACCAAGGTGATTTTATACTTATCGCAAATCTTTTTTATTTCATCAAGCTTTACCGAATGACCAAAGGTATGCATAGGCAAACAAGCACTAATTTTCCTACCCGAAGTTTTATTGTAGCATGCACCATCGCGAAGCTCAGCATGGCTCTCCAAAAAATCCTTTAAAGCGACTTCGGATAGGCCTAGAGTTTCTTTGGATACATCCACAAAGACCGGGATAGCATTCAAATAACTTATAGCATTGCAGGTAGCCACAAATGTCAAAGGTTGAGTAATCACCTCCTCATTTTTCTGCACGCCAGCTACCCGAAGTGCCAAATGCAGGGCACACGTTCCATTCACCACGGCTACGGCATATTTTGCTCCCACAGCTTTGGCAAATTGCTCTTCTGCCTCGGTTACAAACTTCCCTACAGATGATACGAATGTAGAGTCAATACACTCGTTCAGGTATTTCTTTTCGTTACCATTAAAAACCGGTGCGTGTAGAGGGAGAAAATCATCGGTACTATACCACTCCTTTATGAAGTCTACTACCGCTTTAAATGTTTTTGTATTTCTGCTCATCGGGGTTAGATACGAATCCTTCTTTTATGGCTTTGTACAGGTTTTCAATTCCTTGCGGTACGGTAAGTGTAATTTCAAAACCAAGTTCGTTCTTGATTTTATCAAAATTTACCCGATAATCTCTAGGATCTTCATTCTTCTCCACATACTCCACCTTTCCTTCTGGAATTACCTTCAATATTTCCTCTACTATCATTTGCTTCTGATAGTTTTCTTCAGTGTTTCCTACATTAAACACGTTGAAAGACACTTTTTCAGCCGGAGCTTCAATACACATCATTACTGAACGAGCAAGGTCTCTAACATGGCAGTAAGGGCGCCAAAACTGCTCCCCAAAAATCACCAACTTTCTATCCAGTGCCAGCTCTTTAGTAAACTCGTTTACCGTAAGGTCAAAGCGAACGCGAGGCGATAATCCATACACGGTAGAAAATCGCAAGCAGGTAGGCTTGGCTGAACTTGATTTATCTTGCCCCAGTAGAAACTTTTCATAAGCAACCTTGGTTTCAGCATAAAGCGAAACCGGAGCCAAAGTTGATTCTTCGGTAACAAATTGGCTTGGGTCATCCATTTTTCCATAATTACTACAGGTGCTTGCAAAAATAAATCGCTGAACACCTGCAGCATTGGCTACCTCGTAAAGCATTTTTGCACCTACCAGGTTGGTTTCATTGGTAAGTTCAGGGCTTTTAGCACAGGCCGGATCACCCACGATAGCCGCAAGATGGGCTACTGCATAAATATCTTTTACAGCAATCTCCACATCTGCACGATTGCGAATATCACCTTTTACAAATTCAAAATTGGGATGCTCCAGTAAATCAATAATGGACTCACCACCGTACATCAAATTATCTAAAACTCTTACGTAATGGCCCTGTTCTAAAAGAATACGAACCAGCACGGAACCTATGTAGCCCGCGCCTCCAGTAACTAAAATTCTATTAGTCATTAAATTTCATTGTAATTAGTAAACACTATTTCTTTATTATTTTTTGCCACCCATTCCAAAAAGTTACTAAGCTCCTGCTCATTTGCAAATGTTTTTGGATGGCTGATTGCAACTACAGGAAAAAGGCCATTTTTAGACGATTTTGCTCGTTGAATTGCACGTTCCGCAAAGTAAGTCATTTCTTCAAACGAAGTAGCATCACCAAAGGTGAACATCTTTCTCTTTTCAGCAAAAACTTCAGCCAGTTTTGAGAGCTTTCCTTTTCCCTCAGTGGCAATGGATGCTCCCACGCAACCTCGGGGTTTCATGGGAATGCTTCTCTTTTTCTTTAAACCTAAGAATTTCAACTTTTTAGGGAGTGACATTTTTGTGGTGAAAATCGGTACTTCCTTTATTTTTCCATTTCCAGAAATCGAATTGAGACTATCTTCAATTTTCCAATATGGCTCATTTGGGCTATTCGTAAAGTCATAAAAAGTGTAGTCATCTTGAAAAGCCAAGCCCGAGGCAACGGTGCTATCTATATCAAAACCGTTTTCTGCAAGGGCTTTGAGCACATCCTTTTCAGGCTGCATACTCCACGCTCCCGCTCTAAAAATGTGGCAACTATAATCCTTCTTTACAGGGGTGATAATTGTTTCCAATGTTTTTTTACCCCTGCCAAATAGTTTCTTTAAGCCCCTATCCGGAAATTCCAGATCTTCATATTTCAACTTTCCTATTCTCCACAAATCGTAGTTTAAGGTCCATCTGATTCCGTCAAAAGAGTAGTCGAGCCATTGTGGGTGAAAATGCAGTTGAACATCATGGCCACGCTTAGCCAAATCCTGAAGTTGAGCTCTAATCATTCCAGCCCAGTCCTTCTTTAAATTTCCTTTGGCAAATTCTTTTTCAAAAGCCCAGTATTCACATACATCAACAAAAAGAGTAAGTGTAGCACCGTGATTTTCTAAAATGGTAGTCATTCTTTCGGTTGGCTCAATCATGCATTTTTCAACACATCCACTGCCATTCCCAAAGATTTCATAATCGGTAGTAAAAATCAGACCTATGCTTTTCATGACCTCGATTGAATGGCAAATATGCATAATAATGGTAACTCATTCCTAGCGACTTTTGTAATAAATGTACGCTTACACGAGTCAAAACCACCATTTGATATATCGCATCGATAAAAGCATATTTTTGCGCAATCTTTTACCTTTAACGCAATAGAGCCTTATACAAACTATGGTTTTGAATCCAAACAATTTTACTACCTGCAAGTACCACAACAATCATCAAACTGCTGCAACTCTGATGATTGATGACCTTGCTCCAGTGTCCATAACTTTTGATGTAAAACTAAAACCAAACCACGATCATGGCTATGGAATGCGTGGAAACAATAGTTTATACGGTTATTTTGAAAAACATTTCCTGGAAGCTTTTCCTGAAGTCAAAGGCACTTTCTTTATTCTGATAAACCAGCACACCAATCACAGTAATTCCATTGGTGGCTATGAGGTACTATCTAATGGTTTTTCAGATGAGTACGTTGATTTTATTAAGTCAACCAAAAGTCACTTCGATCTTGCTTTTCATGGAACCAACCATGGTAAAATTGAAAACGGAAGATTTCATCAAGAGTTCAGCTACCTGGATCAATCTGATATTTCCCGATTAAGCAATGCTCTAAAAATATTTACAAACGAGACAGATATAAGCTTTGATGGAGGGAAATACCCTGGATACATTTCGAATGAGCACTCCAAAGAAATAATTGAAAAACTTGGAATGAAATGGTGGGCCTGTAGCCGAAGCATGAAGAATAAACGAACCACCGAAAATGAATTTAGCTATTTCGGTAAGGAAAAACATGTACTTAATTTTCCTACTAATTTCTCGGGAGAAGCCTTTAAAACTTTCTTAAATTCCAAGAAGCAATCATTAGCGTCCATTCGATCCGCGTATCAACTTTTAAGAAAGTTTAATC
>JAUHWX010000077.1 GCA_030427285.1 Bacteroidia bacterium
GATTTTGAAAAGTGCCTACCAAATCCAGTTTCAGGATTTACTCTTCAAGCTTCGCCAGCTAAATATCAGAATGAAGGACTCCACCGAAGTACCATTCAACTACTTCACATATCAGCTTTTCCCAATCATAAGCGATAGTGTAATTAGTGAGAAAAACTATTCTAAGATAACCTCCGAAGCTCGCTGGGCCATAAATGATTCTACTTTTGCCCCCCCCTCTTTTGACACCGTAAAGTATTGGTTTGTAAACAAATCAGAAATAGTAAACCCCTATCAGTTTACCGAAGATTATAATGTGATGCTCCAGTTTCTTGAAAACCGAAACCTCTTAATCCAGAGCTCGGATACATCAAAATTCAAGTCTGAATCAATTAAATATGTAATAAGTCCAACCATTGTATTTGTTGATTCTATATGTGAGGTAGACACATTAAATCTTGAAGAAATACACCTTTCACAAAGCGCGTTGAGTGCCTTGCAAAAAACGGATGTTCAAAACTACAAGGCATACCTCAAAAATAAGCACAGTGCCTATTCTGAAAAATCATGGGTATATAAGTGGCGTGATAAGATAAATACCAAAGTTGACCTCAAAAAGCTTCAGGCTGATATAAGTGCAAAGGTGGGCTTGGATTAAAAAGGAAAACTCAGTTCACTAACTGAAGTTAAAATCTCCCCAGCATATATTTCTGCATTATTTCCTGCACCCAAAGCTCATGCATTTTTGAAGAAAAATGTAGGCCATCTGAAGCAATGAAACTCTCATTTCCTTTAGCCGTTCTACTGATTTCTGTAATATCAACGTAGCTTACACCATATGCCTCGGCTACGGATTTGTTGATTTCATTAAAAGCATCAATATCCGGGGATATACTTTCGAGGTTATCTACGGCCACTGTACATACACCATAATCAGGAATACTAATCACAAATACATTTTCCTTTTTCCCTCCTGCTAAGGCTATACTTTTTTCTAATAGCTCGGTAAATTCAGTTTTATACTCTGATTTGCTCAAATGCTGGTATTGATTGTTTACACCTATTAGCAGTGAAACCAAATCATACGGGCCTTTGGGTTTTTTTTTGGATATGCCATTGAGTAAATCTCGGGTAGTCCAACCATTTTTAGCAATTACATCTACATCTGCATAAAAGTTTGGAAGATCTTTTTTCATTGAATCCACAAGAAGAGCGGGATAAGCATTTTGCTTTCCAATGGCGGTGCCAATGGTGTAACTATCGCCCAGGGCTAGGTAAGTAAACGGATTATCCCTAACCGTAAACCCCATGGCAGTAACTAGGGTCAATAAGACCAAGGTTTTTTTCATCATATGCAATATAGCCTTACCAGATTTAGATGATATTTTATTAATAATGGTCTGTTAAACCCTCAAAATGAAATTGTTGCTCTACTACCTATCTTTCTTGGGGTCTTGCTCATATTTCTTTTTATTGTAGGGCTCTACATAACCTTCTTCCTTCCTGACATTACGATCTTTATCATCTCCTTTTGGAGACCGATTTGGATCTTTAGAAACGTTTTCATTGTCTATTGGAATTCCTTTGTTTGTGCGTTTTTCTTTCTCACTCATAGCTAATCTTTATTTGTTTAAATATACAAACGCTCTGCCCACTGTCATTGTTTAAACAAGGTTTACGTGAAGAGGAAAGAGCAAGAAATAAAAAGGGAATGGGCAATGTATCTGCTCCATGAGCCTAAGTATGGAAGGCACGTAATGAGTGGGCATCGAAGGTTGAAAAACCCAAAAAACTAAAAAAGCCTCTCCGATTTTTCGAAGAGGCTTTGCTTTTTTTGTTGGCGGTCTGGACGGGACTCGAACCCGCGACCCCATGCGTGACAGGCATGTATTCTAACCAACTGAACTACCAGACCAAAATTCTTTAGAACTACCCCGCTTTCGTAACGGGAGCGCAAATATAAGTCAAAATGTAAACCCTCCAAATGTTTTCAAAAAAATGATGAAAAAATTTAAGAAAAAATCTCTTATCGCCCATCACACAAAGCTTTCAAGAGCTTAACGCATTCTTTTACGCTTTAATAAATAAGCTTGTAACACAGCATGATAGCCTTTAGCAACATCAACTTCAACCATGTCAATTTGATATTGCATACATTTTAGTTGCAAACGCTCCTTAAAAGCATCCATCTCCTCCAAGTACTTTTGCTTTACTTCCGAAGGGTTCAGCTTTAAAGTATCACCGCTTTCCATATCTACAAATCGATAGGGCTTTTCGCCAAAATCAAAATCCACCTCAGTTCGCTTATCTGTAGTCCAGAAAAGAACTAACTCATGTTTATTGTACTTCAAATGTTGTAGAGCATCAAAGATGGACTCTTCATCTTCCATCATTTCAAAAAGATCAGAAAACAGAATAATAAGGGAACGCTTGTGTACTTTTTGAGCCACCTGATGCAGCGTTTTGGCCATACTTTGCTTTTCATGTTCACCACGTTTGTAACCAGCCAAAGCTTTATACATCTCGGTAGTAATCATTTTGTGATGCTGGTAAGTAGATCGTGCTTCGGTATGCACCTCAACATCACCAAACATACTCAAGCCCACCGCATCTCTTTGCCGCTTCAACAGGTTGATGAGTGCCAATGACGCAATAGAAGCAAACAAGAACTTATTTGGCTTTTCAACATCGCTCATGCCTCCTTCTGGGTAAAACATACTCGCAGAGCCATCAATAATTATACGGCACCTTAAGTTTGTCTCCTCCTCATAACGCTTGGTGTATAAGCGATCAGTGCGTCCATAAAGTTTCCAATCGATGTTTTTGGTACTTTCACCAGGATTATAAATGCGATGCTCAGAAAATTCTACCGAAAAACCATGAAAGGGACTTTTGTGCAGACCCGTAATAAAGCCTTCTACCACCTGACGGGCAAAAAATTCAAGATTTTCAAAATCACGGTAATGCTGTAAATCCAGCGTTTCTTCTTTCATAAAGACAAAGAAAAGGAAAAGGATCGTAGAAAAAGAAAGGCAGTCTTAGGGCTTCCACATACTTAAGCCCTCAAGCGAGTATACATCTATAAAATTTCTTTGATAAGATGGTGGATAGAAAGCAGGATTCCAACCAGAGTAGTCTATTGAATCCATTTTTATTTCGCTCAACAAATCAGGATGCTCGCCATTGATATATGACTTTCCGAAAAGGGTAAGAACAGGGTAAGCCAAATTGGATGATGGCAAAGAAACCAGCAGAACGTTAGTATCAAAATCACCTTTAAAATTTTGAGCTTTTTCAGAAACGGGATTTGACACTAAAACCCAAGCTACCCCAAGTGCAAAAACGTGGAGAATAACGATAGAAAAGATGAATGATTTAAGCTTCATTTTAAATGCGCATTTGAATCACAAACGCAATTTAACACTAAAAAGTTGGTTCGAAATAAAAAAACCCCTCACCAAAGTATGATGAGGGGTATATATTATGGCCAAAAATATTATGACATGTGGGCGTCAATCTTTCCAGCCAATACATTTTTAGGCACTACACCTACTTGCTTATCTACTACTTCTCCTCCTTTGAAAACCAACAAAGTAGGGATGTTGCGAATACCAAATTTACCAGCAATCTCTTGATTGTTGTCTACATTAACTTTTCCTACAACAGCTTTCCCTTCGTATTCAGTAGCTAGTTCTTCTACAATTGGCCCTACCATTCTGCATGGTCCGCACCATTCTGCCCAAAAATCTACCAATACTGGTTTGTCGGATTGAAGCACTAATTCATCAAAGTTAGCATCTGTTATTTCTACAGCCATGATTCTGTCTTATTTAATAATTACAATTGATTAACAAATTTAAAGCAATAAGCTCTCCAAGGTAGTCATCTATATGACTTACTGCCATTTTACGACAGTCTGACATTACTACTTATTAAGAGCTACTTGCAAATAATCGCGCGAAGATAATTCATCCAGAAAATCTTTATTAATAGAAATTCCAACTCCTCTGCTCGGCATCCTCACATTTACCTTCGGCTTTTCGGGGTCAAAGATCATCAAATTTAAACGTTTGGTACCCTTATGCTTTTCAACCAATCCATTGAGATCCTCTATATTCTCGGAGGTGACACTAGTCAACGCCATTTTTATAGCAACTGACTTACCGTCACTCTCCATCACATCCGGCAAAAGTTTAATGTCTTTTATTTTGGCATCAATACGTTCTTCAGCTCCCTGCCAAGGTGTGTATCGCTTTACAAAACCATTGATCATCACCATCATATTACTTTCCATAAAGGGTTTTACCTTTAAATATTCATCCCCAAACAGTCTAAATTCATAATTTCCCGAATAATCTTCGATGGTAAAAAACCCAAAAGGCTTTCCATTTTTACTCATTAAATGACGCGCTTCAGTAATAATTCCACCTACAGTAAAATCAGCAATACGCGAAGGGTCATTAAGTGCTGTCAATTCATGACTACACAAAAATTTCATCTCAAACTTAAAATCATCCAAGGGATGGCTGCTCAGATAAATTCCATTTACATCCTTCTCCTTATTCAGACGCATCAAACGCGGCCATTCTTCTACTTGTGGAATTTCCGGTTCAGGAAGGTCTACCTCAGCACTTCCTCCAAAAAGCGATACTTGTGAGGAATCTTCAGCTGCCTTGTAGTTTTGGGCATATCTTATGGCTCTTTCCAAGAAAGTCTTTTCATCACCATTTGCATAAAAATACACCGCACGGTTGCTTCCCTCAAAGAGATCAAAGGCACCGCCCAAAGCCAGGTTTTCTAAAGTCTTTTTATTTACCGCACGCAAGTCAATACGCTTTAGCATATCAAAAATATTCTGATAAGGACCGTTCTCCTGACGTTCATTCACAATTGCCATTACGGCATTTTCACCCACACCTTTCATTCCACCAAGGCCAAATCGTATTTCCCCTTTTGCGTTTACCGCAAATTTGAACTGCGATTCATTCACATCCGGCCCCAAAACAGGAATCCCCATTCGCTTGCACTCTTCCATAAAAAAGGTCACCTTCTTTATGTCGCTCATATTGTGCGTAAGCACTGATGCCATGTACTCTGCAGGATAATTTGCCTTTAAATACCCCGTATGAAAAGCCACTACAGAATAGCAGGTAGAGTGTGATTTGTTAAAAGCATAAGCAGCAAACGCCTCCCAGTCTTTCCATACTTTTTCCAGAATGGTAGCATCATGACCACGCTCACTTCCCTGCTCAATAAACTTGGGCTTCATTTTATCCAGCACGGCCTTCTGCTTCTTACCCATCGCTTTACGCAAAACGTCAGCCTCACCTTTGGTAAAGCCAGCCAAGCTTTGCGACAAGAGCATCACTTGCTCCTGATACACCGTAATACCATAGGTTTCGGCCAGGTACTCTTCCATTTCCGGAAGGTCATAGGCTATTTCCTCCTGACCATTTTTACGGGCAATAAAGTTTGGAATGTATTCAATCGGACCTGGACGATAAAGTGCGTTCATCGCAATAAGGTCAGCAAACTTGTCAGGTTTTAGCGCCTTAAGGTGCTTCTGCATACCAGCACTTTCAAACTGAAAAGTACCGTTGGTTTCACCACGCTGATATAATTCAAATGTCTTTTCATCGTCAAGCGGAATTTCATCCGGGTCGATATGCACATCATGACGCTGCTTGATTATCGCAATCGCATCCTTAATAATGGTCAGCGTTTTCAAACCAAGGAAGTCCATCTTCAGCATTCCTGCTGATTCTACCACCGAGTTGTCAAACTGTGTAACGTATAAATCAGAATCCTTTGCCAAAGAAACGGGCACAAACTTGGTAATATCGTCAGGCGTAATGATTACACCACAGGCATGAATACCGGTGTTTCGCACCGAGCCTTCCAAAATTCTGGCTTGGTTAATCACCTGAGCTTCCGGCCCATTAGTTTCCGCCAAGTCGCGGAGCTGTTTCCCTAACTGGTACAAATCACCATTTAGGTTTTGGCTCATTTCCTTATCGCTCCAGCTAAATAGCTTAGATAGCTTGGTGTCAGGTACGAGCTTCGCAATTTTATCCGTTTCAGAAAGCGGTAATTGCAGTACACGTCCCGTATCACGAATAGCAGATTTAGCAGCCATGCTACCATAAGTAATAATCTGTGCTACTTGGTTTGAGCCATATTTTTTTACTACCCAATCAATAATTTTTGGGCGTCCTTCATCATCAAAGTCAATATCAATATCGGGCAGCGACACCCGATCTGGATTAAGAAAACGCTCAAACAGGAGATCGTATGCAATTGGGTCGACATTGGTAATTCCTATACAATAGGCAACCGCACTACCCGCTGCCGAACCACGACCCGGACCTACACTTACCCCCATATTTCGGGCTTCGGTGGTAAAATCCTGAACGATAAGGAAGTATCCCGGGTAACCGGTATTGGCAATAGTTTCAAGCTCAAAATCGAGCCTTTGCTTTATCTCTTCCGTAATTTCACCATAGCGCTTTTCGGCACCTACATAAGTAAGATGGCGCAAGTAGGCATTCTCACCACGTTTGCCTCCATCCTCTTCGTCTGCTGGGTCAATAAATCTTTCAGGGATATCAAAAGCCGGCAAGAGCACATCCCGCGCCAGCGAATAACTTTCAATTTTATCAGCAATTTCAAGAGTAGTGAGAATGGCTTCAGGAGTATCTTTAAAAATCTCCTTCATCGCCTCCGTATCCTTGAAATAGAATTCATCATTTGGAAAACCAAAACGGAAACCACGACCACGACCCTTTGGTGTGCTCTGGAATTCACCCTCCTTTACGCAAAGTAAAATGTCATGCGCATTGGCATCTTCTTTACCCAAATAATACACATTATTGGACCCGAAATATTTTACACCATACTTGCGGGCAAACTTTAGCAAAGTGTCATTCACCACCTTCTCCTCATCCAGGCCGTGGTCAAGAAGCTCTACATAAAAGTCTTCGCCAAAATTCTCATGATACCACACAAAAGCTTCTTCGGCCTGCTTTTCACCAACGTTCAAAATCAAACTTGGAACCTCACCGTACGTATTTCCGGTGGTTACAATCAAGTCGTCTTTATATTGAAGAATTAGCTCTTTGTCAATTCGTGGCACGTAGTAAAATCCGTCCACAAAAGCACAGGATGAAAGCTTTGCGAGGTTGTGATAACCTGCTTTATTTTTTGCCAAAAACAAAACCTGAAAACCATTGTCTTTTACCGTCTTGTCTTTGTGGTTTCTATTTACATAAAACTCGCAACCAACAATCGGCTTAATATCATTTGCCAAAGCTGTTTGCACGAAGTGAAATGCTCCGTATAAGTTGGCATGATCCGTCATCGCCACAGCTGGCATTCCCAAACTTTTGGCTTTATTCACCAAGCCTGGAATATCGCAGGTAGCCTGAAGAATGGAAAATTGCGTATGCACATGCAGATGCACAAAAGAAGTATCCGCACTAAGCTCAATCTTCTCCTCATTGTGCCGGTCACTAGCGCTTTTTTCGGCTAGCTTTCTCGCTAATTCTTTAAAGGATTCTACCTTCAAACCAATCGGCTGCACCGTATCCGGGTTTACCCGATTAAAGGCTTCGCGGTTTTCAGGCTTCCAATCTAGTCGTTCATCGGTATAAATCCCAATTCTTACGGCTTCCAGGAAAGCGCGGGAAGTAGCTTCTACATCGGCAGCAGCATTGTGCGCCTCGGCAAAACCTTCACCAAAAAGTATGGTATGAAGTTCCTCTAGTTTTGGCATTTTAAAACCACCACCTCTACCACCAGGAAGCTTGCAGTAATTTTTGGTTTCTTCACCCGTGTCAATGCTCCCCATTCCTTCAAACAGGTTGTCCTGCTCCAGGCGGAGATATTCACAACCCAGCACATTAATGTCAAACTGGATATTATGACCTACTAAATATTTCGATTTTTTTACGGCTTCAGAAAACTCAGCCATGGCCTGTTCCAAAGGCACACCATAATGCTCTGCAACCTCGGTGGTAATTCCGTGAATCTTGGCCGCATTAAACGGAATATCAAAACCATCAGGCTTAATTACATAATCCTTTACCTCAATCAAGCTTCCATCATCATCATGCAGCTGCCACGCAATTTGAACGGCTCTAGGCCAATTTTCAAAGTCCGTTAATGGCGCGTCATCGCGTAAAGGAAGTCCGGTTGTTTCGGTATCAAATATTAAAAACACTGACTGCTAAGGATTTAATGTTGAAGTCTTAAAAGTTGAAAGTTAGGAAAAGCAGCCGCTAAAAATAGAGGTGTTGATAACCATTGAAAAGTAGGAACAAATGCTTGCGTACCCAGTCATAAATTAAAAAATCGCATCTTTAGGATACCTAAAAGAAAACCAAATTGCCATCTGCTACAATATAGTTTGGTCAGCTATGTATCATTTGGTATAAACCAAACCATGAACCAACCGAGCTCTCTGCTAATTTTTAATCTTTAAAATTAATAGAGCTATGAAATCAATCAAACGCGCCAGTATGATGCTGGCAATCCTATCATTTATGTTAGCAGCACCCTCACTTAGTGCTCAAAACTCATCGGGTGAGAAAGAACTACAAGAAGGCAAAATATGGTCGGTAGAATACATCCGCACCAAGCCGGGCATGACCGATGACTACAAAAAGTATCTCGCAAAAAACTATATGCAGGTAATGAATAAAGCCAAGGAACAAGGCGTAATTGCTGACTTTATACTTCTGGAAGGCATGCCTAGCAATGAAGATGATTGGGATATTATGATACTGATTGCTGTAAACAAGTATGGCGATATGGATGGTATGAGTGAGAAATTTGACAAAATCGTTGCGCAAGTATTCGACCCCAAAGATGAAGGCCGTCAGGAGGAACTAAAAAGCCGATTTGAAATGCGGAAATTTATGGGAGGTAAAATGGCTAGACAGCTTGTACTGAAATAACCCAAGATATAGACCAAACAATGACCAGCCCTCAAGGATTCATTTCCTTGGGGGATTGTTTTAAACCGCTTTAACGAACTCAAGCCCAATACTCTTGTTACCTCTAAAAACAATAACCATGATTAAGAAAATTCAATTTGTAGAATCTGATATTTTAGGTTTTGAAGTAGATGGGAGAGTAAGCGAAGCAGCATTTGTAAATATGATGCAGGAGCTTATCCCCAAAATGGAGTCTCCTGGAAACATCAAACTTTACGTGGAAATACCTCGCTATGAAGGCACCGATTGGGAAGTAGTGTGGCACAGCCTGAAATTTGCCATCGGCAAGCTTAAGACCTACTTCAACAAAGTGGACAAAATAGCTTTGGTGACAGACAAAGGCTGGCTTCGATTTTTGGCAACAGCCGAGTACAAACTTATTCCTGCAATTGAGGAAAAATCTTTTGAGTTTAGTGAAAAAGAGGAAGCTTTGGAATGGATTAGGAAATAATTAAATTATTGTTTTTCAATAATTTTTTTTACTTCTTACTTTGCGGCTTACAGATTTTATTTTATTATTGTTTTTCAATAATAAATTTCTTTTAAACATGAATAAGCTCAAAATCATAAGTGGCATTCTTAAAGTTATAAAATGGTTCTTTATAGGTATAGGGGCTGTTGCCCTGATTGTTATGGCTTTCATTAAAGATGAGCCTATCATAGTAGACTCCCCTCCCATCACAATTGTGGATGAACAGCTTCAGATAAAGCTAGATGAAACAATAAACTCTTATGACGATATGAAGCTCTCCGTTGATGGCATTTCGGCTGAAATGCCTTTGACCTGGCAGTTAAGGTCTTTAAAATTATTCGCCATAATTGTAGTCTTTGCTTACATTTTATGGTTTCTTCAGATAATTCTCAATATAGTCCAGGATGTTAGAAATCATAATGCCTTTAGCAATCTAAACATAGTACGGCTTAAGCGTGCCGCCTGGCTTCTAATTCTTTCGCCTATATTTTCATCCTTGCTACATCTAATTTTCCTTTTAGTTATAGGATATACCTATGAACTTCCTGAGGGTTTAACCTTCAATTGGGTAGAGGATATCGACTATGACTTTATGGTAATTGGCTTCTTACTTTACGCCATTGCAATAGCTTTTGCTGAAGGCCTAAAAATGAAACAAGAAAACGAACTTACTGTGTAATGGCTATAATTATTAACCTTGATGTAATGATGGCCAAGCGCAAAATCCGATCGAAGGATTTAGCGGAGCGCATTGGAATTACTGAAGCCAACCTTTCTATTTTGAAAACAGGAAAAGCCAAGGCGGTGAGATTTACCACACTGGAAGCCTTGTGCAAAGAGTTGGATTGTCAGCCGGGAGATATTTTGGAGTTTTCTAAAACAGAGTGATTTGTACTTTAGCCAAAACCTCAAACAAAAATGGCCAAAGTAAGACTCATACTGGGTAGCGGTGGTGCCCGCGGCATTGCACACATTGGTGTAATAGAAGAGCTCATAAATGATGGCCACGAAATAATAGAAGTAGTGGGCTGCTCCATGGGAGCCGTGGTTGGTGGAATATTTTGCGCTGGCCATTTACAGCCTTACAAAGAATGGTTGCTCACACTCACCCGCTCATCTGTTTTTAGCCTTACCGACTTTACCTTTACCCGGCAGGGATTTGTAAAAGGTGAAAAAGTGTTCAGCACCATACTGGATATGACAGGACCGCAAAATATTGAAGACTTCCCCATACCTTTTACAGCAGTGGCCACCAATATTGCCAATATGACCGAAGTGCATATCAGCAAAGGAAATTTATTCAGGGCGCTGCGCGCCTCCATTGCCATTCCTGGAATTTTCACTCCGGTATCCGAAGGAAAAAACATACTTGTTGATGGCGGAGTTTTGAATCCCCTACCTGTAAATCTGGTAGAGAAAAATCCCGGTGAAATAGTGGTAGCGGTAAATATAAACGCTCCCGAACTCGTCTCCACAAAAATTTCTCCTAAAAAAAATCAAGCAATCCCTAAAACCTGGGTGCCCATTTCATGGCCTTTTGGTAAAAAAGACATCGAGAATCAACCACCCAGCTATTCGTTAATTGAGCTTTTACAAACTTCCTATGATCATACTCAAGATAGGTTGACCGAAATGATTATCAAACATTTTCAACCAGACTTGGTCGTGAGTATACCCCGATCAAGCTGTGCCACTTTTGAGTTTTATAAAGCAAAAGAAATGATTGAGCTCGGTAAAAAGGCTTATCATGATGCTCACAAAACTCTTGCGAAACCATAGCTGACATGAATAGATTTTTAGTACTTATAATTCAAATTGCCTTTTCATTTTGTGCCACCGGACAAACAGCCAAGTACATCATTTCGCTAAAAGGCTTTGAAGTAGGAAGCCAAACGGTAACTCAAAAGGTAAACAATGGAATTACTATAGTAGAGGTTACTTCAAAAGCCACAGTAAAACTTGGCTTCACCTACACTGTCTCTTATCATCAGCTTGCCCAATACGATGATCAAAGGCTGATAGAATCTCGAGTAATTATCAAAAAAAATGATGAAATCTATAGCACAGCCCACACCAAATGGGTGGGTGATCATTACCGTGTAATGCAGGATGGTAAAACATTTCAAATACCCGGAGAACTCCACTTTGCTACCACCCTACTTTACTTTAAAGAACCGAGTAAAGAGCATCAAAGAATTTATTCCGAGGCAGACTGTACAATCAAGTTATTGGAAAAAACAGCTGCTCACTCCTATTTGGTTTCTGAACCCCAAACCAACCGAAAAAGCAAATACACCTACAAAAATGGTGTTCTAAACGAGGCTGTGGTAGATCACGTCCTTATAGACTTTGTAACCAAACTCCACAGCTACACCCCTTAAACTTTTACTTGCAAGTCCAATAATTTTTAATGTAAGTTTGCCTCGCTTTTTGGTCTCCGCATCCCGATAGCTATCGGGACGGGGTTAAAAGGGAATCCAGTGAAAATCCGGAACAGTTCCCGCTGCTGTAAGCACCGCCAAGCGCAATTCAATCTTTAGTCACTTTCGCTATTTTGAAGGGAAGACGGAATTGCAGGGTGTAAGTCAGAAGACCTGCCAACAAGCGCAAAACACCAATGCTTTCGGGATAAAAGCTGAGTGGAATACACCTGAAAAGCCGCTGTGGCTCCACGTGCCTTCCTTTCATTTTGTCCCTGTTTAGAGATTTTTTAATGACAAAGTGGAACGTCCATATTATCTTCATTTTTCTTTTTTCCCTTTCGGGGAATGTGATCATTGGTCAGCAGGATACCACGGTTTTACAAGAAGCATCCGTAGTAGAAAGCCGTGCATCGCAATTTGCCGTAGGTAGCCAAGTTCAAAAAATTGATAGCACCCGGCTTGCTAACTATCAAGGGCAAAATCTTAGTGATGTACTTCGTTCTGAAAGCGGGATTTACATAAAATATTACAGCCCGGGAAATCTGGCCAGCACAAGCTCAAGAGGAGCAAATGCCTCGCAAACCGCCCTTACCTGGAATGGTTTCAACATCAACAGTCCGCTAAATGGAATTTTTGATTTGAGCCTTTTTCCGCTCACCGCTTTTGACGAAGTAAGCGTGCAGCCCGGAGCTTCGAGTGCCTTGTGGGGAAGTGGTGCCATTGGTGGGTCTATTCACTTAAATCACAAACCACAGTTTAAAGACCAAGGCACGGCTACTATTTCATTTAATGCCGGCAGTTTTGGTTTTCATCAAGAAAATATAAGCCTAGGCTGGAGCAACAAAAAAACTTCACACCGCCTTTCGTTGATCAATCAGTTTGCAAAAAACGATTTTACTTACACCAATCCATTTGACCAACAAGAAGACACACAGCGCAACAATCAAATTAGCACCCTTGGCCTACTGAGCGAAAACTACATACGCCTCACTAAAAAAGACCTTTTAAGCCTCAATGTATGGCTGCAAACTACTGAGTGCCAAATTCCACTGGCTATATATGAAACTGCCATAACACAGCAGGATGATGATGTGCTTAGGCTTACTTCTGAATGGATGCACAGTTTTAAGAAAAGTGAGCTAAAAGTACGCGGAGCCTGGTTTA
>JAUHWX010000313.1 GCA_030427285.1 Bacteroidia bacterium
GAGAACCACATAGCGATCTTTTTCTATTTGGGTAAGCTCGTTGTAAATAACCATCATCAGGCCTACTACCAAACCTAGAAAAGCAGTTAAAAGTCCGTATCCAATATTTCCAGAAATCACCAAGTATACAGCTAATGCTTCGATAAGAAAGAAAACACCCATCGGTATTTTTTCTTTGAAAAGCTTGCCTAGCAATTGACCCAAACCATCATCCGAATTTTCTTTTTCGGCTTTGGTTGGTGCGTCACCCACACCAATAAGAAACTTTTGCCCGGCCATAAATACAACCTGCCCCAAAAGCATTCCTATACCCGCCATACCAAAACCATAGTGCCAGCCTATAGTTTCGCCAACGTAGCCTACAGCAAGCGAAGCGGCCGCGGCACCAATGTTAATACCGATATAGAATATGGTAAAACCTTTATCACGTCTAATATCACCAGCTTGATAAAGCCCTCCTACCATAGTAGATATGTTTGGCTTAAGACCACCCACACCTAATACAATAAGGGCAAGACCTGTATAAAAGGCCCACATTTGTTCTACAGCCAAAATTCCGTGGCCAGCACAGAGAATCAATCCTCCATATAAAACACTTCTTTTTTGACCAATAAATTTGTCTGCTATAATACCACCGGGTATAGACATTACATACACTAGCATGGTGTACCATCCATACAGGGCAAGCGCATCGCCACTGTCCCAGCCCAGGCCAGGATTGAGTCCGGTAGCCGATGTGGTAATGTATAAAACCAGAATTGCCCGCATACCATAGTATGAAAAGCGTTCCCACATTTCGGTAAAAAACAGAATGTAAAGACCCATGGGATGTCCAAAGAGTTCTTTGCGCTTAATTGGGGCTGTAGCGTTTGCCATAAGTATTTATTAAATAGATTTTTGTGATTTGTTAAAGTTCCAAACGAGCGCGCCAAAATATCAAAATTCCCGCACTATAGGTTTTCCAAAATGAAATCATTCATCATTTTGTAAAGATGGAAGCGTGTGTTGCCACCATATATTCCATGATTCTTGTCTGGGTAAATGAAAAGGTCAAACTGCTTATCGGCTGCTACCAGTGCACTAATCATACGCATGGTGTTTTGCACGTGCACATTATCATCTGCTGATCCGTGTACCAAAAGATATTTTCCACGCATTTTGTTAACATGGTTGATAGGCGAATTATCATCGTACCCGTTGCCGTTGTTTTGTGGGGTATCCATGTAGCGCTCAGTATAGATGCTGTCATAAAATCTCCAGTTGGTAACTGGCGCTACGGCAATGGCCATGGTAAATACTTCGGCACCCTTTGTAAGGCCCAAGCTGCTCATGTAGCCACCATAGCTCCATCCCCAAATCCCGATACGGCCTTTGTCCACATAAGGTAGTCCGCCTAAATATTTGGCTGCAGAAATTTGATCTTCAATTTCATATTTACCCAATTGCTTGTAAGTAACCGTACGGAAATCGCGTCCACGAGCGCCAGTACCTCTATTGTCTACAGATACTATAATATAACCTTGGTTGGCTAAGCTTTGGTAATAAAAGTGGTTGAAACCATCATATTGATTTTTCACGGTTTGTGATCCAGGGCCACCGTACACAAACATAAGTACAGGATACTTTTTGCCTTCTTCAAAGTTTTGTGGCTTTATCATCCAGCCGTTAAGCTCGGTGCCTTCTTCGTTTTCAAACTTGAAGAAATTCTTTTGAGCGATGTCATATGAGCGCAGTTTTTCTTTTAGAGCTGCATTATCGGTGATGGTTCTCAATTTTTCACCTTTGCTGTTGTGCAAAGTTTCCAGGGTTGGCACATCCTTACTAGAATAGGTATTGATGTAAAATTTGAATCCATTGCTAAACTCAGCATCGTTCCATCCCTTTTGGGTAGAAAGCTTTTTCTTTCCACTCCCGTCTAATTTGATGCTGTAAACGGCACGCTCCATTGGCGATTCTTCAGTCGCTTGGTAGTAAAGAGTTTTGCTGTCTTCGTCAAATCCGTAAAACTCGGTTACATCCCAGTTTCCTTTGGTGATTTGCTTTTTGATAGAACCATCCTTACCCATGTGGTAAATGTGCATAAAGCCATCGCGCTCACTGGTCCAGATAAAGCTTCCATCTTTTAAAAATCTAAGGTTGTCGTTTATCTCAAGGTAAGCCGGAGCATTTTCCTGATAAAGCACATTGGCTCCAGCATTTTTAGCATCTACTTTCCAAAGGGTAAGCTGATTTTGCAAACGGTTCATGCTATAAATTACCAGTTCATCGTCTTCTGTAGTCCACTTTATACGTGGAATGTATTCGTAGTCATTCGTCAATTCTACTTTGGTGTCAGCCTTCTTTTTCACATCAAAAAGGTGAATACTTACATCACTGTTTGGCTCACCAGCTTTTGGGTATTTAAATTCATCTTCTGATGGGTAAAGTCCCTTGCCATAAATATCCATGGTAAACTGAGGAACTTCTCTTTCGTCAGTTTGGTAGTAGGCGATGTAATCTCCGTCAGGAGACCATTCAAAACCTTTGTGAAAGCTAAATTCTTCTTCGTAAACCCAGTCAACTGCACCAGCAATAAAGGC
>JAUHWX010000078.1 GCA_030427285.1 Bacteroidia bacterium
GACGGTTTTATAGAAAGTCATTTATGCATCGAAGGTGGTTTTCATATTTATATAATCAAGAAAATCACGCTTCACGCTATCTTGCTGAAACTTGCCTCCAAACTCCGCAGTAACAGTGCTGCTTTCAATATCGCGGATTCCGCGTGAGTTTACACAAAGGTGCTTAGCGTCAATCACACAAGCTACATCATCAGTGCCTAAAGCTACTTGCAAAGCTTGTACGATTTGCTTGGTCATACGCTCCTGAACTTGTGGGCGTTTTGCAAAATAATCTACAATACGGTTCATTTTGCTAAGGCCAATCACAGTGCCATTACTGATGTAAGCTACATGAGCACGGCCAACGATTGGCAAAAAGTGATGCTCGCAGGTAGAATAAACGACAATGTTTTTCTCTACCAACATTTCACCATACTTGTATTTGTTATCAAATACACTTGCCTTTGGTTCTCTTGCAGGATCAAGGCCTCCAAAAATTTCTTTAACAAACATTTTTGCCACACGAAGTGGGGTTCCTTTAAGGCTATCATCTGTAAGATCAAGACCTAAGGTGTTCATTATATTTTCAAAATTTTGGCGGATGATTTCAATCTTTTCCGCTTCAGACTTATCAAAAGCGTCAGCGCGCATAGGGGTTTCGGCTCTTCCTGAAATGTGTGCATCACCGGCATCGTCCATCATGTCATCTGATACCACCAAGTGGTCATTGTTTTTATCTGTGCTCATCAAAAACTTATTATCTGATAATTAGCCTATTCAGCCAATATCCCTGTATTTAAAATGGGGTGCAAAGGTAGGGTAAAAACTGTGTTCCGCCTTTAGAATTGCTTAAATCCTGATAGGTAAAAGTGATTGAAAGAAATCATGAGGAAGGTGTAGATTATGATTTTAGTAATAAAGTAGCAAATGACTTTATTCAAGCACAATCTTTTTTTGAGTAATAATCTTTCCTCCAGTGCTTATTGAGCACGCGTAAATACCTTTTGGTAAAGCACTTAGTGTAAACTCAGCCTTTTCATTTTCTAATGGAGCCGAAAATACATTTCGGCCAGATAAATCCCATATTTCAATTTGGCAATCCTCGGAGATTTGATTGAGATTTACATTTAGATTTTCACCAGCTTTTAGTAAAGTTGGATAAATTTCAATTTGGCTTTCCAAAGTTTCGGGTAGACCAACAGTATTTACAGTAATGAACTGAAAATGAGCGCCTTGCTGACTACAGCCAGCCGTGTCCCATACGATGCAATAATAGTCTGTATTTTTAGTAGGATGCACCAATGGCCTTACCGCATTGGAGTCTATCAAACCATGGTTCGGGCGCCAAAGGATTGAGTCGACTGGTAGTGTACTCATAATATTTGGTTCAAAAATTTGAACCGAATCACCTGCATTAATGGTGAAAGATGTGCTACCCAAATGACTCGCAAAGGAGGAGGCGGTAATTTTAACGGTATCATAGCATACAGAATTTAGCACATCCGTTACTTTAAGGTAAAACATCATTTCATTGTCCCAATAATCTACCAGCTTAGGGTTAGCTAAGGTAGTATCGTCCAAAAATACGGAGGCATCAAATGTGGTGCTGCCGATTGTAAAGGCGTCCATAGACCATTGGTATGTATATAGAGCCTGACCTCCACTGGCGGTTGGCGTGCCGCCTAAAGTAAGAGTGTCCATTGAAGTGAAAGTTTGACACACATGTTGATCTGGCCCGGCATCAGCAATGCATTGCGAATAAGAGTTGAAACTCAAAAGAGCTGTGATTGCAAAAAGAAGTTTTCGTAGCATGTTGAGATATTAGTTGATGGGGTGAAAATAAAAAAGTAGAAGCACGCAAGCACTTCTACTTTTATTCACGATGTTTTTTCAAAGAGGGTTGGCTATTCTCAATTTTATTTAGGCAATTCATCGCCAAAATAAGGCGCGCCACTTTCTATCAGTTTTTGTTTAATGCTATTTACTTTTTTGCTCAGCTTTCCAATTTGCTGATGTAGCTCTTGATATTGCTCCTCGGCAATTTTGAAGTTTTCTTTTTGACTACCTGATGGTGCTGATGTGCTGCTGAAAGAATACCAATACACGCTTCCCAATCGGCTGTTTATAGAAGGTTTGGTTTCAAACTCACGCTTCGAAAGACTTTTGTCTCCACTAAAAATAATGTCAATCTCAGCTAGTTGGTATTCCAAACTTCTAAGGCTGTCTAATGTGTAAACATCAGCGCCAGGTGTGTTTCTAGCTGCGGCTTTTAATTCATCAATATCTTTAGAAAGTTTGTTTTTATACTGACGGAGTCCGTTCACTTTTCTACGTAGCTGTTCTACATCTTTTTGAAAAGCCAAAAGTTGACCAGGAGTTTCGGTAACAAAAGTGTTATTCTTTAGCCAGTTTAGCTTAAAGCTTTTCTTTTCAAAATAAGGTGACACTTTCCCATCATTTACCAAAAAGGCTTCAACGCTATAGGTGCCGGGTAAGGCCAGGTGAGAAGAAGAAGGATTGGTCATTGGCGAGCCATCACTGTTTAATTCAGCAAAACTGCTGTAAGTTCCGTCCCAATTGATGCGCTGCACACCAGCCGAAACAGCTTTGGTCATGCGGTTGATTTCATTGCCTTGGTCATCAGAAATCACAAAAAGCATATAGCTTTTTTCTTCACGATCTTCGGCTCTTAGTTCATCAATGCTAGGGTATGAAAGCTGCTCATTATTCTTGGTTTTTTCTTTTTCCATTTCCTTTCGCTGTGCGCTCAGGGATTTAGGAGCTTCCTTTATATAATAGGTGAAAGTGGCGCCCATTTCAGGGTTTGGAGCACTGTAATAAGATGCACCTTGAAAGCCAACACTTCCATAGCCGAGTGGTGATGCTTCCATAAACACGAGCGCATCTTTGATTTCGAAGAAGTGTTTGTCTTCTTCCAATACATCTTTCTTGATTTCTCGAAGAGGTGCATAATTATCCAATACATAAAAACCACGACCGAAGGTGGCAAGTACTAAATCGTTTTCACGTTTTTGAATATCAATATCACGAACGGCAACTGTGGGAAGACCGGCTTTGAGTTGCTTCCATTCTTTACCGCCATCATTGCTAAAATGAAGGCCAAACTCTGTTCCTACAAAGAGTAGATCCTTATTTACGTGATCCTGACGAATGGCATAAGCCGAGCCTCTTTCGGGGAGGTTTGCAGTAATGTTAGTCCAGCTTTTTCCTCGGTTGGTGCTTTTCAATATATAAGGTTTGAAGTCTCCATTTTTATGGTTGTTAAAAACCGCAAACACCGTATTTTCATCATGTAATGAAGCAATCACGGCATTCACATAGGTGTTTTGGGGCACACCCGGAAAGCTCGAAACTTTGCTCCAGTTTTCGCCTCCGTCTTCAGAAACTTGAATCAACCCGTCATCAGTCCCTACATATAGAAGGCCTTCCTTTAAAGGTGATTCATCAAGCGCAACAATGTTTCCGTATTGCGAAGTAGACTGGTCATAGGCAATGGCATCCACGCTTTGAATTTTGCCCATTACTGGTAAAGTATGTCTGTCAATCTGCTGGGTTAGGTCTTCGCTTATAAGCTCCCAACTGTTACCCTGATCTTCACTTTTGTAAACTTTGTTGGCGGCAAAATAAAGTCGCTTATGGTTGTGAGGCGAAATTAAAAGTGGCGCATCCCAATTCCAGCGAAGGGCATCATCATCTTTTCCTTCAAGTGGCTTGATGCCCACTTTTTCACCACTCTTTTTGTCAAAGCGAGAAAGGCCTCCATATTGATATTGGGCATAGATAATATTAGGATCTACAGGGTCAATCTGGCTTTCAAAGCCGTCACCTGTTTGGGTTACAAACCAATCGGCATTTGTAATTCCACTTTTATTAATAGTTCGAGAAGGGCCGCCAAGACTGAAGTTATCTTGGGTTCCGCCATAGATGTTGTAAAATGGTTCCGCATTATCTACCGTTACACGGTAAAATTGAGTAACAGGTAGGTTGGGCTTAAAGTGCCAATTTGCGGCACCATCAAAAGTTTCATACAGGCCGCCATCACAGCCCACAATCATGTGCTCGGTGTCGGCCGGGTCAATCCACAGGCAGTGATCATCTACATGACGGTTTTCGCGAGGCACACCTTCCCAGGTTTTTCCGCCATCATGGGTTACCTGCAGGTAGGTGTCCATGCTGTACAAGGTGTTTTCGTCTTTAGGATGAGGAACCAGCTCTACATAATAGTTTCCTGAAGAATTATAATCATTCATAAACTGGAACGAAGCTCCACGATTGGTAGAACGATAAAAACCATGACCTTCTACCATGGCATACACATAATCAGGATTGGCAGGGTGGATGCTCAGTGCAATGCGGCCTTTATCTCCACCGGGAATTCCATTTTCCAATTTATTCCAGGTTTTACCTGCATCTTCACTTTTATATATTGCAGATTCAGGCCCACCTGAAACATAAGTCCAAACGTGGCGTCTGCGTTGGTGCGCTGTCGCGTAAAGCACTTCTGGATTTCTCGGGTCCATATGGATTTCATTAAAACCAGTGTTTTCTGAAACATTGAGAACGCGCTCCCAATTCTTTCCGCCATCGGTGCTTTTGTAAATTCCTCTTTCGCCACCAGCGCTCCACACGGGGCCGTAAGCCGCTACATAAACTATGTTTGAAAACTCAGGATGAACGGTAATCATACCGATGTGCTCGGAAGTTTTGAGTCCCACGTTTGTCCAGCTTTGTCCACCATCGGTACTTTTATATACGCCATCGCCATAGGCCACGCTGCGCTGGTTATTATTTTCACCAGTTCCTACCCAAATTATATTTTCATTGCTCGGATCTATTGTAACACAGCCGATAGAGTAGGAGCCTTGGCTGTCAAATAGAGGCTGAAAAGTAACTCCATTGTTTACAGTTTTCCATACACCACCGCTGGCAACAGCTACATAATATTCATTGTGATTTTTTGGGTTCACAGCAATATCAGCAATACGGCCAGAAGTAAGTGCCGGGCCAATTTCGCGAAAGGAAAGGCCGCTCAATGAGGTTTTTTGGAGTATTGTTTTGTTGTCATCTTGGCTGTAGCCAAAAGCCGAAACAATAGAAAATAGAAGGATAAACAGTTTTTTCATGGGAATAATTTTGAATGCAGAATTGCGGGTGACCCAAAAGTAATATTTGTAATGGAACTGACGGGAAATGAAAAAGCCGATACTCTTTCAGGTATCGGCTTTGATAATTTTTAATTTTAACTTAGAAGCTAAAATTAAGACCTATAAGAAAGTTTCCTTTTTGAGTGGTGTTTGTTAAGGTAGCGCGATCATAATCATAACCTTCAAGCGCACCATCTTCTGGAGTTTGAGCACTAGTATCAAACCCATAGGCCAAAGCATTGTGAACGATGGGACGAGTAGTGTATTTTGCCAGGCTGTAGCCTAAGTCAATTCCTATTGCTCCGCTTTTGTAGCCAATTCCGAATGCATACACACTTCTGTCGGACTCATATTCAAATTGCTCTTTGAAAAAAGAAGTGCGGTATTGGTATCCTCCTCTTAAATATAGAGAGTTAAATCTTAGCTCTAGCCCACCTTTCAAGCCGTGGGTGCTTTGGCTGGCAGTCTCCCAATCCGCTTGAAAACCAGAGTAATCATAACCATCACGTTCGCTCAATGTAAGATTTTGACTGTTTGTGTACTCATAGTCAGCACTCACTATTACATGCTTTCCTAATACAACAGCAGCTCCTGCTCTCGCTATCATTGGCGATTTTATAGAATATCGGATATCATCGATAAGATACTCTGTACCAACAAACCGGGTGTTATCAAATGCTAAGGCATCCACACTTACACTCTGCATTTCATCAACACGATACCACCAAGTTGGTGTTTCGAGCGAGGCTCCAATTCTAAGGGCTTGCACCGGTCGGTATATAAAACCCAACTTCAGGTTGATACCAGATGCATCTACTTCATTACGGTAATTTACAATACTCTCTGTCACGTAGCTTGAATCTGCATATCCAGATTCTGACAATGTTGCAATACGTCTATAGTTTAAGCTGGTAAATCCAATGCCAATCCCATAGTAGAATTTGTCTTCAAAATTTCCTCCAAGGTTTAGTGCAAATTCATTGCGGCCGCCACTCTCTTCTACCCTGTAGTTTATATCAGTAGCATCATCTGCCCAGTAGTCATAAATAGTGGCGTAACCGTTGGTGTCAGTAAGAAGTACCGTTCCTAATGAAGATGCTTCTTCAAGGAAACCCTGCTGTGCGAGTTCGTTCGCTGTAAACCCAAGAGAGTTTCTGTTAAATCGATAGTTTGGGTTGGCAGCATCTAGCCAATACTCACCAAGTGTTACTCCTGTTTCTAATCCGTTTGCATCCATATTATATCTGTTTACCCCAGATGCAGAGTAGAAATTGCTAAAGTCTGCAAGCTTTTGATAGCTAAGGCCAAAAAAGTACTTACCCTTTGGGCCAAATTTTTTCACCAGACCTATATTTTCTAAAATTAGATTGAAGTCATTAAAATTTTGGTTGTTTCCTAAAAACGAGGTTTCAGATCCGCGATTTTGAAAACCTAAGGTAAAAGAGAAGTTATCATTTCGATAAACACCTCCTGAGGCAGGATTGATGTGTAAGGCACTCATATCGTTACCTAGTGCTGTAAAAGCACCACCCATACTTACGTATCTCGGTGTGCCATGTAAATCTGTTCCGCTGAAAAGACTTAGATGGTCAATGCTCTGCGCGCTGAGCCCAAAAGACCCAGCCGCAAGCATTAATATTAAATGAGCTTTTTTCATTCTTTGTTCTAGATTTTATCGTCCACCTCTTGATCTACCTCCACCACCTGAAGACCTGGAAGGGCTAGAACTTCTGGAAGGGCTGTAAGAACCACCTCTGCTAGAGGGGGTGTTGTAGCTCGGAGTGGTTCTCGATGGTGTATAACTCGGTGTTGAACTTCGAGAAGGAGTAGAGCTTCTTGAAGGAGTGCTGCTTCTTGAAGGTGAGCTATAGCTAGGTGTCCTGTTACTGGGGGTATTGCTTTGTTGGTAAGTTTTGTTTCTCTGGTTCGAAGGAACATATATATTACCATTGTTTCTGCTACTGGGCGTTGTTGGTGTTTTTGCCCTACTATTTGTATTATTTCTATTTACATTAGAGCGAGGTGTGGTGCTCGGTATTGTTCTAGTATTAGTCTGAGCACTTCTGTTTCTTAAGTTGTCGGTAGCTACAGGATTTCTGCTGCTTCGCGTGGTAGTTGCTCTGTTTTTTACATAGGTAGATGTATTGCTCGTATATCCTTGTTGGGCAGAGCGTGTTGTACTTGTTCTGTTTATAGCATTGCTACTTCTATTGATTTCGCGTGAAGCGCTTAAATTTTTGTCATTAAAACGACTAGAGGCCACCGGGTTTCTTGTACTTGCGGTGCGTGTGGTGTTGCGCGGGTCCTGATTGCCATTTGTATTTCTACTTGTGGCCACACGACTACTATTTGTGGTGCTTGATTTTCTACTAGTTCTGCTGGCTGTACTTGACTTGCTTCTTACTACATTATTGTAACTATTTCCACGATAAGCATTGTTGCCATTTCTCACATATACTACGCTTCTACCTCCATGACCGTAGTCGCCACCTGAGCCATAGTAGTACCCATTATAAAAGCCATTCCAGTAGCTATTGTAGCCGTAGCAGCCGCCACCCCAGCCCCAGCCGCCACCCCAGCCCCAGTATGGATTGTATCCACCATACCATGGTGATGCGAAGAAGGGATCATAATATCCACCATAAAAACCACCTCCCCAGCCCCATCCGAAGCCAACTGACATGCCCCAGCCACCCCAGCTGTTCCAGCCTATACCAGCATTAAAGCCAGGGTTTACAAAGGATGGATTTCCTCCATAATAATTATTTACCACAGTACCACCTGTAGCTCCAGTGCTGTAGTTTGCATTAGGATCGTAGTATTCGTCACCATTTGGTTCATAATATCCTACTTCTCCATTTGCATTAGGATTTGTCGTTATTTCTTGATTTTCCAAGTCCTCCAACGTAAAAGACTCGGACGTTGAAGGATTTATGGTAGAATCCGTATTCGCAGGCGCATAATGCCTGTCATCTTTCGCGGGATTATGATAAATACCATCGTCATAAGAATTGTTGGTTACTGTATTTGAGCTGTCACATGCGGTGACAATCAGCGCGATGGCAATCAGAGGTAAAACTATCTTTTTCATAATGGTATACATTGGTGAGCTATTTAAAATAAATTAGCTTTGTTCGCCAATAAAATAACAAACTCCATACCAAGTAAAAAATCTACATGGCTAAAAATCTTACAACCCGCAGTGAGGACTATTCAAAATGGTACAATGAGTTAGTAGTAAAAGCTGACCTTGCCGAGAACTCGGGTGTACGCGGATCAATGGTGATAAAGCCTTATGGCTACGCAATTTGGGAGAAAATGCAGGCCGAACTTGATCGTAAGTTCAAGGAGACTGGACATGAAAATGCATACTTCCCACTATTTATACCTAAATCTTATTTTTCTAAAGAGGCTTCTCATGTAGATGGCTTTGCTAAGGAGTGTGCGGTAGTAACCCATTACCGACTGAAGAATGCGGAAGACGGAAGTGGTATAGTGGTAGATGAAAATGCCAAGCTTGAAGAAGAGTTGATTGTAAGGCCAACTTCAGAAACTATTATTTGGGACACCTACAAAAACTGGATTCAGAGTTACCGTGACTTGCCTATTTTGGTAAATCAGTGGGCAAACGTGGTGCGCTGGGAAATGCGTACTCGCTTATTTTTGCGTACAGCAGAATTTCTTTGGCAGGAAGGGCACACAGCTCATGCTACTCGCGAGGAAGCAATAGCAGAGGCCGAGCAAATGCATGATGTATATGCTGAATTTGCAGAGGGTTTTATGGCTATGCCCGTAATAAAAGGTGTGAAAAGCACCAATGAGCGTTTTGCAGGAGCTTTAGAAACGTATACCATTGAGGCTTTGATGCAGGATGGAAAAGCACTTCAGGCTGGAACAAGTCACTTTTTGGGTCAAAATTTTGCTAAAGCTTTTGATGTGAAATTTGCCACCAAAGAAGGAACTCAGGAATATGTGTGGGCAACTTCATGGGGTGTTTCTACGCGATTGATGGGAGCTTTGGTAATGACGCATTCGGATGATAACGGATTGGTACTTCCTCCTAAGTTGGCACCTTTTCAGGTAGTAATTGTACCTATATATAAAGGAGAAGAGCAACTAGATCAAATTTCTGAAAAGGTAAAAGTTATAAAAGCTGAGCTTGAAGCTTCTGGTGTGAGTGTAAAATATGACAATAGAGATACGCATAAGCCAGGCTGGAAATTCAATCAATATGAATTGAAAGGTGTGCCTTTGAGAATTGGCATCGGACCACGTGATTTAGCCAATGAGACTGTGGAATTGGCGCGTAGAGATACCTTGACCAAGGAAGTGGTGAATATGGGTGACTTAACACGTACCGTTCAGGAAAGATTGGGAGAAATACAAAAGAACCTTTTTGATAAAGCAAAAAAATACAGAACTGAGAATACCCACCTAGCAAATACCTGGGATGAATTTGTAGACATAATTGAAAATAAGGGAGGCTTTGTGGAAGCGCATTGGGATGGAACCCCAGAAACAGAAGACAAGATAAAAGACCTTACAAAAGCCACCATTAGGTGTATTCCTAATGATAGTGTAGAGGAAGAAGGAAAGTGCGTGCTTACCGGAAATCCATCCACTCGTAGGGTACTATTTGCAAAAGCCTATTGATATGAACTCACCCCTACAGTGCAATACTCGTGTGATGCAATTGCTTACCGAGAAGTCTTCCATTAAACAAGAAGTCTTCAGGAAGAGTAAGGATTACTTTAGCATGATGAAGGCCGTGGTGGAAAATGTAACCACCTGCGTGGCTGATGAGGTTTCAAAGGTAGATGATGCTCTTAAACTAGAGTTTAAAGACAATAGTCCTAATGAGTGTGAGCTATACTTTAGTGGTGACGTACTCCTTTTTAATATGCACACCAATGTGTTTACATTTGATAAGACACACCGTATATGGCATACCAGCTATATTAAAGAAGATAGGAGAAGGGCATATTTTGCTATGATTAATATTTACAATTTTCTGGCAGATAGCTTAAACTATAAACGAATGAATGATGCGGGCTTATTACTAGCGCGGGTATTTGTGAATAGAGAAGGTCAGTTTTTTGTGGAAGGAAAGAAACAGATGAGTTTCATATTTAATCATCTTGGTAAGCAGCAAATGGATGAATCCAATATAAAGGAGCTGGTTGATACAGCTATGATTTGCAGCCTAGAACATGACCTGACAGTGCCTGATTATAAAGATTCTATGCTGGTAAGTGTAAAGCAAATTCAGAGCTTAAGCAGTGAGTTACAGCTTAAAACTGCAAAGAAGGTGGGCCTTGGATATTACCCCCGAATGACAAGGGAATAATTTTTTTTCAGATTTGTTTGGAGATTAAAAATTAGCACTTACATTTGCACTCCCAAAATTGATAAGGGGGTCGTAGAAAAGATCACAAATCAGAAGTAGGGAAATAACATAAGGCCCATTCGTCTATCGGTTAGGACGCCAGGTTTTCATCCTGGAAAGAGGAGTTCGATTCTCCTATGGGCTGCAACATTTTTAGTTAAAAGAACAATGGCAAATCACAAAAGTGCACTTAAGAGAGTAAGATCAGACGAGAAGAAGCGTGAACGTAACCGTTACCAGCACAAAACTACTCGTAATGCGATTCGTGATATCCGTAAGGAAGAGAATAAAGAAGAAGCTTCTAAGTCTCTTTCTACCGTAGTGTCAATGATCGACAAGCTTGCCAAAAAGAATATTATTCATAAGAATAAAGCTGCCAACCTTAAGGCTAGCATCACTAAGCATGTAAATGCTTTGTAGAAAAATTTAGTTAAACAGTTTAAAGGCCCTTCTTAGAAATAAGAAGGGCTTTTTTCGTTGATAGGCGTATTTTTGTGATAGCTAAATGAAATATTCAATAAAGATAATAGCCCTATTGTTTTTTGTTCTTACTGTTCGAGGACAAAATAAAGCGAAAGAGCTATTTCAAGCCGCGATTACAGATTATGAAAACGGAGAATACTATAAAGCTGCAATAGGCTTTAAGGAAATAGTAGATAATCACAAGCGCTTTGAGTACTACGGCCAAAGCTTCTATAATACCGCATACTCTTATCATCAAGCTGATAGCTTAAACCTAGCAATTGAGTGGTATGAGAAAATAAGGCAGTCGAAACTAAAAGATGATGAAAGAGTTGGTGGGAGAGGGCTTTTTGAGCCTTATGCTAATTATAAGCATAATGCAACATTCAATATAGCTACAATTGAGTATGGTAGAGAAGACTATGCAAAAGCCCTTAAGTACTATAGTGAAAGCTTAGAAAAGTATCCTTACTATAATGAATCGGGCACTGACCTCAGAATAAGAAAGAATCGATTGATAATCAATGTCACAGATTGTTTGGAACAACTTGGTAGGTATGAGGAAGCTCTTTTGACGATTGTTTCTGAATCTCTAGATTCACAAGGAAGTTCTAATTATTCTGCAGTTGTGAAAAGGTCAATCAAGCTAATAGAAAATCATTTTGATAAAGAAGAAATAAAAGAACAGCTTGGCAATTCCTTAGCTTCTGTGTCAATGAATAAGAAAGACAAAACATTTTCAATTCAATTTAGACAGACTGAAATAAGACTGCACCCGTATTGGTTGGATGATTATTCAGTTGAAGGAATTAAAAAAGAGATTAAGGAGTCGGAATTTTGGATTGTCTTGAATGAAGATTAAGTACTTACTCAAAAAAGCATAGCTCACATCAAGTGATGTCCTTATTGCAAAAGTGCTTGCAATGCCCCACCAAGATTTGGGAAGGAAAAGGTATAACCACTTTTCTCCACTTTAGAACTACTTACTTTATTACTGCTTAGTGCGGTGGTTGCCATTTCTCCCAATGCCAGTTTTATAGCAAACTCAGGAACCTTAGGAAGCCACAGGGGCTTATCCAGTTGCGAAGCAATTGCTTTGGTCATTTCTGTATTGGTGGCAGGATTTGGACTAACGGCATTATAAATTCCCTGAGCATCTTTGTTTTCAAGTGCATGCACAAAAATACCCGCCACATCTTTTATGTGAATCCATGACATCCATTGCTTCCCGCTGCCTAAGGGTGAGCCTACACCCATCTTTATAGGTTTTGCGATAAGCGGAAAAGCTCCGCCATCATTACTCAATACCACGCCAACCCGCACCCGTACCGTACGGATATTCAACTTCGTAAAATTTTGAGCTTCCTGTTCCCACTTTTGGGTAACCAATGAAAGAAAGTCGCTGCCCGGAGCATCATCTTCATTGTACATTTTGGTAAAGTCATTTGGGTAATAACCCACAGCCGAAGCGGAGATAAATGCTTTTAGCGGAAGCGAAAGCTTTTGCACGGCAGTGTAAAGTAGGCGAGTGGCATCCACGCGGCTACGCAGTATTTCGCTTTTATACTCGGCTGTCCATCGCTCGGAAATGGGAGCTCCAGCAAGATTTATAATAGCCTCCACGCCATCAAAGGCCTTTTTATCATACGTTCCTTTATCTACATCCCAGGCGTATTCTTGTATGCCAAGATCATTTTTGCGCGGTGAGCGACTAAAATATACTACACTATGCCCGTGCTCTAAAAGTTGCTTACTAATTTCGGTGCCGATAAGGCCGGTGCCTCCTGTGATGAGTATTTTCATTGGATGTTGCAGTTTCGCGTTTTGTTCCATTTAATAAAGTAATGGCATAGCTAACAAAATGAGCGCCTTTCTGTTTTACACTTAGTAAGTTTTTAATTGAATACTATGCACACCCTAGAACCTCACTATTTATGGCGTCACCTGTACTTGGCAGCTGAAGATATACG
>JAUHWX010000079.1 GCA_030427285.1 Bacteroidia bacterium
CCCCATGTCCGGCCTATTGTTTACTATGCGAGGGTTTCCACTAAGGTCATAAGGAATAGGCTCTGAAGTGATACCATCATAATCCATATCCCATACATCTTGCGGAATTGAATCCACTGAACCAGCATCTATGGCAGCTGAATTGTACTTAAGGCGAAAATCCCCAGGAGCAATAAATCCAGGAACCGTATCAATATTTCCTCCCAAATCGGTACAAATATAGAAACCACCTGCCGTATGACGAACCAGGCTATTCTTAAACTTAATTTGATACGTACTATTTGGATGAGCTAAAATCGAGTCATTAATTATTGAATTTTCATAAAGCACCTCCGTTCCCCTCCCCATATTTATATTGGTACTCACAACAGCATTCCTGTTTTGACTATTGTCAATTGTACATCCAGAGAAAGTCACTTTTAATTCTCCTACTATCGATACTTCTCCATTGACATACCGGTCAGAGCTGTAAGTTCCAGAGCATGTATTATTTCCGATGAAACAATTAATAAACACCGCAGCATAGGAAGAGTCAGAAGTGTAAGGATCGCCAATCATCCACACCCCTCTACCAAGTGACCTATTATACAAATCGTTACTATCTATCTGACAGCTTACAAAGCTGTTTTTAGTTTCTAGGCAATACACCCCTCTTCCTCTGTTCTTTGTAATATGAAGATTTTTGAACACGGCCGCGCCTTCAGTATAAATCCCGCCATAGCCATTACCGCCTTCTCTGTAAGGGTGGTAATTTCCTTCGGTAATTGTAAAACCATCCAGTACAGTTTGAGCTGATAGTCTATTATCATTAAAAACCACTGTTGCGGAATTATCTGTGGATATTGCCTTGTTACCAATATTACCAGAAAGTATGGTTTTATTGAGCCGCCAGTCACGCTGAGTCAAAGATGATTCATTGCCTGCAAAACCACCATAGTGCTCCACACTATTCGTCAGTCTAAATCCAATTTCCCGAGTTGGGTATGTGGGATTGGCCGTGGTAGCTTTCGATGGATAGTAGGTTCCTTGTGCTACCCAAATCTGCTCACCGGCCTGAGCCGTATCCAGCGCGCTTTGGAAATCCACATAAGCATCAGCCCATGAGCTACCATCATTAGCACCGGTGGCGGCATGGTTTACATAAATAATATTTTGAGCAAATAGAAGCTGGCATGAGAGCGCCAGCGCAAGAGCGAGTGCTTTTTTCATTGTTAGTTTTTGTGAGTCCGCTTTTTAAGATTCGGTTAAAATAATTATAAATAACAAACCTCATACTAAATCCAAAAACCACAGACATCGCTCACAACCCATCGGAAATCCCAAATCAAAAAAAGTACACCACCAATCCTCCTGCCAGCCACAAATAACAAAGTAATGCCAGATACTTTAAAACTTGCTCCAGCAGTTTACTTTTTGGTGCCATTTCCTTCATGTAGTGCATCCTCTTAAACTTTGAAAAACCCAACCACATAAGGAAGCCAGAAAGAGCGAGAAAGGCAAGGTTCAGGTAAAATGTATAGTTCAGTTTAAAATACTTGGAATCGGATATAGTAACCTGAGAGGGATCCGGTAATATTCCCGCTAAGGAAAAACCATAATGCAACATTAGCGAAGTCCCGATAAGGGAGGTAAAAAGTAAAAACAGAATAAACAATGACATTTTCCAGCCATAGTATTTCGCATTTATTCGCAAAACCGGAAACACCACCAGGTCGCTAAAAATAAATGCCATTACTCCTGCAAAGCTCACCCCTTTGCCAAACAAAAGTGCCGCCAAAGGAATATTTCCCATAGATCCGATAAAAGTTAAAAAGGCCGCAACCGGCCCAACAATAACATGCTCCAAAATCTCAAAAAATGAAAAGTCGGTGTTGCCATTTCCTGAGTTTATAAATAATGTTTGAAAAAATGAATCAGGAACAAAAGCCGCAACTATTCCAGCAATGGTAAACCCAACGGTCACATCTTTCCACACCATTTTCCACTCCATTGCGTATTGGCGAGAAACTTTTGCCCAGTTTTTTTCTCTCTTTATACTCTCCTTCCAGTCAGACTTTTCAGCCTCTTCATCTCCTTCGGCAGACTTCAAATTTTCTCTGGCGCGTTTTATCAATTTAGTTGGGTTGATAATTCTAATCAAAAGCCAACTGATTAATATTAGCAGAACGCCACCCACATATTCACCCACTACAAATTGCCACCCTAAAAAAATGGATATGATGATTCCCAACTCCACCACAAGATTGGTAGAGGCTAACAGAAATGCAATGGAGGAAACAAAACTGGCTCCTTTTTGAAAAAGTGATTTGGCGGAAGCCAAAGCCGAAAAACTACATGAGCTACTGATAAACCCAAAAAAAGCACCTAAGAGGACACCCTTTCCTTCTTTTTGGCCCATTGTTTTTTGCATGCGCTCTTCTGTTACAAAAACCTGAATCATACTGCTAATGAGGTAGCCTAAAGCAAAAGCCCATAAAGCCATCCAAAAGAAACCCGCGCTGGTATATGCAGCTTCCCCCCATTTTTGTAAAAATTGCTCCATATTGGTTTTTTTAACCTAACAATACCTTGAATGTTTTTAGTTGGTAGGGACAGTTCGGGAATTCCTTTTCTTTATAGCGATCGGAAACTGTGCATCTTAAATTCGAAACAAGGCTTCAAATAGCCAAACATTCAAAACCAGAGTTACCGCCCTTACAGCCGTCTTGACCCTCTTAGTAGATTTTGATTTAGTACTCCGGTCACTGTCAGGGTTTATTCTAACAATTCTAAAACCGCCCACCCTTTTTCACGAGACGTACAACTTTTAACATTCAACTTTTCCATTCTCAACATTTAACTTTTTTCCCTCTCCTCTAAGTTTTTCGCAAGGTTTGCGATATTTGCGCTTTATGGCAAAAGAGAAAAACCAAAGAAAGATTAGCAAGAAGCTTCGTAATAAGTACCGCTTGGTAATTCTTAATGACGATACTTTTGAAGAGAAGCTTTCGCTGAAGCTAAGCCGCCTCAATGTATTTGTGCTCGCAGGTTTTCTATTTATCTTTTTGATTACGGCCACCACATTGCTTATTTCTTTTACCCCTTTACGGGAATATATTCCCGGGTATTCGAGTACTGCTTTGCGCAGAAAAGCTTTTGAGCTTTCGCTAACCACGGATTCATTAGAGCGACAGCTCGCCTACAATCAACGCTATTTATTGAACATTAAAAACATTGTAGAAGGCAAGCCCACCATCAACTTTGCCGATACCGCTATGAGTGACAGTATCATTCAGGTGGAGATAAATAAATCGGTGAGTAAGGAAGATAGCTTGCTGAGATTGATGGTAGAAGAGGAGGAGCAGTTCAATATTAGTTCAGGTAACCGTGAGTCGGCTTTAAAAAACATTTCGTTCTTCACCCCGGTAAAAGGCTTGGTTACCAATGATTTTAATCCAAAGGAAAACCACTTGGGAGTAGATATTGTGGCTAAGAAAAATGAAGTTATAAAGTCTTGCCAGGAAGGAATTGTGATTTTTGCGGAGTGGACATCAGAAACCGGATACACACTGATTATTCAGCATCGGGGTAATTTTATATCTGCCTATAAGCACAACTCATCTCTGCTAAAACAGCAAGGCGAAAACGTAAAAGCTGGTGAGCCAATATCGATAATAGGCAACTCAGGTGAATTAACCACTGGGCCACATTTGCACTTTGAATTGTGGTATGATGGCAACCCTGTAAATCCTGAAGATTACATTTCTTTCTAAGTAGAGGCTGGGGAAAAAGTGTTTTTCAAAAAAGCATACATTTTTTCTGATGCTTATTTTCTGCCAAAATCTGCGGGTATTTCGCCCCACTCTCTAGTATTCCACTTTAGAATCTTATTTTTCCACTCATTCGAGGTCAACCATCTCTCCGCCCTTTGGATAACACTAAATAGTTTTTGATTTTCAGGTTTTCTTTGCAAGTTCGTCCGGCATCGTTTTGCCGTAACCCATGACATTCCATTTCTAGAGTCACTGTAAATTGGTCGAGTATCTCCTTTTGATTTCGCCAAGGCTAAAACATGAACAAGGGCTAAAAACTCACCTATGTTGCTAGTTCCTTCATCAAACATCTCCTTGAATAGCTCCACGCCTGTGGCTGTTTCAACCCCTCTGTACTCCATTTTTCCAGGATTCCCTGAGCAAGCTGCGTCTACACAAATGCTATCCAAGATTATACCTTTGGACTGTGCAAAATCGCTGGATATCACCCTCTGAGTCCCTACTTTACCGGACGAATTCTTATAATCATTATAGTTCCCTAAAAAAGCTTTCTTTGCAACGGTTTCATCATTAAACGACTTATACTGAGCTCCTTTAAACCCATCAATTTGCCTCTTGCAGTCATTCCAAGTGGAGTAAACCCCTGGCTTCTTTCCTTTCCAGACAACATAGAATTTCTTAGCCTTCATCCAACAACCTCAATCCAGATCCTTTATCACATACTCGATTACCTCTGGATAATGTTTATGCTCTAGCTGCTGTACTTTGTATTGCACATCTTCAGCGGTATCCTCGTAATCCACTTCTACGGTTTCCTGAAAAATAATTTCCCCTTCATCGTAATCTTCATTCACGTAGTGAATGGTGATTCCCGTTTCTTCTTCTTCATTCTCCACCACGGCTTCATGCACGTGCATACCATACATCCCTTCACCGCCATAGTCCGGCAACAATGCTGGGTGTAGATTTATAATCCTATCTGGAAATTGTTGTATAATATCTGATGGGATTTTCAGAAGGAAGCCCGCCAAAACTATCATGTCTATTTTATACTCCATGAGTTTTGCCAAAACTTCGCCATTTTGAAGCGCTTCTTTGCCGAAAATGATGCAGCGGACGCCCAACAATCGGGCTCGATCTACCACCCCTGCATTTTTTTGGTTGCAAAAAACTACTGACACGCGTGCCAAGTCGCTATCTTCAAAATAATTTACAATACCCTCAGTATTAGTGCCGTTGCCCGAGGCAAACACCGCAATTCTCTTCATTTTAACGTAAGTTCTGTTCTGAATTTTTATTAATACCTGCTACGTCAGACGGCTAAAGTAAGTTATTGTTTCTTTTTTGATAAATTTACTTTCTTTGCAGCCTAATAATTACAAAACAAAATCGACCATGTCAGAAATCGCTTCAAAAGTAAAAGCAATAATCGTTGATAAGCTAGGTGTTGACGAAAATGAAGTAACCACCGAGGCAAGTTTCACTAACGATCTAGGTGCCGACTCATTGGATACAGTTGAACTTATCATGGAGTTCGAAAAAGAATTCGACATTCAAATTCCAGACGATCAGGCTGAAAACATCGCTACTGTAGGACAAGCGGTATCGTACATCGAAGAAGCCAAAAAATAAATTCTAGTTCAATTTAGATGGAATTGAAAAGGGTTGTAGTAACGGGTTTAGGAGCCATTTCGCCAATAGGCAATACTGTTGAGGAAACTTGGCAGAATATGCTTAAAGGTAAAAGCGGGGCGGCTCCTATTACCCTTTTCGATCCTTCCAAATTCAAAACCCAATTTGCCTGCGAGGTAAAAAACTTTGATGCTAACGAGTATTTTGATAGAAAAGAGGCCCGCAAAATGGACCGTTTCTCTCACTTTGCCATAGTAGTAGCTGATGAGGCACTTAAGAATAGTGGCCTCATTGAGCACCCTAGTTTTGACCCAGATCGTGTTGGTGTAATTTGGGGTTCTGGAATTGGAGGATTAGATACATTTCAGCAAGAAAGTATCGCTTTCGGAAAGGGTGACGGCACTCCTCGATTTAATCCTTTCTTTATCCCTAAAATGATTGCGGACATTGCTGGTGGCCATATTTCTATCAAATATGGTTTGCGCGGACCAAACTTTACAACAGTTTCGGCTTGTGCATCTTCTACCAACGCCATGATTGACGCCTTCAACTACATTCGATTAGGGATGATGGATGCTTGCGTAACCGGAGGGAGCGAGGCTGCGATTACAGAGGCAGGGATGGGTGGCTTTAATGCCATGCATGCCTTGAGCACACGCAACGATAGCCCCGAAACGGCCAGCCGTCCTTTTGATAAGGATAGAGATGGCTTTGTACTGGGCGAAGGCGGTGCATGTATAGTTTTAGAAGAATACGAACACGCAAAAAATAGGGGTGCCCACATTTTAGCCGAAGTTATTGGTGCTGGTCTTTCTGCTGATGCTCATCATATCACCGCTCCACACCCAGAAGGGCTTGGAGCAACAGCGGTAATGAAGAGCGCATTAAAAGATGCCGGTATCAAAGCTCAGGAAATTGGCTATATCAATGTGCATGGTACTTCTACTCCACTTGGGGATGTTGCAGAATTAAAAGCGATAAAAGCCATTTTTGGTGATGACGCTTATGATCTTAACATCAGTTCAACAAAATCGATGACTGGCCACTTACTTGGCGCAGCAGGAGCTCTGGAAGCTATTGCATGCATCATGGCCGTTAAAGAGAATATTGTTCCCCCAACAATCAATCATTTTACTGATGATCCTAACATTGATTCGAAACTCAATTTGACTTTCGGAAAAGCACAGGAACGTGATGTAAATGTTGCCTTGAGCAACACCTTTGGTTTTGGCGGACACAACGCATCAGTTATAGTAAAGAAGCACATTTAGTCCTTCATGATTAACTGGTTAAAAAGATTAAGTTCCCGTTTCCGTCAGGATAATGGGAACTTTTTTTTTGATATAAAAAAAATTACTGGCTTCGCTCCTATTTCAGAGGAGCATTACAAGTTAGCCTTTAGGCACAGCTCTGCTTCACGTGAAAACCAAGGAGCCAGACTCAACAATCAGCGTTTAGAATACCTTGGTGACGCTATATTAGGTGCGATAGTAGCAGATTATCTTTATGAACGATATCCTGAGGGTGGAGAGGGCTACCTTACCAGTATGCGCAGCAAAATTGTAAGTCGAAAACACCTCAATCAACTCGGTATGAAAATGGGCCTGAACAAACTTGTGGTCAAAAAAACATCGAGAACGGTAAATGCCAAGTCAATATATGGTGATGCACTGGAAGCCCTTATTGGAGCAGTATATCTTGACCGCGGGTTTAATGACACAAAATCCTTTGTACTTGATCGGATAATTCATGTTCATGTAGACGTAAATAATTTAGAGAGTAGAATTGCCAGCCACAAAGGCGCGATCCTTGAGTGGGGGCAAAAGAATAAAAAAGATATTGTTTTTGAAATAACGGGTTGCTATGGTGAAAGCCATGCCAGGAAGTATGAAATTTCTATGAAAATAAATGGAGACTTGATAAGCACTGGCAGCGGAAGCAGTAAAAAAAAGGCGGAAGAAGAAGCCTCAAGACTGGCTTATAAAAAAATACTGGTACACTACAATGGCTAAAAAAATTGAGTTGGATGAGGACTTTTACCTTAGAGACGCTGTCATCTTTGGCCTGGTAAGTGAGCTCCCCGACTATCGCCTATGCTATATGCTAAATGAGATTTTAGGTCTTAAGCTTTTACGCACCCGAGTAGACCGTGAGCTCAATACCAAAAAGGGAACTTTTCTCTACAGTGAATTTGAATTTGATGATAACCTCAGGCAAATTAAATGGTTACTGACCTCTAATCGAAGAGCAAGAATAAAGCACCCCTCTCAAAATGAACCTCCAGAATCGCTCTTTTCTGAAAACAGCGCCATACCTTTGGTAGCCGATTTAAAGATGATTGACTTCTTTTTATGGTATGAAGGAGATTCATCCGCAAGCCTAAATGCTTTTGTTAACGAAAGCTTAAAGAAACTCAGCCATATTCGCACCTTTCAAAAAGTTAACATTGAAGGCTCAAAACACATTAAAAATCTACTACTAGAATACTAAAAGATTATGTCCTTTAACAAAACTAAAATAATTGCAACCCTGGGCCCTGCAACCGAAAGCAAGGAGACCATGTACAAGTTGATACAAGCTGGGGTAAATGTATTTCGCATAAATTTTTCACACAGCTCACATAAGGATGCTGTGCAAATGATAAAGCAAATTCGTGAGTTAAACGCTGAACACGACTATAACGTAGCGATTCTTGCAGATCTGCAAGGTCCTAAGTTGCGAATTGGAAACGTAGAAGAGGGTGCTGAAATAAAGCAGGGAGACATTCTCACCTTTTCTAATGTAGATGAGATGGGGACCGCCAAAAAAGTATTTATGACCTACTCGCAGTTTCCTCGCGATGTAAAAGTTGGTGAGCGTATACTCGTGGATGACGGTAAGATTCTTTTGAAAATAATTCGCACCAACGGCATTGATGAAGTACAAGCAGAAGTAATTCATGGCGGTCCACTTAAATCAAAAAAAGGGGTGAATTTACCAAATACAAAAATCTCACTTCCCTGCCTTACCGATAAGGATTTGGCAGACCTAAAGGTTGCCATGGAACATGAAGTAGAGTGGATTGGTCTTTCATTTGTGCGCTCTGCTGATGATGTAATCGAGCTAAAAAAGATTATTGCTGAAAACAATGCCCCATGTCGCGTTATCTCTAAAATAGAAAAGCCAGAGGCCGTAGTAGAGATTGATCGCATTATAGAGGAAACTGGAGCCATCATGGTGGCCCGTGGTGACCTTGGAGTGGAGGTTCCGATGCAAAGTGTTCCTCTTATCCAAAAAATGATTGTGAACAAGTGCCACAAAATGTCTCGCCCTGTGGTAATTGCCACCCAGATGATGGAGAGCATGATAGAAAATGCCAGCCCAACTCGTGCAGAAGTAAATGATGTGGCCAATAGCGTACTGGATGGAGCAGACGCTGTAATGCTGAGTGGCGAAACTTCTGTTGGTAAACATCCTATTAAGGTAATTGATGCCATGTCAAAAATCATCGAGCATGTGGAAGAAAGCGGACAGGTTGCCACCCAAACAGAAAACCCTCCAACTTATCGCAATGAAAGGTTTATAACGGACTCTATATGCTATAATGCAAGTAAAATTGCTGATCAAATTGGCGCTTCAGCAATTCTAACCATGTCGTTTAGTGGTTATACGGGGTATAAAATATCTTCTCACCGACCTAAGAGTAACATTATTGTATTTACAGCAAACCGCTCTATCTTAAACATGTTGAGCCTTGTGTGGGGAGTACGAGGGTATTTTTATGACAATATGGAAAGTACTGACAATACTTTTAAGGAAATAAAACAAATAGCTAAAAACAAAGGTTTAATAGATGAGGGAGACCTTGTTGTAAAAATTGCAAGTATGCCAATTGAAGAAAGCGGCACAACTAATATGTTAAAAATTAGTCAAATAGATTAGGGCATGAACTGGGAAGAAAAAGACAATAAGCTAGTAAAAGATTTTAAGTTTAACGACTTTAGCGAGGCTTTTGCCTTTCTCACCCGTGTGGCCATTTTAGCTGAAAAGCACAATCACCACCCCGAGATTTATAATGTTTACAATAAAATATCCTTATCTCTCACCACCCATGATTCGGGTTCTAAAGTGACAGATAAGGATATTAATTTGGCAAAAGCCATTGATAAGCTATCCTAAAGAGCTGAGTTGAATTGCTCTAAAAAGCGCTGGTCATTTTCAAATAAAAGACGGATATCACTGATTTGAAATCGTTGCATAGCGATTCGTTCCACGCCCATTCCAAAAGCATAACCGCTATATTCTTTGGAGTCTATTCCGCAGTTTTCCAGCACATTTGGGTCTACCATTCCGCAACCCATTACTTCCAACCAACCAGTTCCTTTGGTCATTCTGTAGTCCACCTCATTTTCCAAGCCCCAGTATACATCCATCTCGGCACTCGGCTCGGTAAAGGGAAAGTATGATGGGCGAAGACGTATCTTAGTATCCTTTCCAAAAAACTCCTGTGCGAAGTAAAGTAGTGTTTGCTTTAGGTCAGCAAAACTTACTCCCTTATCTATGTAAAGCCCTTCCACTTGGTGAAAGATACAGTGCGAGCGTGACGAAATTGCCTCATTTCTGAATACTCTTCCCGGAGAAATAGTACGTATTGGTGGCTTTTGATTTTCCATGGTGCGCACCTGAACACTACTTGTATGAGTACGCAAAGCCCAGTCCGGGTTTCTCGCTACAAAGAAAGTATCCTGCATATCACGAGCCGGGTGTTCTTCAGGAAAATTAAGAGCAGTAAAGTTGTGCCAATCATCTTCAATCTCCGGTCCTTCACTTACATTAAACCCTATCCTTTCGAAAATTTGAATGATTTCATTCTTTACCAGGTTCACAGGATGACGACTCCCTAGGCCAATTTCCCCACCCGGGCGGGTGAGATCATAATGCATTTTAGTCCCCGCCTGTTGAGAAACACTTGCTTTTAGCTCATCTACTTTGGAGGCAGCCGCTTGCTTTAACTCATTTAGTGGCTTTCCTACACCACGCTTTTGTTCTCCTGGCAATGCCTTGAACTCTTCAAACAGCGCAGGAATTAGTCCTTTTCGACCCAGAAATTTTATTCTAAACTCTTCAATCTTAGCTTCATCAGACTCATTGAAACTTTCAACTTCCTGCAGATATCCTTTAATTTTAGCTTCCATAAAAGGCGAAAAACCTATCGTATACGTTAATTACTATATTTGCTTTTGGCAAAGATGTGAATTATTATCAACACTCATGAAAAGACTTCTTCCTGTTATTGGTGCATTATTACTCATACTTGGGGTCGCGTTAAGCTCCACCTCTTGTGAAAAGGATACTCGCAAGTATGAGCTTACCGTGGTTATTACGACCTACGATACCGTAAAGGTTCAGAATGCTACAGTGCATCTATTTGCTCCCGTTTCCAATAGTTTTGTTGACTATTGGTATACTACTGATGAAAAAGGAGAAGCCAAATTTTCTTTTGACAATAAAGTGATCCTGGAAATCGAAGCAGGTAAAGGCTCATTTCAGGCTTGTGGCTTTGTAGAGGTTGAACGCGGAGAGAATAAGATTTACATAGACTTAAAGCCATTTCAAGACAGCGCTCATAACGGATGTTAAAAGCAATTATGAAAAAGACACTACTACTCCCCATCTTAATGCTCTCCATAGCTTTCCTTATTTCTTGTAAAAAGGAAGACTTAAACCCCAAATATCCATTTACCATTATTGTAAAAACCTACGATGATAGCGTTGCTGTGAATAATGTTGCCGTAGAAGTTTTTACACCGGTGCAAGGTAACACGGTGGATAAATTAGGGTACACCAACCAGAAAGGTGAGGTAAGCTTTAATTATGAATATGATGCAGTTTTATTGGTTAGAGCCACCAGAGGAGCTAACCCTTACACATATATGGGCTGTGCCGATATTCGTCTTGAGCCAAATGAGAGAGTTTATAAAACAGTTTACCTAGAAGCTTACGATCCTAATATTCCTGGCTGCGTTTACTCACCTTAATTTTCAAAATACCTCACCAAAGCTTCTTTCATCAGCAGGCTTTGCTCTCCTGGCTTGAGCGCAGGAAGTTGTTCCACTACTTTATAATGTGGCCATCCATCAGGGTCACGTCCTTCATATTCGTAATATCCATAGGGTTCTAGTACTCTACAGATAGCGATGTGCATAAGGTTCAGCTTTTCGTCCTTCTTAAATTTTCCAAAGCCCATTCCCAGCTCTTGTACACCTACCAAAAAAATTATAGCATCAAGGTCTAGTTCCTCGCCATCTCCAAAACGAGCAGAAACGTCCTTTACGAGCTTTTCCCACTTTTCTTTAAGTTCTTCCCTATTCATTTATTTAAAATACTTTTGAAGCCCTCTAAAAGGACTATATCTTGAATTTTGTTGACATTCTTCTCTTACTGCCTTTAGTCTACGGTTTAATCCGCGGATTTATAAAAGGTTTGATTCATGAACTCGCCTCTGTACTGGCAATCCTTCTTGGAATCTACTTTGCCTATACCTATTCTGCTGAAATGTCCGAGTGGCTTGCCAAGCATTTCGAAGCCTCGGAAACAACTTTAGAAATTGCGGGCTACATTTCCGTCTTCCTAATCGTTTCATTGGGTCTTTATGCTCTAGCATTTATCCTTACCAAAATGCTAAAGTTTATGATGCTAGGCATGGTAAACCGTGTGCTTGGTGGAATTTTTGGTTTTCTTAAAAGCTTACTGCTCCTCTGTCTTTTTATATTCTTTGCCCAGCCGTGGTTCAACCAATGGAAGAAAAATTCTCCACAACTAAAAAAGAGCATTGTATATGAGCACTTACTAGAGGTAAGCCTTACAATAGGAGGATTCTCTACTGATTTTGAAAAGAAAGAATCCCCCTTTGATTTTATTCCGCCATCAATTAAGGACAGCCTTGATGCCAGGGAGTTCCTTCCCCTCTAGATATTCAAGCATTGCACCGCCACCTGTAGATACGTAACTTACCTGGTCAGCCATTTCAAATTTCTTCACAGCTGCCACAGAGTCGCCACCACCAACAATACTAAAAGCACCGGCTTCGGTAGCCTTCACAATACTTTTGGCAACTTCCTTGGTTCCAAATTCAAAGTTTGAAAATTCGAAAACACCCATTGGGCCGTTCCACAAAATAACCTTTGAATTAACCAAAACTTCATCAAGCATGGCAACAGTTTCCGGCCCTACATCCAGTCCCATCCAGCCATCTTTTACTTCATCAGCTGGTGTAGTTTCTTTAGCAGCATTGTTGTCAAACTTGTCAGCGTTTACCGAGTCAACTGGAAGGTAAACCTTAACTCCTTTCGCTTCGGCTGCTTTCAAAATTTCTCTTGCGGTTTCTAAAAAGTCATCTTCTACCAAGCTTGATCCAACTTTTCCGCCCTGAGCTTTAAGGAAAGTATAGGCCATTCCTCCACCGATAATTAGGTTATCCAATTTTGAAACCAAGTTCTC
>JAUHWX010000080.1 GCA_030427285.1 Bacteroidia bacterium
GCCGCAAGGTAGTCGGCCCTCCCTTTTTGTATTATTGTGTCCGTTTTCACCAAACCTCAAAAAAGACGCAGCATCTTCAGAAGACTTTTCCATATTGATATTGACCTAAGCAAGCGTATATACGGGCTGGACATACTACGTGCCTTGGCCATCCTATTTGTAATCTATGGGCACGGGCTACCCATGCTCAAAGAGCAATTCTATATCCGTCCATTGAGTTTTTTGGTTTTAGATGGTGTTTCCATCTTCTTTGTACTCAGTGGATTTCTGATTGGCCAAATTCTTATAAAACGGATTATTACCAATGGGGGAGGATTTAAAGAGCTTCGTGAATTTTGGATAAGGCGATGGTTTCGCACACTCCCCAATTACTTTTTGATTTTAATAATAGTAACGGTTTTGGGCTGGTACTATTGGGATGTTCAAATTAAGGACATGTTTCCTTATGTGCTGTTCCTGCAAAACTTTGCCGGCCCACACCCCCACTTTTTTCAGGAAGCCTGGAGCTTAGCCGTGGAGGAATGGTTTTACATTCTCTTTCCTTTCGCCAGCTTTGCTATTTTCAGAAGTGAAGCTTCGCTAAAAAAATGGTTTCCATGGTTGATCATTGCCTTTATAGCTCTATCCATTGGGATTCGTTTTTACCGCTTTAATGTGATGGAAATTGCCAGCCTAAAGGATTACGATCATTTTTTTCGAAAGCAGGTAATCACCCGATTTGACTCGTTAATGATGGGGGTTTTGGGGGCCTACCTTTCCACCTTCTTTTCTAAGGGCTGGTTATCTAAACCTAAGCTAAAAATGTGGCTGGGCCTTATTCTCCTCATTATTAATCAAGTGTGTTTTCATTACGCCAAAGAGATTTTTGATGGCAATTACTTTTACCACACAGTACTTTCATTTTTAGTATTTGCTACCGGAGTATTTCTATGCTTACCCATTCTTAATTCCGTAAAAACAGGAAAAGGAAAAGTAGCCAGAGGTATTACATTGATAAGCCTTGTTTCCTATTCTATGTACCTCATCCACTTCACCCTTACCAAGGGTTTTATCATTCCTCTAACCCTGCGCGGAGAGCTGGCTGAGCATACTTTAGGTTTAGATGTTTTGAGAGTTGTCATCTATTTATTCGTTTCTCTTTTTGGTTCTATACTGTTGTATAAATACTTTGAAATGCCCACCACCAAATTGAGGGACAGGTTTGGGGAGAAGCAAAAAGGTTAGATATGCGACCCCGCTGGGGTTGTATTGGTATAACATTCTTTTTCTATTGACATTGGACCTCTCTGAGGTCTCTCACCCACATTAGGACAAGCCTATATTAGACAATGATCGTGAATAAACACTTAGGAAAATCCTTCCTCCACAGTATTGCCCAAAGAAACTCCGCTACGATTTTTTGATAACACTCAGTGTAATAGCGAACGTAGCTAATTCAATTGTCAGTAAAAATAAACCTCATAGATAGAATCAGCTTCAGACGAATTGTATTTTAATAATGCTTCAGAAAATCAAATAGGACTCAACCAATCTAGTGTAAAAAGCACATTGCAACTATGTGGTTATACCCTCAAACATTGAACCCAGAGGGTTCACATGTCAATAGAAATAAAGCCGCCATGGGGAGCGACCCCAGCGGGGTCGAATGTTACTTTTTAAAAAATTCAAACAAATATTTATCCTTGAAATCCACCTGATAATTTTCTAAAAAACTTCTGTATTCATCTTCAAAGGATTTCTTAGTATGATGCTTTTCTTGATTTTCAATATAATTCACAACCTTCGAAACTTGAGAAGCTCCTATGGAAAACGCCCCATAACCTGCTTGCCACGCAAAGGGAAAATTGGATAAACCTTTTTCTTTAATGAAGCCGTTAGAAGACTTTTTTATTTCTCTAACCAATTCTGACAAGGAACAATCCGGAGATAGACTTAAAAGGATGTGGATATGATCTGGCATACCATTTATCGCGAAAAGCTTTTGCCCTTTGCGGTTTACAATACCTGAAATGTATTTATACAATTCTTCTTTAAACTCTTCACGAATTAAGGCTTCGCGATTTTTTACTGCAAAAATCACATGAGTATATAGTTGAGAATAGGTATTTGCCATTTCTTGGTTTTACTATGAAAATAGTCATTTTGACAAAATCAAAAATCCTGGTCGAATTGGGCATATATATTCGACCCCGCTGGGGTCGACCTGATGTGTACTCATCAATCTTTCTATTGACATTTGACCTCCCTGAGGTCAACCTATCCTGAAAGTATACGGAATACATCTGGCATTTGCTGAACGTTCATCTATCATTAGCCCAATCAAACATCACTCTGTTTCATTTGACTCTTAGCGTTAAACATACACGCTCAAAACAAAAAGCTCTAAACGAACCCAGCGGGTTCGGATATCAATAGAAAATAGAATCACCTCATCATCACGCCCCCAGTGGGGGCGCATAATCCTTGAAACATTTCTAAAAAGCACCAATAAAAAAACGACCCCGAAGGGTCGCCTTAAAATAAAAAGTAGAGAAATGTAAACTCTTAATACTTACTCTTTCACTTCAGACAATACTTTCACAATAGCGTCCAAATCCGGAGTGATAATAATTTCTGTTCTGCGATTTTTAGCTTTTCCTTCAGCAGTGTCGTTATCTGACACAGGAATATACTCACTTCTACCAGCAGCGGTAATCTTAGCCGGATCCACACCCTCATTGGCAGTCAATATTTTTACAATAGAAGTAGCGCGCATTACTGAAAGGTCCCAGTTGTCTTTCACAGCTGTTTTTCCGTTAAAAGCATCCGCATCTGTATGGCCTTCTACCATTACATTCAAGTCAGGGTTTTCGGCAAGTACCTTCGCCAATTCTTGCAAAGCCTCTTTTCCTTTTCCATCCACATTCCAGCTGGCGCTTGGGAATAGAAGGCTATTTTCCAAAGAAACATACACCTTACCATCGCGCTGCTCCACGGTAAGTCCTTTTCCTTCAAAGTTGAAAAGTGCCTCTTTCAAGCGATTACGAATAGCATCCACTTGCTTGTTTTGCTCAGCAATCATTGACTCCAATTCGTATACACGGGCTTCGCGCTTCTGTAATTCCTGGCTCAAATATTCCAGCTTTTGCTGCTCATTGGTCAGCGAATCTTCCTTGGCCTGTAACTCCTGCTGAAGCACATTTAGCTTTTCAATCAACTTCTTATTTTCTGCCTGATTGCTTGCCAATAGCGCGTTATTGTTTTCTAACAAAAACTCATAATTCTTATTCAAATCCCTATAGCGAGCTTGCAATTCATCATTGCTTTTCTTCAAGGCATCATGCTCCTCATTAAGCTTTGCCAGTGATTTCCTGGCCGCTTCCAGCTCATCCTGGGTGGTACCCAAATTAGCTTTTAGCGCATCATTCTCTTCTCGCAATTCAAGGTTCGTACCTTCCAAATCCTTATACTTTGCCTGTAGTTCTTTGTGAATCTTGCTCGTCACACATGAACTCAACAAAACACCACTAAGGGCTAAAATGAAAATTCGTTTCATAGAAATAAGATTATCCTACGAAAGTAGAAAGGCTACCCGCACCATGCGATAGCCTTTTCTTTAAGTTATGAATAATGGGGTATTGATAATTGTCTTAATCCAGCTCAAGCAAGATGGGGCAATGGTCAGAATGCTTAGCTTCGGGCAAAATCGCAGCCCTTTTTAAACGACTTTCCAACGGAGCACTTGCCATGTTGTAATCTATACGCCAGCCTTTGTTATTATTTCGGGCATTGGCCCGATAACTCCACCACGAATAATTATGCGGCTCTTGATTGAAATATCTAAAGCTGTCAATAAATCCGCTGTCGATAAATCCGCTTACCCATTCTCTTTCTTCCGGCAAAAAACCTGATGAGTTTGCATTTTGAATAGGATTGTGAATATCTATCGCCTTATGGCAAATGTTATAATCGCCACATACAATCAGGTTTGGGCGCTCTTTTAATAGTTCAGAAATGTACTGCTGAAAATCTGCTAAAAACTGCATCTTCAGTCCTTGACGCAGCATATTTGTTCCCGATGGAATGTACACACTCATGATTGAAAGGTTTCCATAATCTGCTCTAATGATGCGTCCTTCAAGATCTATATATTCAATACCACAGCCTATTTCCACATGGTCTGGCTGCGTTTTGGTTAAAATAGCCACTCCGCTATAGCCCTTTTTTTGAGCACTGTGATAATAGCCATGATAGCCCGTTTCTTTTATGAGTTCATGGTCTATTTGCTCAGGCTGTGCCTTGGTTTCTTGCAAGCAAAGCACATCCGGATTTGCCGCTTGCAACCATTCCATCAATCCTTTTTTTACTGCCGCTCGTATTCCGTTTACATTATATGAAATTACCTTCATCGTTTTTTCGTGCTTTGTCAATCCTATATTAGGATTATTACCGTTTACCTATTGCCCGCAAAAGTGGAAATAAGTGGGTAATATTGAAAAATAAATTTGAGTTTGAATTTAGCCCTTCGGATAAGCTTTCTTTTCTTGTTTGTTGCGCCCAGCATTTTTGGGCAGACCGACCCTATGGGCTGGACTTCAAAACGTAGCCAAATCGCAGCTCCCGCAAAGGATTCTCTCTTTTTGGATTCGCTTCCAGTTTTGCAAGAACATATCGATTTCACTACCCTAAGCGGTTTTCAGGCCAAGCCTCATTATACACTTTACCAGCAGCCGGTTTCTTATATCAAGTTCAACACACCTCTTCGCGACACGCTAATTTTAAACTTTCAGGTATTGCCGCTTCCACTAAATCAGCGCTTTCAGCATAAAGATACCAGTCTTATTTTGCCCGCTTTCGCGGAAGAAAAAGACCCCCTCTATAGGCCCGAAAGCACCAATAGCACTTTTACACCTTTTGCAGGACTTACGTCAAACGGAAGTATAAGTCGCGGAATTACTGTAGGAAATAATCAGGATGCCGTGCTAAACAGTAGTCTCAACTTACAGCTGAGTGGAGATTTGGGACAGGGCACCCAAATACGCGCAAGTATTACCGACAATAGTATTCCCGTGCAAGCGGATGGTTATACGCAGCAACTGCAAGAATTTGACAAAGTTTATATAGAACTGGAAAACCTAGACTTTGGACTTCTCCGCGCAGGAGATTATAACGTGACTTCGCAAAGCAACAATTTTCTTCGTTTTGATAAGCGAATAAGTGGGGCAGGGATTTTTACAGACATAAAAGCTGGAAAAAAAGGTAATGTCCCAATTCAGCTTCAAGGTGGCGTGGCCCGTGGTAAGTTTGCACGAAACAGAATTCAGGGAAACGAAGGAAACCAAGGACCTTACAAGCTTACCGGTAATTCTGGCGAGCCTTTCATCATTATTATTTCGGGTTCGGAGCGGGTATACATTGATGGGATATTAATGAAACGTGGTGAGCAGTATGACTATGTGATTGATTACAATGCTGGCGAAATCTCTTTTACGGCCCTGCGTCCCATCACCAAAGAAAGAAGGATAGTTGTGGAATTTCAATACACCGAGCAAAACTATCTGCGCACGGTAGTCTTTGGCGAAACGGGGTATGAAAGTCAAAATTTTAAAACCACTGTTCAGTATTACAATGAGCAGGATAGTAAAAACCAACCCTTGCTTCAGGAAAATAGCGATGAAGAAAAAGAAATTTTAGCGCAAGCAGGCGACAACCTGAACAGTGCTGTAGTGAGCACGGTAAACCCTGTAGCCTTTAGTGATGATCTGGTACTTTACAAACTGGTTGACTCATTGGGAACCGATTCTGTGCTAGTGTATTCTGTAGATAGTACCCAGCAATTGTACAGCGCTTCATTTGCATTTCTTGGCCCCTTTCGGGGGAATTATGAGCAGGTACAGAGCAATGCGAACGGCCGCGTATTTCAGTGGGTGCCGCCTGTAAACGGGCAGCCACAAGGAAGCTACGAACCCGTAAAACAGCTGGTGGCACCAAACCGTCTCCAGATTATCACTTTAAAAAGCGAAGGGAAAATTGGCAAAAATCATTGGTTGAGTGTAAATCTTGCGACAAGCCAAAATGACGTCAACCTATTTTCAGATGTAGATAAAAACAATGACAACGGCTCGGCCGGGGGTTTTCAGTACAAGTGGTTGAAGGAAAAAGAAAAGTTTGACATCTACACAGGTCTCAATTATGAATTCAACCAAGATAACTTCCGAACTATAGAGCGCATTCGCAATGTAGAGTTTGCCCGGGATTGGAACCTGGACAACAATTTTGATGGAGGGGTGCAACTTGGTGGTGTAAGTCTTGGTATTACCAATGATAGCAGTTTGGCCGAATACCGAGCTGATGTGCTGAGTGCTGATGGTTACAATGGCCTGAGAAACACGGTAACCCTTCGTTTAAGAAATCAAGAAAATATTTCTGCTGTAAGTGCGAGTATGCTAAATTCAAAGGATTCGCTGAGCACCACAACCTTTCTGCGCGAGCAAGGGTTTTTTACACATTTTATCACTCCCAAATTTTGGGCAGGAATTCGCTCTGTAGGTGAATGGAATAAAAGACAGGCACTCGGAATGGACACACTTTCGCCTACCAGCTACAACTTTTTAGAGTATCAACTTTACTCTGGTTTTGGTGATAGCACCGCCAACTTTACTGAAGTTAGTTTTCTACAAAGATTTGATGACACCGCTGTTGCCGGAAAGTTTGAAAACTTTTCGAGAGCCATTACTTATGGAATTCGCTCACAATATCAAACCAACTTTAACAGCACTATTGGCGCCAATATCAACATTAGAAACCTAGAAATTTACGAGCCCACACCGATCGATTTGCAGCGCACCATCACCAGTAGACTAAACTATGTACAGCGCCTTTGGAAAAACTCAATCGTTAGTTCCACCTTTTATGAAACAGGCTCAGGTACTGAGCCACGCAGAAACTTCAGCTACATTGAAGTACCTGCCGGAACAGGGATTTACACCTGGACAGATTATAACGACAATGGCATAAAAGAGCTTGATGAATTTGAAATAGCACCTTCGCCCGATTTGGCGAAATACGTTCGGGTATTTTCGGTCACCAACACTTACATCCGTACCAACCTTTTGAAGCTTGGTGAAAACCTAAATATAAATACCCCTGGGGCCTGGAAAAATGCTGATGATATCCGGAAAACCATCTCTCGTTTTTCACTTTTATTCAATTATCAACTGGATAGAAAAACTTTGCTCACAGGAAATACAAATCGCCTGAACCCATTTAAGCAAGTAGCCGATGACAGCTTGATTGTGGCCATGAACAACAACTTTAGGTCAACCGTATTTTTTAACCGCACGGCCACCAAGTTTGGAATGGACTATACCTATCGAAAAACAGACAACAGAAACTTATTGAGCTATGGTGTGGAGCAGCGTGCGATAAATGAGAACACGGCAAATCTGCGCTATCAGCCCATTGAAGTTTTACTTTTTAAAATTCAAGGCTCCGTAATTGACAAGCAAAATATATCGGCCAACTTTGCCACACGCAATTTTGGAATCGATCAAGTGCTCAACAAATATGCACTCTCTTACCAGCCGGGCAGTTACTTTGTACTCACGGGCCGCTATGAATGGAACAGTCAACAAAGCAGTGGTGAGGATGAAAACAATCTTTTTGAACAAACCATCGGAGCTGACCTCTCTTTCAATTCTGCCGAAAAATTTACCGGTCTTCTAAGCCTTAATTATATCATCAACGATTTTGAAGGAAATGCCAATGGACCTGCCGGATATGAAATGCTCCAAAGCCTGCGTCCTGGAAGAAACGGAACCTGGACAGTCACGCTGCAGCGTACGCTAAAGAAAAATATTCTGATAAGCCTTAACTACAGCGGGCGTGTAAGCGAGGGCACCAACCCTATTCATACAGGAAATGTAGAAATTAAGGCGTTCTTCTAAGGCTTCACAATCGTCTGGACATCGCTGGAAATAGGCTGAATTTTATCCACCTCCAGTATTTTCTTCAAACTATCCACTTCCTTCTGTAGTTCTTTTTTAGCCATCACTTCTTCGGCTAATCTGCGAATAAGCACATCTTTATGAGTGGTAAGTTCACGCACATCATTTAATGCAGTCAACAAAAAATAGCTTGTAGCCAGTAGGCCAACCATGCAGAGCACAATTACATACAATAATCCTTTGTTTACATTTTTAGCCTTGTCCTTATCAGTCATTTAGTATCTTTATTGAAGTTCAAAAATAAACCTTCATGCTAAAATATACCTGGCTCCATGATTTTATTGACATCATTTATCCAAATGCTTGTTTGGGTTGTGATGAGCCCTTGGTGAGCAATGAAGATATCGTTTGCATAAAGTGCCTTCACGAACTTCCCAAAACAGATTTTGCCGCGGATTTTGACAATCCCTTACTTCATATTTTTAATGGTCGCTGCTTTTTAGAAAAAGCTACTTCTTACCTACGTTTTGTAAAAGGAGGAATGGTACAATCACTCATGCATCATTTTAAATACAAGGGGCGCACCGAAGTTGGCGAACGAATGACACACTTTGCCATTTCCGACTTGCGCCAAACTTCATTTTTTAAGGATATTGACATTATACTTCCTGTGCCCTTGCATCCGGCAAAACTGAAAACAAGAGGCTATAACCAAAGCGAAGTGATAGCAAAAACTATTGCTGACCATACCCACATCGCTTATCAAACTGATATTCTGCTGAGGAAATATTACAACCAAACACAAACTAAAAAATCACGCTTTGCCAGATGGCTCAATGTAAAAACCGTTTTTGCCGTTGACCATCCCGAAAAGCTGGAAGGAAAACATATTTTGTTGGTAGATGATGTGGTAACCACCGGCTCTACAGTAGAGGCATGCGTAACCAAACTGGAACACATCCCCGGAGTAAAAATTTCACTTTTCACTTTGGCCATAGCCCAATAATCCCTTTCTATTGTTCATCGAACAGGCATATTCATAAAAACTTCTACAGCGCAAAACATACTTAACCCCGTGCTTTAGCTCGAGGCAAATAAGGGTTAAGCGTCAAGTTTTTTTGGCGAGGTTTTCCACCTTTGCGGTAAAACGCTTGGAAAACCATGACAAAAATTTACTCACTCTCCTATCATATCAATGCACACATTTTAGGTTGACCCAAACTTTTATAAACATCTGGCACTTAAATTGGTAATAATTGCATTTTTGCAGCAGCTAATAACCAACAGTATTATTCCTTTGAATAAGCTTCTTCGTTTTTTACCAGTTTTAATTCTGGTCTCAGCATTTGTATATTTTTTCAGTACATCATGTGCAAGCATTTCTTCGCCTACAGGCGGACCAAAAGACACACTTGCCCCAAGATTAGATACCTCGTTTCCTCCTAACTTCAGCACCAACTTTAAGGCTTCTGAAATTACTTTAGTATTTGATGAATATGTAACCCTCAAGAGTGCTTCTCAACAAATATCAATTTCACCACCCTTGGCGGAAAAACTTAAAATCACTTCTGCAACTCGTGAGGTGAAAATATCATGGAAAGACACCCTCTTGGATAGCACCACGTATATAATTTCATTTGGAAACGCCATCACCGACTTTACCGAAGGAAATGCTAATGAGAAGATTAAGTACGTTTTTTCTACCGGTAACTTTATAGATAGCCTTGAAATTGATGGTTATGTGTACGATAAGGAAGGCAAACCAACTAAAGATATTATGGTTGGGCTGTATGATCTAAAAACCTTGGAGAAGGCAGATTCCATTCCTTTTCTCAATTTACCCACTTACTATGATTACACCGATGAGAATGGAAAATTTGAACTGAGCAACCTCAAATACTCAAAGTTTGTAGTGGTGGCATTTCAGGATGTACGTCAAAATTTTAAATTGAATTCAGGAGCCGAGCTTATGGGCTTCTTGTCCGATACCATTACCACTTCACTAAGCAATGAGCCTATAAAGCTCAATCTTTTCTTGCCCGAAGCTGTAAAGCGTTTTTATGGAGCCAAGCACACGGGCTATGGCAAAATAGAATTTGCCTACAGCTATCCCATACCAGAACTTACGGTGAAAGCCTTACCAAATAATGATTCTCTTGGTGGCTTACTTACACAAAATAAAACCAAGGACTCGGCTACCTATTGGTTCAATCCTATGGAATACACAGATTCACTTAGGTTGCATATTTTTCATGACACACTATCCTTGGATACTGTTACTATTTTATTGAAAGAATTTAAACTGGAAAACTTTGTTCCCACTCTGGTATCACCAACTATACGTAACACCGACCCTATTATATGGACTACGGAGGCTCCCATTTCCAAAATAGACACTTCTCTAATTTTTATTTATAATGAAAGTGACACAACTGGAGTTCATATAGACGACTCCGTTTATATGCTTAAAAAGATAAAGTTGATTCCAAATGACCGCTTTAAAGATTTTACCCTGGAAATACCTAAAGGTGCTATTTCCAACTATTTTGGAGTTACAAATGATTCTACTAAAGCAATTATCAAAACACTGGCTCGAGATGACTTGGGAAATCTTGACTTTGTGGTAAAAACCGACAGCACTCCTTACCCCCTCATCTTGCGCGTATTTACTGAAAAGGATAAAAAGGTAATTCATGAGTCTAGCTTTAATGCAGGGACCACAGTAAAATTCAGAAACCAACAACCGGGGCTCTACAAAGCCGAGTTGATTTTGGATAAAGATGGAAACGGAAAATGGTCAACTGGAAATTACCTGGAAGGGAAACAACCTGAAAAAGTACTTTACTACAGTGAGGATATCGAAATACGCGCCAACTGGGATTTGGAATTAGAGTGGCGAATTGATAAAAAACTATTTTAAAATAGTAAAAGTATCACGGTCATTCAGAAAATTGAAACGCTTTCTGGACTCAAGCATTTTATTTCTATCTAACCTAATTGTTAGCACCTCTTCTTTAAATGGTGCGGGTGCCCCGATTTTCTCACCGAGCTCGTCATACACTGCAGAGTCACCACTATGCATCACATCATTACCGTCAGCACCCACTCGATTGAGCCCCGCTAGATAGCACATATTCTCAATAGCCCGTGCCTTTAGCAAAGTTTTCCAGGCCTCACTCCTACGCTCTGGCCAGTTGGCTACAAATATCTGTAAGTCGGCTTCTTCTGTATTTCTACACCAAACAGGAAAACGTAAATCATAGCACACAAGTGGCACTATCTTCCAACCTCTAAAATTCACCAGTAAGTGCTCATTTCCTGCCGAATATACTTTCTCTTCACCGGCAAGGGTAAAAAGGTGACGCTTATCATATTTGTGCACTTTGCCAGAAGGCTCTACAAAATACAGTCGATTAAAGTAATTTGCATTCTCACGCACTATCACGCTTCCGCAAATGGCCGCATCTTTTTCCTTAGCCACTTGCTGCATCCATTGCAATACTTCACCACCAGTTTCTTCATAAAGTGCTTCTGGCTTCATGCTAAAACCTGTAGGGAACATTTCGGGGAGAACAATAAGGTCTGTGTTGGAAATGTCATCAATAAGGCCTTGCAGCTTTTCAAGATTGGCCCCTTTATTTTCCCAAACTAAATCCGCCTGAACCAGGCTTACGGATAGTTGATTCATTTCAAAAAATTCTAAAAGCAGAAAAGGCTCCAGTAGAGCCTTTTCAAGATTACTAACCAAATAACACCTAATAGAAACTCAGAGTTTGTCTTTAGATAATAACAAATGTCGATAACACCTATCTTATTAAACCAAATATACATTTCAGCGAGGCAGGAAGCAAGGGTAACCTATGCGAAATATTCTAAAATTTACCGTACATCTCCATTTTTGAGCGCCTCATAGGAAGAGGTATTTCATAGCTCCACATTTTATCTTACTTTTGATATGAAGAGCTTGTAAAGTTTTTTCATTTTTATGTTTTAGTTTTCGTAGAAACCGCTCTGGAGGCCCAGAGCGGTTTTTTTGTGCTGATAACTTGCGCGTTAACTTTTTTTAACTAATTTAGAAGGACTTAACAGGGTTCTTCATTTATAGGGAAATAGGGTTAGTAATCTACAAAGACAAACCTATGTTAAGAAAATAGAACGAGAGGCACCGCCTCTCGTTTCTTTTTTGGTACCTATATCAAATAACAAAGCCGGAAACATATACATGCTCCCGGCTTTGTTATTTTATAAAACTTGTGTTCTACTATTCGCTAACCATAGAAGCTGAAAGATATTCACGGTTCATACGTGCTATATTTTCAAGAGAAATCCCTTTAGGGCACTCTACTTCACAAGCCCCTGTATTGGTACAGTTACCAAATCCTTCCTCATCCATCTGGCTAACCATATTCAACACACGCTCATGAGCTTCCACTTTACCTTGAGGTAAAAGTGCCAGCTGAGACACTTTAGCCGATGTAAACAACATGGCCGAGGCGTTTTTACAGCTCGCTACACAAGCACCACAACCAATGCAGGTTGCTGCATCAAATGCCTTGTCAGCATCAGCTTTGGGCACTGGAATAGCATTGGCATCAATTGTATTACCAGAGGTATTTACAGAAATAAAACCTCCTGCATTCATTATCCTATCAAAAGAAGAGCGGTCGGTTACCAAATCTTTTACTACTGGAAATGCTGCTGCCCTCCAAGGTTCTATTACGATGGTATCGCCATCTTTGAATGAACGCATGTGAAGCTGGCAAGTGGTAATCTCACGATCAGGGCCATGCGCCTGACCATTGATGTAAAGCGAGCAACTACCACAAATACCTTCGCGGCAATCGTGATCAAAAGCTACTGGCTCATTACCATCGTTGATCAACTGTTCGTT
>JAUHWX010000081.1 GCA_030427285.1 Bacteroidia bacterium
AGTATGATTATATTTTCAAGGTCAAGGTTCTCGAATTTTACCTAACCAATCAGATAAAACTATAAACCATGAGTAAAAGGCTACGCTATGGACTTATAATTGGAGCGGTAATTTTGGTGATTGCCTTGGTGGTAGCCAAAAAGAAAGGTGTCATCGGTTCATCTGATGCTACCGAAGTGACCATCGGTAAAGTAGAAAAACTTACCCTGGAAGAAACAGTGATTGCCAGTGGTAAAATTCAACCAGAGGTAGAAGTAAAGCTTAGCCCAGAGGTTTCTGGGGAAATCATAGAACTGCCAATCGAAGAAGGGCAGGATGTGAAGAAAGGGGACCTCGTGGTGCGCATCAATCCAGACATTTATCAGTCGGCCGTAAATCGTGCCAAAGCGGCACTGAACAGTAGCAAAGCGGCTTTGGCAAGTAGTAAGGCCCAGCAGGTGGAAGCCAAGAATAACTTTGAAAGAAACGATAAGCTGTACAAGCAAAAGGTAATAAGTGATGCTGAGTATGATGCCGCAAAACGTGGGTACGATGTAGCGAATCTAAATGTAGAAAGTGCCCAGTTTCAGCAACAAAGTGCCGAAGCTACCTACCGTGAGGCGCTGGATAATTTGCAGCGAACTACTATTTATGCACCACAGGATGGTACCGTGAGCATGCTGAATGTGGAAGTTGGTGAACGTGTGGTTGGTACTGCCCAAATGGCCGGAACTGAAATTGCCCGTATCGCAAACCTCGAAAATATGGAAGTGCTGGTAGAGGTAAATGAAAATGATATTATACGGGTAAGCATGGGAGATACTGCCATTGTAGAAGTGGATGCTTATTTGGATAAAGAGTTTGTTGGTGTGGTTACAGAAATTGCGAACTCAGCACAATTGACTGGAGTGAGTGCTGATCAGGTAACCAACTTTGAAGTGAAGGTAAGGGTGTTAAAAGAATCATACGAAGGAATGCTTAAAGAAGGTGAAAAATCGCCTTTTAGACCGGGAATGACGGCTTCTGTAGAAATTAAAACCGAAAAGAAAAAAGATGTAATTGCAGTGCCTATTGAATCTGTAACTACCAGAAGCGATACCAGCACAAAAGCTAAGTCTTATAAAATTGGAAGGGAAGACACGGAAAGCAATGAAGATTATGAGGTGGTTTTTTTATATGCAGACGGTAAAGCAAAACTTCAGGTGGTGACCACCGGAATTCAGGATGATGAAAATATTGAAGTATTGAGCGGACTAGAAGATGGTCAGCAGGTAATTACTGGTCCATATAGCCTTGTGAGTAAACAGCTCGTGAATGGCGACAAGGTGGAGGAAAAAGATCCGAAAAAAGAGGAAAAGTCAGAAGAGAACGACTAGAATAAGCAATGGCACTAATTCTAAATATTGAAACTTCTACTAAAAATTGTTCGGTGGCTTTGGCGGAAAATGGCAAAGTACTTTCATTAAAAGAAGAAACCAGCAATCAATATATCCATTCAGAAAAGCTTCATCTATTTATTCAGGAATGCATGGCCAAAGCTGGTTGTGAGTTGAAAGAACTTTCAGCTGTAGCTGTGGGCAAAGGCCCTGGCTCCTACACAGGTCTTCGTATAGGTGTTTCTGCGGCCAAGGGTTTGTGCTATGCTTTGAGCATTCCACTTATTAGCGAAGATGGGCTAACCATTTTAGCAAAAGACTTATTGTCAAAAAATGAAATTGCCGAAAACGAGCCTATTATGCCCATGATAGACGCTCGAAGAATGGAAGTGTATTCAACGGGTTTTGATGCGCAAGGAGGTACTTTAAACCCGATAGCAGCTATGGTGATAGAAGAGGGCACTAGCTTGTATTCTGATCACCCAAAACTTCATTTGCTTGGCGATGGTTCTTCAAAGTGTAAGGATGTGTTGTCCGATGCTCGTTACGTTTATCACAATTTAGAATATCCTTCTGCCGCAGCTTTGGCACCTATTGCTCAAGCAAAATTTGAAAACAAGGATTTTGAAGACATGGCCTATTTCGAGCCTTTTTACCTCAAGGATTTTATTGCAGGCAAACCGAAGAAGCTTCTCTAAAACTATTTCCCAAACCGAAAGCAATCAATAGTATGGTCGTTCACCATACCGCAGGCCTGCATGTGAGCATAGATTGTGGTTGACCCTACAAACTTGAAACCTCGCTTTTTAAGGTCTTTGCTCAAGGCATCAGAAATTGGGCTTGTGGCCGGCACATCTTTCAAGGTTTTTGGTTTATTGATTATCGGTTTATGATCTACAAATCCCCAAATGTATTTGCAAAAGCTGCCAAACTCCTTTTGCACTTCCATAAAGCGCAGCGCATTATTTATAGCAGCGCGTATTTTTAGTTTGTTTCTTATGATACCGGAGTCGTTCATCAATCGCTCAAAATCCTCATCACTGAAATGAGCTATTTTTTTGTAATTAAATTCAGCAAATGCCTCTCTAAAGTTTTCTCTTTTTTTGAGAATTGTGAACCAGCTTAGTCCTGCTTGAAAGGTTTCTAATAAAAGAAACTCAAACATTTTTTGATCATCATGTACCGGTACACCCCATTCTTCATCATGATATTTAATGTAAAGAGGGTCGTTATTTAGCCAGCCGCAGCGGGTTATTTGTTGATCCATAAAACGTATTTAGTAGGTAAATTTAAGTCTTATGCTAAGGGAAGGATATAAATCCCAAAATGTATTATAAATTTAAAATGTGGATTGAATGAAAAGCATTTGAGCCATATTGCAGTCGTTTTTGAAAACAGAAGCCTCTACATCGTTTCATGGCAATGAAAAAAAAAGATAATCATCGCTTTTACCGGAGTGTAGATATTGCAGTTTCCATAGCTGTAGGTCTCGTGCTTTCTATATTGGTGGCCTACATTTGGCAGCTGTATAGTAAAGATATTCGTGAGGCTCGCTCTAATAAAATGGAGGTCACAGGCCAGTTTATTAGTGATCAGTTTCAACAGGTTATTGAAGATAATACTCAGCTATTAAACAACCTGAAGCAGAGGATAGAAGTGACCAATGGCGATTATCTTAAGTATTGGAAATTTGATGCACAATTGATGATTAGTCAAAATCCATCTTTTCACCTGGTAGAGTGGATTGATAGTAATATGGTCATCAGGGAGGTGGAGCCACTTGAGGGTAATGAGGCTGTTATTGATCTGGACATATCCAATGTCCCATATAGAAGGGATCCATGGATCAAGAGTTCTTTAGACTCATCTATCAATGTTACGAAGTGGGCAAACTTAACTCAGGGAGGGAACTCTTTTTTAGTGGATGCACCTGTATATTATGATGGAACATTTCAGGGAACTATTACTGCGGGAATGGTTTTTAATGACCATTTTGATGCGGTAATGGCAGGACGTGAGGAGTACAGTCTCGTGCTGTATGATGATAAGGGTACCTTGTTTTATTCAGTGGGAGACACGGTGACTTTTCCGCAGGGTGAGGATTTTATTTTTGAGTCCAAAGTTCCCATCAAGGTAGGTGGAACACAATTGTGGACATTGAAACTAAAACCCACTAGGTCTTTCTTTGGCTTCAATTCTTGGTATGAAAACAATTTAGGATTTGTGATGGGGTTAGTCATAGCTCTTATGATGGGTATTACCTTGTTTTTATTGTTACAATCTTCTCGGGAGAAAAGACGCGTTTCACAAATTAATAGCGAATTAAAAAAACTTAATAGCGCACTTAGTAAAGAGAAGCGTAGAGCCGAAGAGGCATCCATGGCAAAGTCTGAGTTTCTATCAAATATGAGTCATGAAATAAGAACTCCACTCAATGCAATCTTGGGCTTTATTGATATTCTTAATCGTAAGAAACTTGAGGATGAGAGCATGAAATATTTACGTATGATGACCTTTTCTTCTAAAAATTTATTGGGTTTGGTAAATGATGTTTTAGAGATAGACAGAATAGAATCAGGTAAAGTGGAGTTGCTGGCGCGTGACTTTAATCCGCTGGAAGAGGTGCGTCTGCTGCTAGATTTGTACGAGCAATCATTTGAGGAAAAAGGATTGAACTTAACTTTAGAAACAGAGGTAGAGCAGGGAAAAGTTGCTCTGGGAGATTCACTAAAGTTTAATCAAGTACTAACCAATTTGCTGCGAAACTCATTTAAATTTACACAGCTTGGTGGTGTAAAGCTTGAGTATACTGAGGAAGTAGTAGGTGAAAATCTGAATGTAAAAATAGTGTTGGAGGATACTGGAATTGGTATTCCAGCAGCAAATTTGGACAAGATTTTTGATAGGTTTTCTCAGGTGGAAACAGGCTACACTCGTAAATATGAAGGAACGGGTTTAGGGCTCGCTATTACGAAGAAGTTGATTGATGCCATGGGAGGCAGTATAAGTGTAAGTAGCATAGAAAATCAAGGAACTGAATTCTCAGTAACTTTTGTTTTTCCATTGGGAGATTCTGACTTTGGACAAGGGGCAGAGAAGGAAGAAGAGGCTGTAAGTTATTTGGGCAAGGAAATTCTTATAGCTGAAGATAACCCTATGAACGTGCTCGTGCTTAGCAAGCTTTTAGAACAGTTTGGGGTGATGGCAGATGTGGCAAGTGACGGGCTGGAAGTCTTGCAGAAGCTTGAAACGAAAACCTATGATCTTATTTTTATGGATCTTCACATGCCTGAGATGGACGGGTTGGAAGCAACACGAAAAATTCGAGATAAGGGTTTTAATTTGCCGATAGTAGCTCTTTCTGCTAATATCACCAAAAAGTCAAGAGAAGAATCTAAGTCTTCAGGGATGCAAGATTACATCACAAAACCCTTTACTAGAGAAGTGATTTTGAGAATACTTTCAAGGTACTTGAGTTAAAAATACCAATAGGCTTCAACTTCTTTTAAACTGAGGCTTTTCAAATAGTTTTCCATTTTTAGCTTTTCTTTTTTGGCCGGATAAATGGCCAAAATAAGCTTCACCTTTTCCATTTCTTCTATTTCCCTAAAGGGGAGAATAATTTGGTCGAAAATACCATCAGTATATTTTTCGGGATGTAAATCCATCCAGGTAAATGGAGTAGAGTTTTCTAAAAGCAGTTTTGCCGTAAGGCGAGCTTTTACACCAGTTCCCCAGAGTACAAGGTTTTCGAATGGCTTTTCAAATTCTAAAAAGCGTTTTACTTTGAGTTTAAAGAAGCTTTCCTGGGCATAATCTTCCGAGTTTCGAGAAGTTCGTGCAGGGTGTTCCCTCCATTTTAGTAGAACTTCAGGCAGCGCTTTTATTTGAAATTGATTTTTAAAAAGGCGAAAAACCAAATCGTAATCTTCAGGATATTCAAGACTATCAAAGCCTCCAATATCTCTTAGCTCTTGGGTTTGCAGCATCCAGCAGGGCGAAGCAATGATGCATTCGCGATATACGCTTACCCATGGGTTTTCAGCTTGAATATTTTTATTGAGCCAATCCTGATAAGTTTTGTATCCTTGGCTTACTTCTGTAGATGAAAAATAATCTACCAAACCAGTGATCACTGTTTTTGGAGATGCAGCTTTCAAGGCTTCCACCATCTTCAAAAGCCGATCAGCCGGCATAATATCATCGGCATCCATCCGTGTAATAAAATGTCCGTTTGCATTTTTTAGCGAAAGCGAAAGAGCAGGAATTATACCTTTCTTAGTGTTTTTTATAACCCTGATTCGTCTATCAAAAGACGATGCCTCTTCCAAAACTTTGAAAGAGGCATCAGTAGAAAAATCATCAATCGCAATGAGTTCCCAATTACTGAAACTCTGTTGCTGAATAGATTTTAGGCAGTCAGCCAAAAAAGGAGCTGCGTTATAAACCGGCATTATGATAGAAACCAAATTGTCCGGCATGGTAAGTTCTAGTCTTTTACTTTATTGAATTTTAAAGCAGCAAGCATCCATCGTGGGAGTGGTTTTTCGGGAGCACGATTTTTAATATTCAAATACCAGTTCCACTTTTCCATTACGGGCACTTTATGTGTTTCCACAAATTCTATCCAAGCGCCATCAGGATCCTCGATGTACGAAAATCTTCCTGCAGCTTTACCCATGTCAAAAGAGTTGTTGCTGTCTACAGTAAAAGGAAAGCCAGCTGCCTCGCATTCTTTTTCCAGGGCTGCAATATTGCGCACATCAAAACAAAGGTGAATGTAACCAAGGTCTCCCCAGTAGCGGTTTTCAAATATTTTACGGCCTTTATTATCCAGGTCTTGAATAAGTTCGATTTGGCTATTGCCCAGAAGTGGTCCAAATGCACCTTGGCGTTTTTTAGAGTTTTGAAGCAATACTCTTCTAAATTTACCTTCACCACCTTTCAGTGCTTTCAAGTCATCAAAGGTTCCGGTTTCGTCATAGATCACTTTGTCGTGCTCCAGCACATCGCGGTAAAGTTTTAGACTTTTTTCCATATCGCTTACGCCAATCACCATACCAAAAGCACCACCAGTGAGGTGCTCATTGTTGCCAAACCAGCTATCACCTTCCACTACTTCAAAGATGTTTCCATTGGGGTCTTTTACATAAAAATGTGGACGCCCGGCAGGGTCATTGCTTAGCTCTCCTACGAGGTCAAGCCCTTTGGCTTTGAAGTTTTCATAGGCCTTTTTTACATCTCTGGATTTCATTTTGGCGATGTATAGTCCAAGGTCTCCCAATTTGGTTTCAAAAGCTGGCGGCTGTGCTTCGCGGCTGGTAAATTGCCAGATTTCAAAACCGCCACCACCTTGCATATTTACCGCAAGCGCAGCATTGCGGCTTTGCACTTCGCCTCCGGTATAAATGGTCATCAGTGGTGCAGGTGCAGCTTCTTCAAAAATGCCGATATCCATGCCAAAATTTTGGCGATACCATTTCCAAAGAGGATGTACACCACGGTTTCCTATGCCGATTTGTTGAATTCCGGAAATTACTTTTTTACCACTCATGAGTATTGAAAATTATAGAAATTAAGGTTTGCGTTTTTGGAGCATTTTGAAAAATAGCTCAGGCAAAAACTCCTTTATTTTAGTAGAAAAGCGCTGTGCACCTTTTCCAATTATTACTTCTTTTTTGTTGTTTTCAATGGCCACTACCATTTGTGAAACGCAATCATCTACGGCAATGCCTTCTTCTTGCAAGGCGCTGGTTTTTGCAAAAGGCTTACCATTTCCGTCAAGTGCATTTTGAGAAATACCTGTTTTAATGCCAATCGCGCAAAGCATGTTTACATTTACGTTGTGCTCTGCTTCTTCCAGTCTCAAGGATTCAAAAAAGCCATGCAGTGCAAACTTAGATGCCGAATAGGCCGAACGTTCATAGAACCCGAATTTCCCAGCGAGACTGCTGTTTACAGCTATGTAACTTTCACTTTGCTTTTGCAAAAAGGGCAACAAAACCTTGGTGAGTGCTACGGGCCCAAAGTAGTTTACCTCCATCAATCTACGATCTACAGAAATATCGGTATTGGCCGCATAAGAGCGCTGGCTGATTCCAGCATTCAGAAATAGTAAATCAATCTTTCCAAATTTTTGAATTACCTCGTTTACCTTGTCGGTAAAAGTTTCGGGAGCTTCCATGTCAATAGTCATCACGTACGACTTTTCAGGGAAGGGAAGCGATTGTTGAACCTTTTGGAGAGCTTCTTTTCTGCGGGCAGAAAGAATAATGGTAGCTCCTTTTTGATTGAGTTGGTGAGCCATTTCTTCGCCTATGCCGGCACTGGCTCCCGTTATCCAAACTATTTTGTCCTTAAAGTTTTTCACGAGGCAAATTAAGTGAAAAAAGGGCAAGGATATGGTGAGAAGCTTGTGGCCTGTCTAAAACGAAAAAAGCAGCCCGAAGGCTGCTTTTAACTATAGGATCAAGAAATTGTTTTCTTAAATACTAGTAACGATCACGGTTGTAACCACCGCCACCACGGTTTCCACCACCGCCTCCGCGGTTAAAACCACCGCCACCGCCTCTGCGCTCGCCTTGTGGTTTTGGTTCTGATTTGTTTACCACGATGTCTCTACCGCCAAACTGAGAACCGTTAAGTTCGTCAATTGCTTTTTGTGCAGCGTCATCATCAGGCATCTCAACGAAGCCAAATCCTTTACTTCTACCGGTAAATTTGTCAGTGATAATTCTCACTGAATCTACTTCACCATAGGCCTCAAAAGCGCCTCTTAAATCTTCTTCCTCTGTTGCCCAAGGAAGGCTTCCTACGAAAATATTCATCTTAAAAACTAATTTATTAAAGGTCAAAGGTAGTCTTTTTATAAACAGTTCAATTAGTTTCTAATTTCTATCATAATATTTTTTCGTCCTTGTTATCAGATTGTTAGGTCTAAGTTGGCTGAAATATCAAACAGGTGTGGAGCTTTTATTTCCTAAAGGGCTAATACTACGAGTCATTTTGGCCAAATCGAGGTTCAATGTGTAGCTTTGTGGCCGTTAAAAAATGAGGACTTAATGCCACAATTGGAAGAGGGTGATTATTACAAATCTCCTGAAGGATATATAGTGTTTACCAAGCAGTACCACCTTAAGCGGGGCTACTGTTGTCAAAATGGATGCAAGCATTGTCCCTATGGTTTTGACAAGAAGTCCGGGAGGTTTAAAAAATAGACTTTCACAGTTTTATAAATAGAAATAGTTCAAGGATATGCCAAGCTTTAAAGATATGATACTACAAGGAATTCCAAATGAATTACCTGCCAAAAGAGATTACAACCTTGAGGTAAGTCACGCACCTAAGCGAAAGGATATACTTAGTGATGAGGAAAAAGTGCTTGCGCTAAAAAATGCTCTTCGCTACTTTCCAAAAGATTGGCACAAAGAATTGGCAAGTGAATTTGCCGAAGAGCTGAAAAAATACGGACGTATATATATGTATCGTTTTCAGCCGGAATATGAAATGTATGCCCGCCCGATAAGCGAATATCCGGGCAAGTGTGAGCAGGCCCGCGCCATTATGGTGATGATTCAAAATAATCTAGACCCTGCTGTAGCGCAACACCCTGATGAACTTATTACCTATGGTGGCAATGGAGCTGTGTTTCAAAATTGGGCGCAGTATTTATTGACCATGCAGTATTTGGCCGAAATGACGGATGAGCAAACTTTGCACATGTACAGCGGCCACCCCATGGGATTGTTCCCTTCGCATAAGGATGCTCCGCGTGTAGTGGTTACTAATGGTATGACTATTCCCAACTATAGCAAACCAGATGATTGGGAAAAAATGAACGCATTAGGCGTAAGCCAATATGGGCAAATGACGGCTGGTAGCTATATGTACATTGGGCCACAGGGCATTGTGCATGGTACTACTATTACAGTATTAAATGCTTTGCGAAAAGTGGGCAAAGAGCCAAACAGCGGAGCTTTGTTTGTAACGGCTGGCCTTGGCGGAATGAGTGGCGCGCAGCCTAAAGCTGGAAATATTGCCGGATGTATTTCAGTTACAGCAGAGGTAAATACGGCTGCTTCGCGCAAAAGATTTGAGCAAGGTTGGGTAGATGAGTTGATTTCGGATATGGATGAGCTTGTCGCTCGCGTAAAGAAAGCCAAGGCGAATAAAGAAACAGTTTCTATTGCCTACGAAGGAAACATTGTAGACGTGTGGGAAACTTTTGATCAGGAAGATATTTATATTGATTTGGGCTCGGATCAAACATCGCTGCACAACCCATGGGCGGGAGGGTACTATCCTGTGGATGTATCTTATGAAGACGCCAATGTAATGATGGCGAATGATCCGGACCATTTTAAAGAATTAGTTCAGGAAACTTTGCGCAGACATGCAAATGCTGTAAACAAACACACGGAAAAAGGAACCTACTTTTTTGATTACGGAAATGCTTTTCTATTAGAAGCAAGCCGTGCCGGAGCTGATGTGATGAATCCTAATCCTACTGTAGGACGTGAGTTTAGGTACTCAAGCTATGTACAGGATATTATGGGCCCCATGTGTTTTGATTACGGATTCGGGCCCTTCCGTTGGGTGTGTACTTCGGGCAAACCAGAAGATTTGGCTTTTACAGATCAGTTGGCTTCAGAAGTTTTGGCTGAGTTGGCAGCAAGCGCTCCAAGTGAAATTAGTCAGCAGATGGAAGATAATATCCGCTGGATAAAAGCTGCGGGAGAGAATAAACTGGTAGTTGGTTCGCAAGCGCGTATTCTTTACGCGGATAGCGAAGGACGAATCAAAATTGCATCAGCATTTAACAAAGCCATCAAGGAAGGAAAGATTGGGCCGGTGGTTTTGGGTAGAGATCATCATGATGTAAGTGGTACAGATTCTCCTTACCGCGAAACTTCCAATATATATGACGGTTCACAGTTTACTGCTGATATGGCCATTCAAAATGTAATTGGCGACAGTTTTAGAGGCGCTACCTGGGTGAGTATTCACAATGGTGGCGGTGTAGGCTGGGGCGAAGTAATAAACGGTGGCTTTGGAATGCTGTTGGATGGTACTGCTGATGCTGACCGCAGATTAGAAAACATGCTGCTTTATGATGTAAACAATGGCATTGCCCGTAGAAGTTGGGCGCGAAACGAACCTGCCATGTTTGCCATAAAGCGTGAAATGGAAAGAACACCAGGTTTGAAAATCACACTTCCTGAGATTGTGGATGAGGATTTGAGTGGATTGGTTTAAGATAAGGTTATCTATCAATATTTGAAAAGGCTCCGAAAGGGGCCTTTTTAGTTTCTCTTGAATGCATTCTCCTTTCTTAAAACTAATTCGCGCTTTCTTTTTTGTCGGATATACCGCATCTTTGATAGGATACTAATTACTATTTATGAAGAAGTTTATTTACTCAGCAATTGCTTTAGTGCTACTGATCAGTTGTGCAAAGGAGGATGAGGTAGAAGTCAGATGTACCGGTTTTGAGCCAAATGAACCAACCATACTAAACTCGGAGGAATATGAAGTTTTGAGTGCGATAATGAATCCAGAAAGGGGTGCTCCATTCATAGTTTCCCAGGAAAGCTCAGTAATAGATTCTTCTACGATTATTAATTTACTTGGATATGGTTGGCCAAATGGAAGTAGAAATCATTTAGGGTTTGAAGCAGATAGCTTGGTTATAGATGCTTTTATTAGGGCGAACATTAAAATGGAGTATTGGGGAACCAGGTTTGATGGAGTAACACAACTGGTTACAAATCCAGAGATGACTTGTCTATTTGAAAATGAAGGTATTTCGGGTTGGGATTATTACTACAGAAAATATCCAAATGGTATTTGGTCATTTCATAGACCAGGAATTTATGAGGATTTTGCCTTAGTGAATTACTGGTATGGATGCGGAGGCTTATGTGGAGAAGGTACATATCTACTATTGCAGAAGGTAGAAGGTGAGTGGGTAATAGTCAAGCAAGGTGTGATGACCGTTGCGTAGTACCTTGGTAAAAACATATAGGCTGCGGAAGGGGGCTTTTTAGTTAATCCTACAATTCAGTGCATTACGCATCTTGTCGGGTGAATGTCGTGTAGAATTCTACATTTGTCGGGCTTAGTTTTCAATCAAAGTTTTAGAATTGTCCTGGTCAAATGAAAGAAATGGATTTCAGCGTAAAGCTTACCGAAACCCGAAAGATTAAGGGGCTAACTCAGGAAGAAGTTGCAGAAAGATGTAATCTCAATGTAAGAACGATTCAGCGTATTGAATCGGGTCAGGTAAACCCACGGGCACATACCATTCGTGCTATTTCTGATGTATTGGAAATTAATCCATCAAATCCTAAGGAAGTTGAAGACAGGTCTTTCATCTGGCACATTAAAGACTTGTTTAACTTCAAAACCCATAAAATGAGAAAATTTACAGTCCTATCTTCCTCCGCTTTGCTGATTCTTGTTTCCATCTTCTTTATTAGCGGAAGCATTCAGGCTCAATCGAAAATTTTAGCTCCAAAAAGCGGATTAACCATTACTTACAACGAAGACAAAAGCGTTAAGAGAATCGATGCCGTTTACACTAATGAACTAACATTAGATAGTCTGATTGAAATTTCTGAGGAGCTCATGGAACATGGGGTGATTGTAAATTACAGAAGTATGGCTTTTGATAAGACTGGTCATTTGACCAGCATTGAATGTGAGATGAAAGTAAAAGAAACGGAAACTGGAGGAGGCTTTTCGGTGAAAGGTCTGGACACAACCAATAAAAAGCATCACTTTGGATTCTATGTTAACAATTCAAAAGATGCAAAAGATAGATCCTGTACTGGAGCTTGTTGGTAAGTGTGCTTAGCTACGCGTGTTAAGTTTAATTTGCAGCTTCCCCCAACCTCACCACCAAACCCTCGGGACACATCGTAAACGTAAAAATCTCTTTTACATCTTCAGGTTTACAGCAACGCCTAAATCAAAGCTTTTGCAGATCATGGAAATGGCCATTTTCGGCTCTACAACAACGATGTTTTTTATATTGACAAAGCCTTAGAGGGAGATTAAATGTGTAAACGAGATAGGAAGGCGTATAGCCTCAGTTTATTTGTTCATCAATCAAATTAGAGAAGACAAATTAGTGCGGCCATTTGTGTGGTTTAGCTTTGCAGCAAAATCCATCAAGATGTCGATACTCCAAAAAACACCATTTTCGATTTTAGAATTAGCTACTGTAGGTAAAGGTTTGGGCCCAGGGGCAGCGTTGCGAGACACCTTGAAGGTGGCACAAAAAGCCGAAGAATTTGGTTATTCGCGCTTTTGGTTGGCCGAGCATCATAACATGGTGAGCATTGCGAGTTCGGCTACAGCTGTACTTATAGGACAAGTGGCAGCGGCTACTAAAAGCATTAGGGTGGGTTCTGGTGGAATCATGCTTCCTAATCACTCGCCTCTAATTGTG
>JAUHWX010000082.1 GCA_030427285.1 Bacteroidia bacterium
ACAACGCAGGTATCGAAATGTATCCGAATCCAAACAATGGAACATTTAAAGTAAATGTAACTGATGGTTCAGGAAATTATTCAATAGAAGTAGTAGACCTTAGTGGTAGAGTAGTTTACCAACAAGGAAATATTACTCCAGGAACTGCACACCAAGTGGAGCTTCAGAACAAAGCCAAAGGAGTGTACATGGTACGCCTTAAAGGTGATGGACTGAACGTAACACAGCGTATTGTGATTGACTAGTGAAGTCATCTTAAAATAGATTTTTTTGGAAACGGCCTTGCAGAAATGTAAGGCCGTTTTTTATTGCTCGTCTTACGTTATTTTCACTGATAATTGTCATTTTCTCAGCCTTATAGCCAGCCTACATTTGCATGGTATTTAAGACTAAGAATTATGGATGTTAAGCTTTTAGAAAAATATGATGTTCCAGTACCGAGGTATACTAGCTACCCTACTGTACCACTGTGGGATACTGCCCATACAAGTGCGGAAAGATGGATGGAACATGTACAAATGAGTTTTGCAGAGAACAAAGAAATAAGCTTATACATCCACCTCCCATATTGCGAAGCCCTTTGTACTTATTGTGGTTGCAATAAGCACATTACCAAAAATCACCTGGTAGAAGTACCTTATGTAAATGCGGTACTCAAAGAATGGAGAATGTACACCTCACGGCTGCCTGAAAAACCAGTGATACGGGAAATTCATCTAGGGGGAGGTACTCCCACTTTTTTCGCCCCGGAAAATTTGAAGAAACTAGTTGAAGGTCTGTTGGCCGATTCCGAGGTGGCTGAGAAATATGATTTCAGCTTTGAGGCACACCCCAATAGTACTACTTATGAACACTTAAAAATATTACGTGAATTAGGTTTTAACCGGATAAGTATAGGCGTGCAAGATTTTGATGCTGAGATAATGCGCATCATTAATCGCTTTCAAACGGTAGAAGAAATAAGAACTGTAACCCGCCAGGCACGTGAGCTGGGTTATACTTCTGTCAATTTTGATTTGATATATGGGCTGCCCAAGCAAACGCCTGGGCACATTGCTACTAACCTACAGTTGCTGGAAGAATTTAAACCCGACCGAATAGCCTTTTACAGTTACGCTCATATACCTGATGTAAAAAAGGCACAACGCGCCTACTCCGAAGCGGATTTGCCCATGGGCAGAGATAAATTGAACTTATACCTACAAGGAAAAACAGGGTTGGAAAAGCTGGGTTATAAAGACATTGGTATGGATCACTTTGCCTTGCCGCAGGATGAATTATATCAATCCTTTATAAACAATACTCTGCATCGTAATTTTATGGGTTACACCCCTTATCATACAGATTTGTGTATTGCCTTAGGGGCAAGTAGTATTAGCGACAGCTGGACGGCTTACGCCCAAAATGAAAAGACGGTAAAGGATTATTTGCTGAGGGTAAAAACGGAAAACTTACCTCCCGTTATAAAAACACACTTCCTTACTGATGAAGATCAGCGGTTGCGCAAGCATATCCTAAACTTAATATGCAATGATGAAACCAATTGGTTTAAAGAAAAAGAGCACTTTAATTTTGAGCTACAATCAGCTTTTGCCAAATTGGAAAAGGATGGTTTGATAAAATTATTCCCTCACCAGGTGAAGGTCACAAAGCGTGGAAAAAACTTTATTCGAAACATTTGCCGCACTTTAGATGCAAGGATGGATAGACATAAGCAGCAGGTTACTTTTAGCAAGGCTGTTTAGTTTTCAGAAGAGCGGAAATAATCATAATCTTCATAAAAGCGCTCCTTAAAAGTGTATTTCGATTTGTAAGGATGCTTCAATGTTTTAATAACCATCCATATCAAATATATAGGAAGTACACTGCCCATTAGCAAGGCCAGTTGTACATTGTTGCCAAAAATGAAAATGGCGTATACAGCTATCAGCACAAAAGATAATCCTATTGCATTTTTAAGACTCATGTAAACTTAACATCCATCAAATGAGAATGTTCGGTTTAATCACAAACCTCAGTGCTGGCTCCTGAAACGGGTTGTTGTGGAGAAACATAGGGAATCCCCAAATCCATTCCGCGAAGGATGAGAAGCAGTGCGGTAATCACCACCATGGCAGGGATTATTTTTTGTACCATCTTTCCCCTGGTATTTAGAAATTTCAGTGCTCCAATATTTGCTAAAATGAGCAAGGGCAAGGTGCCCACTCCAAACAGAATCATATAAAAAAATGAAGCGCCAAGATTTGCAGAACTCATAGCCGGAAAAATGGCGAGGTACACCATTCCGCATGGCAGTAATCCATTTATAAGGCCGCTCCCGCTAAAATAGAGGGCGCGTGCAGATTTGTTTTTTTGCAGACCTGTGCGAAGTCTGCTAATAAGAGGATAAATCACTTTGAGAAGCTTTTTATCCAGCCTGAGTATATAGAATCCCGCGAAAGCAAAAAGGAGTAAGAGGCCGCTTAAGATAGATGTTTCCTGTTGCCAGCTTTGCAGGCCCACGCCTTTGCCAATCACCCCGGCAAGTAAGCCCAGCACTCCGTAGGTGAGTATTCGGGTGCTATGATATAGCGCAATATATCCGGTGCTTACATTTTTATGAAGTGCTCCTAAGGCCGCAGCTTGCAAAGGGCCACACATACCAAAGCAGTGCAGCGAAGAAACAAGGCCCAAAAGAAAAGCACTCCACAACATGTTAAAAAACTATTTCTGGGTCAAAGTAATAATCTACGCCTTCGCAGTTGAGTTTTACTTTGGCAATCCACTTACCGGTACTAAATGTTTTAAAAGGTACCGCAAATTGATTTTCGGTAGTTGATTTTTCCCCAAATTTAAAATCATTGTCGGCCTCCTGCTCGTGGTACATTTGCACCTCAAAGCTTTTGGTTTTACCTTCTAAATCTGCTGGAAGCATCAGGAAAACTTGCTGATCTGTCATTTGGAGTTTGGCCCTTCCATCAAGTTTTAGGGCATTTGTTTTTTGATTTATGATGTCTTGATACACCAATTCATCAGCATAATATTCTTCGCTCACCAAATCAAAATCCTGTTGCATGGCTTTATAAACCATAAAGCTCATAAGCATCGCAAAAAGTACGAGCGTGAGAGCAATTCCTGTTCCCCAATTAAATTTCATAGTGTATTTTTTAGATTGTAAAGAACCTATTTGCGAACAATAGGTCCATTAAAACTTGTCTCCACTTCATCTATCATTTCTCCCTCCTTAAAAATACCAATACGCAAATCAGTATTGCGACTCTCAAGGTCATCCTTTGCCAAAAATATTATAATGGCCCCTTCTGCAAGTTCACCTTTTGTAACATCAATTGGGTTTGCACCAATGAGTTGTAGTCTGCCTTCTGGTTCAAGAAGTTTTACCTCCAATTGTAAATCTTCGGCAGTTTTATTTACCATTTTATAGTTGTACAAATTGCTAAGGGTGTCGGCACTCACTTTTTGATAAAGCTGCCCGGGAGCCCTGAGAATTAAAGTTTCGACCTCGGTTCTGCCCGCTAGTAAAAAGCCAAAAAGGCCAGTGAGGATTGCTAATACACCCAAATAACCAATCACCCGAGCAGTGAGTATTTTCTTAGTGTTATTGGCAATATTGTTTTCGCTGTCATAGCGAATCAATCCACGAGGGCGGTCTATTTTGTCCATCACGTGGTCACAGGCATCCATACAAGCCGTACAGTTTATACACTCAAGCTGGGTGCCGTTTCTGATGTCAATACCTGTAGGGCATACTTCCACACATTGATTGCAATCAATACAATCACCCTTACCTACAGCTTCTCTGTCTTCACTTTTCTTGAACTTGCTCCTGATTTCCCCGCGCACATAGTCGTATGCAATTACGATGGAGTTGCGGTCGAGCAATACACTTTGTAATCTCCCGTAAGGGCAAACGATGATGCAAACCTGCTCGCGAAACCATGCAAATACAAAAAAGAAAACACCAGTAAAAATGAGCATAGAAACAAGGCCGGCAATATGATTGGCAGGATTGTCACTCACAATTTCCCACCAGGCATCGCGGCCAATTATGTACATCAAAAAGATGTTGGAAATTCCAAAACTGATGGCGAAGAAGATGCCATTCTTAAATACACGTTTTCTAATCTTCTCAGCATTCCACTTCATTTTGGCTAAACGCATTTGCTGATTTCTGTCACCATCTATCCAGTACTCAATTCTACGGAATACATGTTCCATAAAAATGGTTTGAGGACAAATCCAACCACAAAAAAGGCGACCAAAAGCAACGGTAAATACAGCAATAAAAAGTACCCCTATGAGCATGGCTACCAGAGCGAGCAAAAAGTCTTCCGGCCAAAATATCTTTCCAAACAAAATGAACTTACGCTCCAAGATGTTGAACATCATAAAGGGCTCTCCATCAATTTGAATGAAGGGTGTGAATATCAAAATTGCCAGCAAAATGTAGCTGGCAATTCTGCGGTAGTTGGTAAACTTTCCGTTTGTTTTTCGGGGATACAAAAACTTCCGCTTTCCACTTTCGTCAATGGTACCTATTTGGTCGCGGAAATTTGGATTGGGAATATGTACACCCATTATATTTCTTTTATATGTTTTCGGGTTTCAACTAGAGTAAAGACAGTGCCGCGTCAGCAGATTCTTCTTGCTCTGAGCTGCCATCAGTATTTTCCTGAGTTTCTGTTGGAACAGGGGTTACTTTATCACCTTGTGGTTCCTTCGGGTCAGCAGGAGTAGTTCCTATCAAAGTCATAATGTAAGAAGAAACTTTTTGCATTTCGGCAGCACTTAGCTGATCTTTCCAGGGTATCATTCCTTTGGCAGGAACACCATATTTAATGGTTGCAAATACATCTTTGATATCACCACCATGCAACCAGTATTCATCGGTAAGATTAGGACCTACGCCACCGCCACCATCGGCAGCGTGACATACGGCACAGCTGGTGGTAAATATGGCTGCTCCTTCTTTTATCAAGGCCTCATCGGTAAGCATTACTACCGAAGTTTCATCTACCAGATTGGCCGCAGTCTTTAGGTACTCTTCTTTGGCAATTTCAGCAGCAGCCATTTCTTGTTCAAATTCCTGTGCTGTAGAGGGAGCCGTTTTTAGTACTTCAAAGCGCAAAATGTACACCACTGCAAATGCTATGGATATGTAAAATCCCCATAGCCACCATGGTGGAAGATTATTGTCTAGCTCTCTAATGCCATCATACTCATGATCCATTTCTATTTCTGACTCTTCTTCAATAGGCTTGGCATCTTGCAGCTTTGCCCAAAGGCGAGATAAAAAGTCGTCACCACCAGCGGCTTCAGCGGCCTCCATCTCCTTAAGCTCTTCTATTCTACCTTCTTTGCGTAGAATATGGTACTTAATACCTTCCATAGCCTGGCTTACAGCAAACAGGCTAAGTATTAAAAATGCCAGGGCTATTCCTAAAATCCAGGTTAATGGATTTTGCATAAAGCTGGAAACGTCACTTCCATTTATAAAGGGGATACTTAAGGCTCCGGCAAAGACAAATAGGGCAAAAGCCAAGTAATATTTACTACTATTTTTCATGGTCGATGGGGTTTATAGGTTCGTCATCAAGCGGTATGTTGGCTATTTCTTTCATCCTGTTTTTGTCTGCTCTAAGTACATAAATGAGCATTAAGAGAAAAAAGGTGAAGAATATCAGGAAGGAAATGATGGGATAAATGGATATCCCATCAATAGTTTCCATGTGGTGTTTTATGAATTTCAGCATGATTAATTTTCTTCTGCAAGTTCAGTTCCTTGTGCTTTGATGTCTATTCCCAATCGTTGTAGGTAGGCGATCAATGCAATTATCTCATCATCATTCTTGATTTCCAAATCATCAATTTGCTCACGCAATTCATCTGCAATGGCTGCAGATTGCCTATCCAAATAGAAGGCATAATTATCAATGTACTCTTGTTCGTAAGGAACACCTAAACCTGCCATTACTTCCAGCTTTTTCTGGGTGTGCTCTGTATCGAGGCTGTTTTCAAATAACCAAGGATAGCGGGGCATAATAGAACCAGGGCTCATGCTTACGGGATCTAACATGTGGTTGTAATGCCAGCTATGAGGGTATTTTCCTCCTACACGATGCAGGTCAGGCCCGGTTCGCTTACTTCCCCAAAGGAATGGGTGATCATACACGAATTCGCCAGCTTTGGAATATTCTCCGTATCGTGCAACTTCCGATCTAAAAGGGCGAATCATTTGAGAGTGGCAAGCATTACAGCCTTCTCGGATGTAAATGTCTCTACCTTCCAGCTCCAGTACGGTGTAAGGTTTTACACTTTCAATAGTTGGAATGTTAGATTTTACCATCATGGTAGGTACAATTTCTAGAATACCTCCAATAGCTACTACCACAAGACTCCATACCAGCATTTGGATTGGGCGTCTTTCAATCCAGCGGTGCCAGTGCTCTCCTCTAGGTTTTTCAAATACTTTTCCAAATGGTACAGCGCTGTCTTCTTCAGTTCTTAAAAATTTACCACTGCTGGCAGTGCGGATAACATTTACTACCATTACAAGCATACCAATGATGTATAGAGTACCACCAAGGGCACGTAAAGCATACATGGGTACTATTTGAGTTACCGTTTCCAGGAAGTTACCGTACACCAAAGTTCCGTCTGGGTTAAATTCTTTCCACATCAAACTTTGGGTAAACCCGGCTACGTACATGGGGAGTGCCCAGAAAATAATTCCTAAGGTTCCAATCCAGAAGTGGGTGTTTGCTAATTTTTGAGAATAAAGGCTAGTTTGATACAAACGTGGTAGCAACCAGTATACAACTCCAAAAATCATAAAGCCGTTCCAGCCAAGAGTTCCAATGTGTACGTGAGCAGGAATCCAGTCGGTATAGTGTGCAATGGCGTTGATGTTTCTAAGGCTCAAGAGCGGACCTTCTAGCGTGGCCATACCGTAGCATGTAAGCGCTACTACAAAGAATTTCAATACGGCACTATCTCTCACTTTATCCCAGGCTCCACGTAAGGTGAGCAATCCGTTTATCATACCACCCCAGCTTGGGAAAATAAGCATGATAGAGAAAACGGTTCCAAGGCTTTGAGCCCAATCAGGAAGTGCTGTATAAAGCAAGTGGTGAGGGCCTGCCCATATGTAAAGGAATATAAGAGCCCAAAAGTGAACGATAGAAAGGCGATAAGAGTAAACAGGGCGGTTGGCCGCTTTGGGTACAAAATAGTACATCATACCAAGTACCGGAGTAGTAAGGAAAAAGGCTACTGCATTGTGCCCGTACCACCACTGTACCAGCGCATCTTGAACTCCGGCAAACGCAGAGTAAGACTTTAAGAATGATACAGGAATTTCAATGCTATTTACAATATGAAGCATGGCCACGGTAACGAATGTGGCGATGTAAAACCAGATAGCTACATATAAATGGCGCTCTCTCCTTTTTATAATGGTCCAAAACATATTTACACCAAAAGTTACCCAGATAAGTGCAATGGCAATGTCTATAGGCCACTCTAGTTCTGCGTATTCTTTTGATGAGGTAATTCCCAACGGCAGTGTAATAACCGCGGATAGAATAATGAGCTGCCAACCCCAGAAGTGAATTTTACTCAATAGATTGCTGGCCATAGGAGTTTTGAGCAACCTAGGCAACGAGTAATAAACTCCTGCAAAAATGGAGTTTCCTACAAAGGCAAAAATGGCTCCGTTGGTATGAAGAGCTCTTAGTCTTCCGAAGGTAAGCCATGAAGTGTCCATGTTGAGGTCGGGGAAAACGAGCTGTAGCGCAATGGTAAGGCCTACAAGCAGACCAATTACACCCCAGGCAATGGTTGCAATCAGGAAGTTTCGTGTCCACTGATTGTTGTAATAAAATGTTTCTCGTTGCATACTAATGGTTGTGTTTTGTGCTGGTTTTCTTGTTGTCTTTTAGCATTCGTACGCCAGGTGAATAATCATCATCGTACTGACCGTTTTTTATGCTCCATATAAAAGCAGCTAAAAAGCCTATGGCAACAATAAAACTTACGGAAATGAGAATATAGATGGCGGACATGGGTTCCTTTAATTAGGCTTCAAATGTATTGGCGAAATAGGGTAGGTAAAATGACAAATGTCAGGTTTCAGGAAAAACCGAAGTAGAATCATCATAGAACATATTTGGTTGTAGGCCTAAAATTACAATTTTTGATGAGCCATGAAAGTATTCGTTTTTGAGTTTAGTAAAAAAAATCTCCTCATGAAGGGAGATTAAGTTCAAGGGTTTTTAAATGTTAGAAATGACTATGAGCCATAGTAATTGGCTATTGAAGAAATATGTACAGAAAAAACAATTAGCTTCAAGAAACACTGTCGGAAAGGGTGTTGATTTTTTTATAAAAATTTGATGAATAATTTGTAAGAATACATTCGCCTGATGAATAGAGGGGTAGTGTAAATAGTAGTGTAAAATAAAACATCTTAACTAAAGATGGCGATAGCTATTTGAGTTTTACCTATAGGGTAAGGGAGTAATAGTTACTAGCTTTACCACCTACTTATCATTGCTCCCCCAAACACTTTTAGTACATTACTAGAAAGCACCTTATCTCAAACATGCGAAATACTACAAATTTCATTATTTTTTGTGATGACGATGCAAGGAGTGTCCAAATAGAAGACATAATCTATAAAAAGTGGGCTGATACATATGGCATTCACCCGGTATCAAATATTCAGGAGTTAGACGTTATAAGAAAACGTGGTGAGGCCAATTGGATTGTTCTTTATGTACTCACCACATCCTTGGCTAGTCAAAAACGCGTTTTGGAGCAATTAACATTACTTCTTCCAAAACCGGTAGTATTGGCTATTGTGTTGCCTGAAACATTGCAATCGGAAATCACCGAAATAGAGGGCTACTTGGATGATATGACGGTGTTAAACCCTACAAAACCTGTCTTACTTAGTTCAAAGTTGCAAAGGATTTTGGCGCAAAAACAACTAAAACCCATCACCACAGCTCATGCTGAGAGTGTAAATGTACGAAGCGTAAATGAGCGCCTGAGTAAGGTGCTGAATATAAGCAGCATGGGCTATTGGTGGATTAACTTTGAAGTGATGGACGTTTACTGGTCACCTGAGTTATATAAGCTTTTCAGGATAGACGAGGGTGCTGCAAAAATATCCTTTGAGTCATTTTTCCAAATGATACATCCGGAAGATCAGCATTTTTTTAGTCCTAAAACACTCGCGAACCTACCAACAAACCTGCATGAACCTCTAGACTACCGGGTGATATTGCCTGATGGTGAGGAGCGTTGGATGCGCTCTATACCCAGTCTGGTATCAGAAAGGGATGGTGTTGTAATAGTGATAGAAGGTACTACCCAGGATATTACCACTTTTAAGCAGGATGAAAAAAAGCTACAGGAAAGCCAGGAAGCTTATCGGGTTTTATTTGAAAACGTTCCTTCCATGAAGGTGATTTTTGATTCTGAAAGTCATCGCATAATAAAGGTAAACGGGCATGCTGAAGCTTTTTTTGGGTATACTGAAAAAGAATTTCTTGATAGGAAAATATACGAGCTTTTTGACCAAGCGATAGGTCGGGAAAAAGCTCTCGATGAAATTATAGGTTTGGTAAAGGAGGGCTCTTTTGAAGCGAAAGCTATAAGAGCCGACAATGCCGTTGCCAATGTACTTGTACACACTACCTATTTTGAGCTTCAGGGAAAACCTGTGGTTCAGTTTACCATCCGTGACGTTACGAAAGAGAAAGCCAACATTGACGAAATTCTGCAACTGTCTCTTATTGTTAGCAAAATGGATAATGCAATAATTATTACCGATGCAGAGGAGAATATTGAGTTCGTAAATCAGAGTGCTGAGCACCTATTTGGATATTCAGTAAGTGAATTGATTGGTAATAAACCCAGTATGTTTCAGGGAAAAGATACCAGTGATAAAGATAGGAAGCACATACGTAGTCAAATTGATGCCAAGCAGCCATTTAAGGCTACTATTCTTAATTACACAAAAACCGGAAAGCCTATTTGGATTGAACTATCCATAACCCCTATTTTGAATGCGGATGGTGGGGTAAATAAGTTTATCGCAATAGAATCTGACATTACGATACAAAAGCTAAGAATAATTGAAAATGAGTTGTTTTCAGACCTAAGCCACTTACTCAATACTCCTGGTAGCTTATCAAAACGGTTGTATATGCTTCTACAGTATCTGCACAGAACAGTAAAACACAGTGTTGCTGAAATGTGGCTTACCAATATGGATAACACTGAGCTAAACAAGGTGGCTAGTCATAAGAGTACTGAAGATGGCCAAAACTGGATTCTTGATAGTAAATCTGAATCGCGCACCAAAAAGGGGATAGGTTTTACCGGAAAAGTATGGGCCGAATCCAAGCCATTAGATTGTAATATATTGGAAGATGGTTTTTCGGCTCCTTACACGGGTAAGTCGGGCACAATTGTTTCGGCTATGGGTATTCCTATCTGGTACAAAACTGAGCTTATTGGGGTTTTAGTGTTTTACTACACCGCTCAAAACCCTGCTATACCGTATACCAAAACTGTGCTTACCAATTTGAGCAGTAAGCTAGGCTTGGAGCTGAAACAAAAAATAGGAGAGGAAGAACTAAGCACCTTTTTTAATCTGAGCCCTGATTTAATGTGCATAGCCGGGACTGATGGTAATTTGAAAAAAGTAAACAAGTCTTTTGTTAAAATCTTGGGATATCCGATGGAAGACTTTATTAATAAACCGCTGTTGAACTTTATTCACCCTGATGATATATCACCAACTGTCGCCAGTATTTCGGATATATCAAACAATCGCCTCATTCAGGCTGAAAACCGTATAATCTCAAAATCAGGAGAGGTAAAGAGATTCTCGTGGACGGGTTTTGCTGAGGCAGATCAGCATTTATTATTCATGGTAGGTAGAGAAATAACCCGCGAACATGAACTTGAGGTAGAGAGAATTGATTACCTTAAAACACTTGAGATACAAAACGAGAAACTAAGGGATATTGCCTGGACGCAATCACATATAGTAAGAGCACCCCTTACCAGAATCATGAGTGTTATAGATGTGCTTCAAAACTATAAACCCAAGAAGGAAGAAAAAGAATTTTTACTAAAGAGTATAAATCAGTCTGCAGAGGAATTGGATACTATAATTCAAGAAATGATTAAAAACTCTTCGGATGTAATCAACGTTAAATCATGAAGACCTCATTTTTGCTTATTGATGATGATAAGGTCATAAATTACGTGAATAAAATCGTCCTGTCTCAGTGCGGGTTTACCAATAATCCTGAAATTTTTACGGACGCCAGGATGGCTTTAGATTACTTAAATAATCATCATTCCAGCTACGATAAATTCATTATTTTACTGGATATCAATATGCCGGAGATGGATGGATGGGAATTTTTGGATATAGTTTCCCAAGCTGATTATAAAGATAAACTTGTGGTGTTTATGCTTACTTCATCAATGGCTAAGGAGGATGTACAAAAGTCTAAAACTTATGATATGGTGCATGACTTTATCTCTAAGCCAATGACAGAGGAGCGATGCATGAGACTTAAAAATCACCCGGCAACTCCCCACTAACTAAGGGAACCTCTGAAATTCACCGCAATGCCTTCCTCACTTTAACTTGATTTGCCACTGTAGTAAAAACTACCACCGTTACTGAGCTCACAGGCATAAGTATAGCGCACACAAGCGGGCTAAGTAGGCCAGCAATGGCAAAGCTCAGGCCTATTACATTATAAGATAGAGATAGGATAAAGGCCTGGTAAGTCACTTTTTTGTTTTGCTGGCTTAGCGCTAAAAATTTATCAAAATGGGGAAATGAATCCGCCATTAAAAGGGCATCACTGGCCGGGAAGAAGTTCACATTTTTTTCGCAAAGACTAATGCCAACATCACTTTGCTGCAAGGCTCCGGCATCATTCAGTCCATCACCTATCATGAGCACTTTGGCTTTTTGTTTTTGCAATTGCTCCAGGTGCTCCAGTTTTTGGTGGGGCGACTGGTTAAAATACAGCTCAGCGTTGCCACCAAATATTTTTTCAAACCGTTTTTTCTCCGCTTCATTATCCCCGCTAAGGAGTGAGATGCTGTACTTCTCTTTTAATGTAGCTGCCAATTCGCCAGCTTCCTCACGTGCTTTTTGATAAAAAGAAAAGTAGCCCAATACCTTTTCGTTTTTCTCCACATACACCGAGGTGGTTTCGGCCCGTTCTTCCAGCTTTAGAAAAGAAGCTTTACCCAATCGGTAATTTTCATTTTGAATAATTGCAGAAACCCCTTCGCCAGTGGCTTCGGTAAATTGGGTGGCATGCGTGGCGCTTGCCCTGGTAATATCAAGGAAAGCTAAAAGTGGCTTAGCTAATGGATGCTGAGCATTTTTGGCTATAGAGGCAATGGCCAGCTTTTCTTCAAAGCTCAAGTTATCACCATGCCAGTTTACCTGAATTTGATCTTGATGGGTAAGTGTTCCGGTTTTATCAAAAACGATGTGTGTGATCTTTTGCAGACGATTGATAACATCCGAATTTTTAAGAAAAAAGCCATGCTTACCAAAGGCACGCATCATGCTGCCAGAAGCAAAAGGCTCGGCCAAAGCCAATGCACAAGGGCAGGCTACGATGAGCACAGCCGTAAATACGGTTATGGCTTTTGAGGCATCTACAAATGACCAAGCCACTGCCGAACCGATAGCAATAAGAATAATGGCTGGGGTAAAATATTGGGAGATTTTGTCTGTAAGACCA
>JAUHWX010000083.1 GCA_030427285.1 Bacteroidia bacterium
GTTCCATAACCACACATTCCCGGCATCCACAAACACAGCTCCTTTTAACAAACTTACCAAGGGATGCCTAAGCTCCATATTTGCCTCCAGCTTAATGTCTCCTGATTGGTCAAAAAAGGAGATAGAGCTGCTGGCTTCGGGCGGGTTGTAACTTCCCGGGCCAACGGAGCGTACTCTAAACGCCCGTACACTGCTTGGCCCACCAGAGAAATATTGTTTGATAAAGGGGAGGGATTTTGAATCTCCATAAGGAAAACCAGCCCCGGCAAAGATTCTGCTCACCAACTGGCTTTCACGCCACAGCTTGATGTAATGTCTAAAATCAACATCAGCTCTTAGGTATCGGGCGTAATTCAATCCCAGTAGTTGATTATCGGCTTCGCCTAAATCCTGAACCAGCCCCAAAAGGTTGCCGGCAATATCAAAGCCTATCCTAATGTAGAAACGGTTCCTTTTATCTTTTTCACCCAGTTCGCTATATTCTATAGCACCTGTTCCACCTATTATAAATTGGTTTTCAAAACTGCGTGCTAAGAAGGGGTTGCCATTCAGTATTTCGTTGAACTCTTCGGATTTATTATTAGTGAGGCTGTAGTTAATCGATATGGGGTTGAACTCCCAATACGTAAACCGGTTCGATTTATAATTATAGCCATAGGAAAACAATATAGAGCTGAGGTTATAATAATTGGCTCGTTGCAGTAAGGTGTAGTTCAGCGAAACTTTGGTATTGGGAATTAAGTAGCCCTTTTGTGTATTTATTTTAAAGGGTGCTATTAACCGCGGAAAGGAAATACTATTGAGCAGTTTGAACTCAAAGCTGCTGAGATTTTTGGCCGAGCCCCCTGCAATTTGTGTTTCATAACTAATGTTTCCTGATATGTCTAAGCGTTCACCTCCCTTAAAAAGGTTTTTATTTTGATAGCTACCAATAAGCCCCGGCCCGGCAAAACTGTTGGATTTGGTTACTACCTGTGTCTCTAATCGTACACTCTGCCTTTTGGCGGGAGTTAAAAGTATGCGTGCAGCCAGCTCCCCAATGGAATCTCTATTGTTGGTATCCGTGCGCTCATATCTAATGCTTACTAATTGAAAAGTACCTATAGAAGAAAGTCGCCTTGTGGTAATGTCGTTGCGTCTTTTGTTATATAGATAACCAGGCTCAAAGGTGATAAAAGGCCTTAACCTCTCAGGCTTAAAAATCAATTGATTTTGGCTAAAGTCAATATTGTCAACAGTGGTAGTGGTGGTCGCACTAGCTGTATCAGATGCTTCTAAAGTGTAATTGGGAAATACCTTAACATCATTAATTTTATAAGGCCGTAAAGCTTCTTTAGGAGCCACCTTTTTAAAGGATAAGTACAAGTCGTACTTCCTGTCATCATATTGATTGGTATCAGAAGTGAAAATCAAAAACTCAGAGTTGAATTTATAAAACCCTTTGTTTTTGAGCATGTCATCTATGCGCTGTCGCTCAGCTTTAAATTTTTCAGTGTCAAAGCGAGTGCCTTTGGTGAGTTCCGTTTCCTTGAGGGATGCTTCTATCAATGAATCAATCCCGGTAGAATCCCGCTGATAAACATAAGTTTCGAGTAGGTAAGGTTGAGAAACCTTCACCACGTATTTAGCAGATGCCGTCCTGTCTTTCTCTATTACAGATGAGCTTATTTTTGAATAAAAGAAGCCGGCGTTTTCGCAGCGGTTATTTATGATTTGTTCCGTTCTACTCGTGTTTACATCGCTCAGGTATACCGGTTCTTCGCCAAAGCGTTTATCCAGACTTTTTATAATTTTTCCCGCATCTTCTTTTTCTGCTTTAAAATGGAAATACAAACCATAGCGAATACCAAAAATGGTTTTGTTGGGAGATGGTTCTACTACATCTTCAATCTCATATTTCAGCTGGTTTTTTCCCTTCACACTTTTATCCGATTCAAGCTCAACTTCAGCACCAGTGTATAGTTTTTCATCCTCAGGAACATACTTTATCACATTGCATGAGCCTAGCAATACGATCAGTATCAAGCTACTCAGCCAATGCATCTTATTCCCAACTAATATGTTTTTCTTTTTCTTCAATATTTTAATTTCCTTACTCCTTACTCCTTACTCCTTACTCCTTACTCTCCTCTTTCTTTTTCTTCTCTTGCTTTTCGAGCAATTCTTCTAAAGTGTCAAACTCTTTATTAAAAAGAATAGCCAAACCCGTAATCGTCACCTGGCCTTCAAGAAAATCTTGATATTGATTTTTGCTGAATGCCTTTAATCGGTACCGGCCTTCCTCGGTGAGGAGATACTCCAAACTCACGTTTCCAATAACTTCGTTGCTTCGCTGTTCACCTTCAAGACCTACCGTGCTGCCCACTTGTACCACTACTCTATCTTCAAACAGCGATTTTTGAAGACTTACGTTGAGGTCAGTTCGTTGCTCTGGATTACCGGATTGATAATCCTGATAACTGTCCAAATCAAAGTTTAGCTCAAAGCCTTCAATGTACTTTTCAGAAAGTTTGTTGAGTTGACCAGATAGCAGCTTGCTTACGCTGGAACGGGCCAGTTGCTCGGTGCCACCACCAGTACCATCGGTAGCATCGCTTGGCAAAAAGCGGTTGAATACAATGAGTGCAAAAACCTGCTTATTGAGTTCAGACTCGTCCTCCTCCAGCTGCTGCACTCTTCGGTAAACGCTTCCGCCAATAGCATCTTTGCTATCATCAGGCATATCCAAGCCAAAGGAAATTTCTGGCTGGCTAATGGTGCCATCAATATTGAGCAGTACTTCAAAAGGCAACTTTTGATTGTACTTAGATATGGATTCACGCTGCGCTGAAGCTTGGTACATCATGAGTTCAGCAGCCGAAGTTTTAACATTGTAAACGGCCGTCAAGTTTAGCTCGGCATTCATTGGGTCACCATTCCACACAATGCGGCTTCCGGGTGTAATCTCAAATTTCTTTTTCACCAATTCATAGAGGTTGAGATTGTAGCTTCCATCGCTTAGTTCATAGCTTCCGCTTAAATCCATGTTGCCATTGGGGCTTAGGTTATAGTTCAGATTTGCCTCTCCTGTGATGGTAAGTTTATCACCCGATTGTTCATCCAGTATTACATTGAAAGTAGTTTTGGGATCTATTTTTAAATAAGCCCTTACATCCAGGCCGGTGATGGTTTGGGAAGAAACTTCATCCGAGGAAATTATATCTGTAGAATCCTTCATGTTGGCAAAGCGCACAATGCCCTGCCGCTCTTGTATTTGTGCCTGGCTGGCTGGCACTATGTAGCTTAGCTCGGTTCCTTTTTCCAGGCCTACTTTGGCATTTACCTTTGGGAGGTTCATATCGCCCTTCACATCAATATCCAAACTCACAATCACCTTTCCATATACCAGGTCATTATCTTCTCTGGTAGAGTTTAGCGCCTGAAATTTGTTGGCTTTTAGGCTGAGGTTAAAAGTAGGGTTCATCATATCCTCGGTTCCTATATCTCCATTTAGCACCAAGGTGTTGCTAGCCTCATCTTTCAAAGTGAATGTATTGAGATAAACACCCTTATTGTCAAGTTCTATTTTTTCATCACCTAGAGTAAATGTACTTCCCAGAAACACGGATTTGAAGCTTACGCCCTTGAATGAGAGATTGCCTTTATATTTTGGTTCAGAGGTGGAACCACTTACTTTAAAATTTCCGGTAAGGTAGCCTGAAGTGTTGCTCAATTGGTCGGGAACAAATGCTTCTACCAAGCTCAGGTTAATTTTGTTGATGTTCAATGCCAAATCCAAATTTTGGCTTTCGCCAGAGATTGAATACTTCCCTTCCAAATCGAGGTCGGCATCTTTTCCTTTTAGTGATAAATCGACTACATACTGGTTTGCAGTGCTATTATTGGCCTTTAGATTTACAGTGCCAATGGGGTTGCCCATAGCTCCCAAATTATTTAGGGTAACATCAGCCACAAAGGCGGGGGTTCCGGTAAGGTCATTCAGTACCACATTTCCACCAAGGGTTCCGCTCACTGGGCTATTTCCGGCATTTAGTATGGAGAACAAAGCCGCAAGGTTGAAGTCAGAAAAGGCCAGTTTCATTTTTTCTTTTTCACCCTCATTCAGGCTTTCAATGGATAGCTGCTGGCCGTTGCGTGTTAAGGTAAAATCTGTAAAGCGGGTCAGGTCGGGGTCAATCCTAATCTCGTTAGATTCGGGAATAGTCCATGGTTTGGAGTTGAGTATAAGTTTTTCGACACCTAACTTAAGAAGGGTGCTTTGCCCGGCCTTGGAAATATCTAAAGCGGTGTAAAATACATCCTGCTGCTGCGCGTCTTTTATACTGAGTGAGGCAGTACCCTTACCGTCATCAAGGTTTAGATTTAGTCTGGTAGCATAAATATCTATGGGGCCGCTGGTAATCTGTTCAAAACCAAATTGTGCATCAGTTGAAGTACGCGTGGCATCCAAATCTAAAAACAGGTTGCTCACTTCTGATTCACCATAAAGGATGCCTGGTGCTTTAAGATTTACTTTCAGTATTTCTTCGGATGGTTTAAAAGCCATATTTATATGCACCGTATCCAGGCGCTGCAACTCCGGCACAAATACTTCACTTATTATGGGAGAGTTTACTACATAGAAGTCAGCCGTCATATCCAGCTTTTGGTAGATACTATCCATTTGGGTGGAGTCGCTACCCATCATTTGTTTTTGATACGATTGCAAGCTGCTAATCAGGTTTTGAATAGAGGTGTTTCCCCTCAGCTTTCCGCTAATCACTTCGCTGCTGAGGCGTAAATCCGTTGCTTCTTTGCTATTGCTCAGGCTGGCAAAAACTGAATCTAAACGATACGATTTGTCTTGTTGCACCACAATACCTCTTTCAATAGTAAGCTGGCTGCTAAACTTATCGGCATTGCCTTCAAAGGAGGCATTTAGCAAAGCAGCCACCTTCATGGGGTTGGGCTGCAGGTTAAGGTCTTTAAGGTCGGCTCCACGCAAGTCCAGGGTTAGATCTGCAACGGTTTTTACCGTGTCCAGTATGGCATTTAGCTTCAGGTCAAAATCAAGGTTTTTATCAGAGAAGTTGAGGGCCAGATCGGTTTTTTTGTTTTTTATATCCGCTTTAAGTGCGAGGCCATTGTAATCGTAATCCCTGAAAAGCAATTGCTGAAAATCAAGTTTTGCATCGAGTGCCAAAGTCTCCAATTCTTTTCCACTTCCGTTAAAATCAAGCGTAAGCGAAATAGGTTCTAACTCTTGGTTTTGCGCAAACTTGCCAATGTTCAGCGTGTCCACCTCCAATAGTCCTTCATAGGCTGGGGTTTTTAATATATTCTGCACATTTCCGTCAAACTTCACAAAACCATCAGGGGTATTTACGGTAAGGAAGGCGTTTATATCAGCGGCATTTCCATTCACTTTGGTTTTTAGAACAACGTAGCTCGGCAGGCTTTCTTCCGGATTTTTTCGGCCCAATAGCAAACCAAGGTCATCAGCATTGGTGCTTACATTCAACTCATTAAAATCTACTTTCAGATTATTGGTATCAGGCAAATCTTTTACAGTTCCATTTACTGAAAGGGCTGTAGAAGTAAGCCAGTTTGCTTTAAAGTTGCTAATGGCAATATCTGTATAAGAGCCGGAAACCCTGCCTCCAAGCTTCATGGGGTATTCTTCAATGCTTTGGATGAGCGTATCATAACGCAGCGAATCTGCAAAATAGTAGGCATCCTTTACGGAGAGACTGGTTTTGCCAAACCCGAGTCCAAAACGGGTATTATTTTTTGGGTTGGCTATCAGGCTGTCAATACTTGGGTAGCCCAAACTCAATTGCATATTCAGTTCGCTGTTGGCGGTCAGTAGCTGAAAATTCTTCACGTCCAGTTTGTCATCCTGGAGCTTGGTTTCAAACGCTAGCTTGTTTAGCACAAAACCACTCCGCTCATTAAAGGCAAGATTTTCCAGATTAAGGCTGGCCTCGCGGTCTTTGAGCAGCACATCCTGTAAATCAATGGTCAGATTTCTCAGGCTTATGTGCGAGGCATCAAACACTCCCGGCTGTGCGGTGCCACTACCTTGGTTTAGAATAATGTTGTTTTTGTCCAGAGTCAGCTGTTCCAGGCTCACTTTCCAATTCGGCCATTCAAAGGGTTTGGCGGTGTCAGTTTCTGCAATTCCCTGGGTTGTGTCAGCTTCTTTTGGCTCGGGAAGCTTCACGCGAATGTCGCTTTCCAAAAGTTGAATGCTTTCAATGGAAATGTCTTGTAGGGCTAAATTCAACTCTGATTCGCCAATGCTGAAATCTCCTATGCGTGCGCGTGCATCGAGGCTGTCAGGCTCTGATTTGTACCTGACTTCAATATTGCGCAAAGCAATTTCATTAAAACTGATATAGGGCAGGGGCGAGGAGGAAGTATCTTTCGGAGTTGGCGGAGGGGAAAGGAATTGAACCACCTTTACCTGCGTATTCTCTAAAAGAATATCATCCAGTTCAAAGCGCATTTTTTCCAGGTTGAGGTCATCAGTACTCAATTCAAGATTGCCCAAGTGTAGGTCGGCATCCATTCCCGAAAGGGAATCCATATACGTGAGGTTAATGTTTGTGAGATTAACCGGTCCTATAGAAATAGTGGGCGGTGGGCTGCTTGCTGTGTCCGCAGGTTCTTTAGCAGCAGCTGTATCTGCGGAAGCGAAAGCATCGATAATGAAATCAAAATTAAAAGTGCTGTCTTGGCTGCGTCTTATGTTCGCTCTTAAACCGTCCAAATCTATGCGGCTTATGGCTATATGGTTGTTGAGCAGTGATTTAAAACCGACTCCAGCTTCCAGGCTGCGGAAATATACAAGTGTGTCCTGCTTTTGGTCTTCCAGATAAACGCCCTCAATCTGTATATTTCCTGAAAAGGTGATAAAGATGCGTTCTATATCTACGCGGGTGTTGGTCTTTTCAGAGACAAAGTTGGTAGCATAGCCCACAATTTTGTTCTGGCCCCACTCGGTACGTATCAGCAATACTATAGCCACAAAAATACCTAGCAGCACCAAAAGGATGATGCCTAGCCACTTGCCGATTTTTAATAGGATTTTTTTGGAATTGCTCAAAGGGTAAAGGCTACAAGTCTCATCATATTTCGGTGTCGGGTCTTAAAATGCAAATCAAACGATTTTAAAAACAAACCCTTATTTTATAAGCAATTCCCTTGCTAAAAAGTTTAGGAGTGTAGGTAATAATAGATTTGCCATTCCATAATAACGACTCCGCAAATTCCAAGAACTTAAATCTGATTCCTGATAAGAAGTTGAAAATTTCAGAGGGACTTTTAGTATGCGATATTGGTAAATCAACCACAGGTTTTCATTTTGAATTTTATGCCAATGCAAATTATACCTTTGCGGCAATGAAATCATTCTGGAGAATAATTAGATATGCGCGCCCTTATCGCGTAAACGCCTTCCTCAATATCCTTTTCAATCTTTTGGGAATTATCTTTTCCCTGGTTTCCATTGCGCTTATTATCCCTGTGCTGGGTATTATTTTTGACAATGCCAAAAAAGTACTGGTGGAGCCGGTTTACACCGGGAGTGTAGTGGAATACGGCAAGGCATTCTTGGAGTACGAAGTGGCCATCAGGATACAAGATACTGGCCAAAGTGCCGCCTTGATGTATGTGTGCGTTATTGTAATCATAGCCTTTTTTCTAAAAAACTTATTTGGCTACCTGGCCTTGTACTTTATCGCACCCTTGCGTAATGGGATAACCCGTGATTTGCGAAAAGAGCTTCACGCTAAAATCCTGGCCCTACCGATTGGTTTTTTTAGCGAACAGCGAAAAGGCGACATAATTTCACGAATGACCACCGACATGAAGGAGGTGGAATGGTCCATCCTCATGGCCCTGGAGATGATCTTTAGAGAACCGGTAATGATAGTTGGTTCGCTCATCGTTTTGCTGTGGATGAGCCCTGCACTCACCGTATTTGTTTTTATCCTTTTGCCCATAGTTTCTGTGGTGGTTACCAGTATTGGCAAGAGTTTAAAGAGATCTTCCCAATCGGCCCAAATCCGAGTGGGTGAAATTATGTCTCAAACCGAAGAAAGCATTACGGGGTTGAAAGTGATAAAGGCATTTAATGCTGAGCCACTAAAGCGAAATTTATTTCAGCGCAGTGTAGACAATTATTTTAAAACAATGAACCGGGTAATGCGCAAAACGGCCCTGTCATCGCCCATCAGCGAGTTTTTGGGGGTGAGTGTAATGGCCGTGGTAATCTGGTATGGTGGCGGTTTGGTGTTGGCCAATGATGGCTTTACGCCAGAAGCATTTATCGCCTACATTGTTTTCTTTTATCAAATTATCCCTCCCGCCAAGTCATTGTCCAAAGCATCGTATAATGTGCAACGAGGTAACGCAGCTTCCGAAAGAATTTTGGAAATACTGGATGCTAAAAATCCAATAATCAGCAAGCCCGGTGCTCGATCTATTTCAAGCTTTGATAAAGAGTTGAGATTTGAAAAGGTGTCTTTTGCTTATGATGAAAAGAACGTGGTGAAGGAAGTGAGTCTTACGGTAGAAAAAGGAAAAATGGTGGCTCTGGTGGGTCAGTCAGGAAGCGGAAAAACTACCCTTACCAATTTGGTGCCCCGTTTTTATGACGTTACCGGTGGTCAGCTTTTGATTGATGGAAAAGATGTGCGCGATGTAAAACTACATGACCTTAGAGGGCTTTTAGGAATTGTTACCCAAGAGTCATTATTATTTAATGAGTCGGTTTTTTACAACATTACTTTGGGCAAACCAGAGGCTACTTTGGAAGAAGTGCAGCAGGCAGCCAAAATTGCCAATGCGCATGATTTTATAATGGGATTGGAACACGGCTATGATACCAATATTGGTGACGCGGGTGGTAAACTGAGTGGTGGCCAAAAGCAAAGAATCAGTATCGCACGGGCAGTTTTGAAAAATCCGCCCATCCTTATTTTGGATGAGGCTACTTCTGCTCTCGATACCGAATCTGAAAAGCTAGTTCAAGAGGCTTTGTTTAAACTCATGCAAAACAGAACTTCTTTGGTGATTGCCCACCGATTGAGCACCATCCAACACGCTGATGAAATAGTGGTGATGAATGAAGGCCAGATTGCGGAGCGTGGCACACATCAAGAATTATTGGATAAAAATGGAATCTATAGTAGGTTGGTGGAGATGCAAAAGTTTGACTAGCCCGAGGGCATTTTTGATTTGAAAGTTCCACAGATTACAGAAGCCTTTGCAATTGCTTTAAACCTTAGCCTTAACAATATTAACCCATAACCTATAACATTTAACTTATAACATCCCTGCAATGGAAAAAATAGAACACATAGGTATAGCCGTAAAAGACATCGAAGCTTCGAATAAATTGTTTGCAAGCCTGTTTGGTGAGCCACATTACAAAATGGAAGAAGTGGCGAGCGAAGGGGTGAAAACCTCATTTTTTAAAACAGGACCTAACAAAATAGAATTGCTAGAGGCTACCAATCCTGATAGCCCCATAGCCAAGTTTATAGAAAAAAAGGGCGAAGGAATACATCACATCGCCTTTGCTGTATCTGATATAAAAGCGGAAATAAATCGCTTAAAAGCAGAAGGTTTTACCGTGCTCAATGAAGAGCCAAAGCAGGGTGCGGATAATAAGCTAGTGGCTTTTTTACACCCAAAAACTACGAATGGAGTTTTGATAGAACTTTGCCAAGATCGTTAATATCATCTTCCTCGGGCTTAAAGTGCCAGGTTTTAATACCGAGAGATTTAGCCGTTTTGATGTGCTTCTTTCCGTCATCAATGTAAAACGTTTCTTCGGCCACAAGGTCATTGTCTTTCAATACCTTTTCAAATATTTCTGCGTCTGGTTTACGCATTCCTACCTCATGGCTATAATACACATGGTCAAATTGGCTGATGAATTGTTTATAGTCAAACAAACCAGCTTCTGCTTTAATATGGTTAATATGTAATTCGTTTGTATTACTAAGCAGGAATAACTTGTGGTTCTTTTTAAGTCTTTTAAGAAAATTTACACGCTCACCAGGAAGGGGTTTTAATAAGGCATTCCACGCGGAGGCTAATTGAGGAGGGTATATTTTTCTAAAGAAAAAGGGTTGGATTGAAGTGAGAAACTCCGAGGTAGAAATCTCACCTTTTTCATATTTCTGAAATACTTTTTGCTGATCTTTAAGCTTATCTTTTGCGCCAAGCTCTTGGAATGCAGACCACGTAAGGCTTTCGTCAATGGGGATGAGTACTGCTCCAAAATCAAATATTATATTTTTTATCATGCCTCAGGTTGTGTGAATTGAAGCCCGCAAGGTAAATGATAATTTATTTAAAGGAGGAAATGAAGACAGTTCAGATGCTCAGTAAATAATATCGACTTTTTTGTGTTGTAAATTTTTTCTTACTTCGAGGCTTAATAACCCAATTTCTAATTAATTATATGTTTAAAAAGATACTCAAAGCTACGGCAGTGCTGGTTGCATTGGTTAGTAGCGGACCTGTGTTTGGTCAGGCAGGAGACTATACCTTTGCGGTCAGTAGCTCCACATTTACCCCCATAGTGGGAGGTACGGATGTAAATTCTGTGGAAGCAGACATTAGTATTAGTGCAGCTATTCCTATTGGTTTTACTTTCGAATTTGATGGCGCATCCTATACTAGTGTAAAAGTAGGTTCGGATGGTTTTCTTTCGTTCAACTCCTCAGCCGGCTCGGGTACCACTAACGATTTGGATAATGGAACCGCCAGCAGAAGACCTTTGGTAGCCCCTCTTTGGGATGATCATCAGGGGAGTGCCACCACATCAAATTCCAAAGCCTCTTACGTAGTCACGGGTACAGCGCCTAACCGGGTGTTCACCTTTGAATGGCTCAACTGGGAGTGGAACTGGAATGCTAATGATTCCGTAGTTTCCTTTCAGGTAAAACTGTACGAAACTACCAATGAAGTTCAGTTTGCCTATCGCTGGCAAAATGCAAGTGCGATAAGTTCTCCATCAGCCTCTATAGGTTTAAGTGGAGCTACCACATTCCTTTCTGTTTCAGGAATTGGATCAGGAACTCCAACGGTTTCAAACTCTACCGAAGACAATGGGATAGATACGGTGGTTACTGATCAAGTATTCACGTTTACTCCACCTTTATGTTCATCACCTATATTTAATTCGGTAACGGATGTTAAGACGGATTCAGCAACTGTGAACTTCACAGCATTGGGTAGTGGCCCATTTTATATTAACTATGGTTCCGCTGGTTTTACTCAAGGGGCAGCTGGATCATTTTATGATACAGTAACAGCAAGTCCTTTTATACTTCATGGATTAACGGATGATAAGACTTATGATTTTTACATTCAAACGGACTGTGGAGCCAATGGTGTAAGCCAATGGGTAGGTGCAAATTCATTTACAACTGTTCCATCTTGCCTATTGCCTGTTTTTAGTTCTTTTTCAAATGTAACTTCTGATAGTATTACAATTAATTGGACAGGTACCGGAAGCGGTCCTTGGTACGTGTACTGGGGTCCTACAGGATTTGACCAGGCCACTCCAGGTGTGAGTTTGGACACGTCAACTTCCACTAGCTTTATTGCCCACGGACTTACCGGAGGAACTTCATATTCATTCTTCATTAAGGAAGATTGTGGAGGTGGTGATACCAGTAGCTATGCAGGACCATTCACAACCAACACGGTTTATGTTCCACCATATATGGAAACTTTTGCCGATGGTTACCCGGGAGCAGATTATACAGAAGGAGCCGGTTTTATTGGTAATCCAACGGTGTTTACGTCTACCACCTCATCTGCCTGGAAACAAGACGGTTTCTCCAATGTAGGAACTACCGGTGCTACTTCATTAAATATATATGGTACTTCTCGCAGAGAGTGGTTCTTTGGGCCAAGCATTGATTTGGGCGATGGTACCACTACTTATCAAGTAGAGTTTGACGCTTCTGTAACCGACTGGAATGGAACAGGACCGGATGCTATGGGACCCGATGATAGCGTGGTTGTGGTAGTTTCTACTGACAATGGTGCCACCTGGAGTAGAAGTAATATGGTTCTTGCGCTTACCGCATCAGATAATATTCCTAATGGTGCTGGATTGCACTTTTCAGCAAGCTTAGCGGGATATACTGGTATTGTAAAGATTGGTGTATACGCTGAATCAACACTGTCAAATACTGACTATGATTTTCATATTGATAACTTTCAGGTGCGTATCCCGCCAGCATGTCCGGATCCAACTCTGCTAAGTTCAACCCTATATGGTGTAGACTCAGTAATTGTAAGTTGGAAATCTAGCGCTAGCTCCTTTAACTATAATTATGGTGTATCGCCAACAGCAGCTGGTACAGGAACACCAATAGCAACTACCGATACATTTGTAGTGCTTACAGGCTTAACGGGAAGTACAATGTATGACTTTCATGTACAGGCAAGCTGCTCAGGTGGTTCGTCACTAAGTACTTACCTTGCTTACCCCTTACAGCACCTTTTGTAGAAAGTTTTGATGGGGCATCATGGAAAATCGGGAGTTCTGGTGGTTTTGGAGATACCATTGATAATTGCTGGAGCAGAAATTCAAATACTGGCTATAAGTGGTCTGTATTTAATGCTACAACTTCTTCCGGAAACACCGGACCAGATGTTGACCATACCTCAGGAACCGGAAACTTTATTTATGTAGAGTCATCAAGTACCAGCCCGAGTGTGGCTGAGTTCGTTTCTCCATATATCGATGTGAGTGGTTTA
>JAUHWX010000084.1 GCA_030427285.1 Bacteroidia bacterium
TTCTACACCTTCATGAAAACTTTCTATGCGAACCAAGTTACTACCATCATAACAGTACCATAACCCATGTTTTTCTCCGGTTCCAATGTTTATCAGGCCAACTTCTAACAATGCATCTTCACTTTCCAGTACTGAAACCGTGTCTGCCCGATACAAATCAACTTGATCGTTGCTATTAGCAATGCTACAATTAGATAGCATTAGAGCGGCAGCACAAACTTTAGAAAGGTTCATTACCGTTTTTAAGTGCATCTTAAATAGTATTAATGTTTGGATGAAACTGGAGTTTTAAAAAATCGGGGAAGTATATTCAGGAAACAATTTTCTTTATTTCCTTAGATTCATAAACCTCATTGGCAATATCCAAATTGGCTACTTTGTGCATAGCCTTGGCAACTTCGCTGGCCTCAATACCTTTGTATTTGGATGGAATCAAAAAGCCAAAGGCTTTCATAACCACTTTACCGAAGGCTTCGCCAAATCGGAATTCTTCTCTATTACCCAACAGCATTGATGGACGGAAAATATGAAGGTGAGGAATACCCATTTTGCGTAAAGCATCTTCCATTTGGCCTTTCACCCGCGGATAAAACATTTTGCTATCTGCGTTTGCCCCTAAAGAGCTTACCACCAAATACTTCTTCATACCACCAGCCAACCCAGCTTGTGCTGAATGAACAGGAATTCCAAAATCTATTTGCTTGTAATCACTTACATCGGGGGTTTTACTTTGGGTAGTGCCAATGCAGCAAAAAATATGATCTACAGGAATTGGTTCTTTGAAGAAAGCTTCATTGGTAAGGTTTCCAACTTTTACAGAAAGCCTGGGATGAGAAATATCCAATGACTTGCGGGTATACACCAATACTTCATCATAACTTTCATCATTCAAAAGTATCTGAAGCAATTCGCTTCCCACAAGGCCCGTAGCCCCAAGTATGCATGCCTTCTTATTCAATTCCCAAAGTTTGATTTAAATCAATTACTTCCCATCGCCAACCTTTTTCGGTTTTAAATGTGCGCTTACCTGCCCATCGTAATATCAGTCCTCCTCCAAAAAAGGAAGCTGCTGTAATCCACTGCGCGCTTGTCAAACCACCTTCATAACTACTTGTAGCCCTGTTTAAAAGTCCTAAAGTGGTAAAGAGTAATGCACCTCCAGCCAAAGCGGTTCCGGTAACGGTCATGATTTCATTTCGCGTTCTAAAAGATACCACATCACTAAGTTCGTAAATTCTTCCGTTTACTGTAATTGTGGTGGGTGAAACATCATTCAATATTCCTTTTATAAAATTTGTACTCTCGGAAGTTTTAAACTGTACCCTGTCATATAAAGCTATACGCTCCTTTGGAAATTCATTTCCCTTTTTTATATATAAATACTTTTGGGCGCTAGCTCCCAATACACCTAACGCAAGTATTAAGCTCCAAAGTAGTTTCATTTAGCTGTGTGAGTTTATATCGTCTGTTTCCTTGGTTTTGTAAATATATCGTATCCCGTGATTACTCCCTGAATAATCTTCCCATGCCTCGCGATTCCAAATTTCCTCAGGAATATCGTTGTCATCATCAGGCTCTTTGGCCTCATCTTCTTCTATTTCCCAACTATATTTTTTGCTGCTTGGTGGTGATTTTCTATAAAATATGGCTAAGGCAAACCCGCTAAGCGCACCTCCCAAATGAGCTTCCCAGGATATGGTGTCTTCCACGGGTAAAACGCCCCAAACCAAACTTCCGTAAAAAAAAACTACTAATAATGATAATGCTAACAAGTTGGCTTGTTTACGTAAAATGCCACATAAGAATATAAATCCCGCCAAGGCATAAATCAAACCAGAGGCCCCGATATGGTAGCTTTCTCTACCAATAAGCCAAGTCATTAGCCCTGAAGCCAGCCAACTTACTATGATTACTTTCCAGGCGATTCGAGGATAAAAATAGAAGAGACCACCGCCAAGCACAAGTATGGGAAAGGTATTGTTTACCAAATGCATAAGACTCCCATGAACAAGAGGCGAAGTAAATATTCCGAAAAAACCTTTTATTGAGCCCGGCAAAACACCCAGGTAATACAGATCGAGCATAAAACGTGAATCTGCCCAGAACACTACCCACAACAAAAGCACAAAATAAAATGGCCAAAGCATATAGGAGTTTCCAGGAACGCTTGATTCGTCATTCACGACTTCATGAGCGGTATGAGTTTTGTTCAAATGTTGCACGCTTTTAAATATAGTATTTTTACCGTTTTCAAAATCAAAATTCCAAATATGTCAGCACCCTTAGCCGAGCGCCTTCGGCCAAAAAGTTTTGACGATTATATAGGCCAGGAAGAACTTCTTGGCAAAAATGGTTCCCTAAAAAAACTCCTAAGTCAGAAAATAGTTCCGTCCATGATTTTTTGGGGACCACCCGGAGTTGGAAAAACTACTTTAGCCGGACTGATTGCCAAAGAGACGGAACGCCCGTTTTTCACTTTGAGTGCCATAAGCTCAGGTGTAAAGGATGTAAGGGAAGTTATTCAAAAAGCTGAAAATCAAGGCATATTTGGGCAGGGAAAGACTCCAATCCTGTTTATTGATGAGATTCACAGATTCAGTAAATCACAACAGGACAGCTTACTTGGTGCTGTAGAAAAAGGCACTATAAATTTGATAGGAGCTACAACTGAAAACCCAAGCTTCGAGGTAATCAGTGCGTTATTGTCACGCTGTCAGGTGTATGTGCTCAAGTCTATGGATAAAGATGCGCTGAATAGCCTTATAGATAGAGCGATTGAGCAAGATCAATGGTTAAGATCAAAAAAAATTGTGTTGAAAGAACGTCAGGCTCTTTTACGTTACAGCGGTGGTGATGCCCGAAAGCTGCTGAACACCCTTGAGCTTGTGGCAGGAAATATAGCTGAAGGTGAGCCTGTAACCAATGAAACCGTAGAGCAGCTATTACGGAGCCGTCCATCGATGTATGATAAAAATGGTGAACAGCATTACGACATTATTTCAGCTTTTATAAAGTCTATTCGCGGAAGCGACCCCAATGCAGCCATATATTGGCTTGCCCGAATGATTGAAGGTGGTGAAGATCCAAACTTTATTGCCCGTAGGCTTTTGATTTCGGCCAGTGAAGATATAGGAATGGCAAACCCTAATGCGCTACTACTGGCAAATTCTACTTTTGATGCAGTAAAGAAAATAGGGTTTCCCGAGAGCAGAATTATCCTGGCCCAATGTGTGGTTTATTTAGCCACATCACCAAAAAGTAACGCCAGCTATGAAGCTATAGGAAAAGCACAGGCTCTTGTAAAAGAAACTGGCGATTTACCCGTTCCTCTTCATATACGAAATGCACCAACCAAATTAATGAAAGAATTGGGCTATGGTGCCGAATATAAATATTCACATGCCCATGAGGGTAACTTTGCTGATCAGGAATACATGCCAAAAGAAGTTTCTTCAAACGCATTATATCAGCCAGGAAACAACCCGAAAGAAAGTGGAATAAGGCAATGGTTGCAAAAACTTTGGCCTAAATACAAATACTAAATTGGTGCAAAACGAATTATATTGGCGCACCAAATAAAAGAGATACTAACCCAGAAACGACTTATGAAATATATACTCCTGATAATTGCTCTAACTACCTTATCTGCAGCTCAGGCTCAGTCTCAAGAAGATTTTGATGCAGCAGGTCGTAAAATTTTAAGCATGGTCACTGATAGCGTACCGGCTATATCAATACCTTTTATCCGCAGAAATGAATATTTTGAAGTAATCGATAGACAACCTATTTCAGACAATCAAAAAAGCATAATAAAGCAAAAGCTAAATGTAGAACTTACGGACCAGCACACCGTGATGGAAAATGGGCTTAAGGGGCTAAGAGAAACCTATGAGAGAGAACGTGCCGAGGGCGCTACCTTTGAATATCAAGAAACCATTTATGAATTAATGACGCGCAGTGTAGACACATATTCTGTAAAAACAAGCTACCTATACACCAATGGTAAAACACAAACTCTAGTTTCATTTACTTATGATCTGGCTTGGCTTGGAAATCGCTTTGCTTTGATAAGCCCTATAAAGGAGGACTTCTAAACATTTTTGTTGCCCAGCATAGGCACAAACCTAAAGTCGCCATAGTCTTCAACCTGAAAACTTCCATCAGCTTGGCGAGTTACAAGTTTCATTACTTGACTACCCTCTCCCACCGGGATAACCATTCTAGCACCAACAGTCATTTGTAGCAATAGTGCTTCAGGAATCTTAGGGGCTCCACAGGTTACAATTATTCGCTCAAAAGGAGCAAAAGAAGGCAGCCCTGCAAAGCCATCGCCAAATTTCATTTCAAAGTAATACCCAAGCTTACGCATAGTCTGACGGGTAATATCAAAAAGCTCTTTTTGCCTTTCAATGGAGTAAACTTTGCATCCCATTTCGTGCAGTACCGAAGCTTGATAACCGCTACCCGTGCCAATTTCTAAAACTTTCATACCCGGCTTAACCTGCAAAAGTTCACTTTGAAAAGCAACCGTATATGGTTGGGATATCGTTTGCCCGGCCGCAATAGGAAAAGCTTTATCCTGATAGGCAAAATCTTCAAAAGAAGAATCCATAAAAAGGTGACGTGGAATTTTTCCAATGGCTTTTAAAACCTCAGTTTGTCGAATTCCTTTTGTGATAAGCAACTTTACAAGCTTATTCCGTTGTCCTTTATGTCGTGGTAAATCGTTGAGCATAGCCAGGCAAAATTGAGAAATAATCGTGGTGATTGAGGTCAGATCTCTTTAAAGATAATTAACAAAAATCTGTGAATACCTAAAATGCCAGATTTATTGTGAACAGCTGCAAATGCCCTACATTTGCGAAAAGTATCCAAAATAACATGCTGAAAGTAGGCGTACTCGGTGCCGGCCACCTAGGAAAAATTCACCTGAAGTGTCTAAGCAATTTACCTGATCACTATTCTGTAATTGGTTTTTACGATGCAAACCCCGAAGTGGCGGCCATTGTAAGCAAAGAAATAGGTATCCCATTTTTTAAAACCATCGAAGAATTGATCGCGGCTGTGGATGTGGTGGATATTGTCACGCCTACCCTCAATCACTATGATTGTGCCGTAAAAGCTCTAAAAGCCTGTAAGCATGCTTTTATTGAGAAACCAATTACCGAAACTGCTGAACAGGCTAAACAATTGATAAAGCTTACTGAAGAAGCTGGTGTATTGGCGCAAGTAGGTCATGTAGAACGCTTCAACCCTGCTTACCTATCTGCAAGAAATTATATTCAAAACCCCATGTTTATTGAGACACATCGCTTAGCGGAATTCAACCCGCGAGGAACTGATGTACCGGTAGTTTTGGATTTAATGATTCACGATATAGATATAGTGCTGAGCTTAGTTAAGTCAAACATCAAAAAAATTAATGCCAGCGGAGTAGCAGTGGTAAGCGATACACCTGATATTGCAAATGCTAGAATTGAATTTGACAGTGGTTGTGTAGCCAATCTTACGGCTAGCCGAATTTCCTTAAAAAACATGCGAAAGACTCGTATTTTTCAGCGTGATGCCTATGTTACCATCGACTTTTTGGAAAAAAATAGTGAGGTAATTCGCATGAAGGATGATGTAGATCACAACGATCCATTTGCCATGATAATGGATTTGGGCAATGGAAAGGAAAAACAGATTTATTTTGAACAACCTGAGTCGCTAAAAACCAATGCAATACAAGAAGAATTGCAATCTTTTGCGCAAGCAATCAATAAAAAGGGTGAAGTGAGCGTTACCCTTGAAGATGGTTACCAGGCTTTGGATGTTGCCACTCAAATCTTGGAAAAAATCAACCTTAATCTTAACGTTATAGCCTAATACATGGCCAAAAAATATTTACATACGGCAATTGCCGCAATATTGCTATTTGCCCTATTAGGCTGTGCCAAAGAAAGTAAAGAAGCCAAAAAGCCTGTGTATTTTTCTATTCAAGATATGTTTGTAAATACAAATTACAGCACTGAGGGAACTTCGCACATGCAGATAACCACGGTATGGCTTGAGGTAAACGGAAAGTCTATTGGTGCATTTGAAATGCCTGCTACACCTCCAGTAATTCTTAATGAAGGAAGCAATAAAATACGCTTTTATGAGGGCATTACAATGAATGGAATTGATGCCTCAAGAGCAATATATGATCGTTTAGATTACATCGAGTTTTCCCTGGACTACACGCCTTCTGGGAAAGAAGATTCCGATACAATCGTTTTTGATAGAAATCAACTTACAACAAACTATGCAAGTTTTGCCACCATTGATATTTTAGAAACTTTTGACAATGCAGGCTTAAGTTTTGAAAAATCTGGAGACAGTGATACCAGCATTGTAAAAAATAACAATCCAGCTGATTGGTTTACTAACCCACAAGATCCATCTGAAGATAATGGAAGGTGTGGGTCTCTTTATACCAACTCAAAATCCGACTACGCAGAAATTGCAACAGTAAACGCTTACAGCCTGCCTAGTGGTGGATTAAATGTTTATCTAGAAATGAATTATCAGTCAAACATCCCTATGATAGTGGGGGTAATTGCAGAAACTTCTACAGGAAACATTGAGCAAAAAGCAACTTTGGGTATCAACCCAAAAGAAGAGTGGAATAAAATTTATGTTAATCTGGTAACGGAAACAAGCAGCTATTTTGATGGCGCCAAATTCAAAATATTTATAGCTGCAAAACATCAGTCCGGACTGGATACAGGCTACGTTAATTTAGATAACCTAAAGTTGGTGTATTAGTAGCCTATGAAAAACGATACCCTACAACGATTTAAATACATTTTTATGGATACTGTGGCTGCAATTTGCAGCTACACCATTTTATATATTTTTCGTAGGGTAGTTACTGAGTCTGGTCGTTTTGAGGTAAATGAATTGAGTTTTAACACCTCCTATTATTTAGGCTTGGCCTTAATTCCACTTTTTTGGATCATCATCTATTTTGTTACTGCCTTTTATCGAGATATCTATCGCAGGTCGCGCCTCAAAGAGCTTATTTACACTTTTAATGCATCATTGCTAGGTAGTGTTTTCATATTTTTTGCGCTCATACTTGATGATTGGGTAGAAAGCTACACTGATTATTACAGAGGTTTTCTGGTTTACTTTGGAAGTCATTTTTTACTCACCGGGCTTGGCAGGTTTATTATCAGTAGCAACACCGCTCACCGCATTCGCAAAGGAAAAATTTCGTTCAACACACTTCTTATTGGCAGCAATGACAAAGCCGCTGAGCTTTATACAGAATTGGGAAACCGCACAAAAACGGGAAATCAATTCGTGGGATTTGTAAGTGTTCACAATAACATTCACGTGTTAGTAGAAAAGAACCTTGAACATTTGGGTACTCACACCCAACTTGTAGAGATAATTAAACGATATAATATTGAAGAGGTAATCATTGCCATAGAATCGTCAGAGCATGAAAAGCTTGAAAACATCATTAATATTTTGGAAGATACCAATGTTAAGGTAAAAATGATTCCAGATACCTACGATATTATTTCTGGAAAGGTAAAGCTTGAAGCCCTGGCATCGGCCCCACTTATGGAAATTAGCCATGAGTTAATGCCTTTATGGCAATCGGTATTAAAACGCGCCTTCGACATTGTGGTCTCCTCTTTACTTCTCCTTTTACTCTCTCCACTGTTACTTTTTTCTGCCATCATGGTAAAGTTTTCAAGTGATGGACCTATATTTTTTAAGCAGTTGCGATGTGGCGAAAATGGAAAGCACTTTAGTATGATAAAGTTTAGAAGTATGTGTGTTGATGCTGAGAAAGATGGCCCGCAACTCAGCAGCGAAAATGATTCACGCATTACAAAATGGGGCCGCATAATGCGGAAATATCGCTTAGATGAACTTCCACAGTTTTGGAATGTACTCATTGGTGATATGGCCATCGTAGGTCCTCGTCCCGAGCGCCAATATTACATTGATCTTATCAAGCAAAAAGCACCACACTACAAGCATGTACAGCGAGTAAAACCCGGTATTACCTCATGGGGAATGGTAAAGTTTGGCTATGCGGAAAATGTGGATGAAATGGTGCAACGCCTTAAGTATGATATCATTTATATTGAAAATATGAACCTTTTCAATGATTTGAAAATCCTCATCTACACCGTGCTTATAGTTCTTCAGGGAAGAGGAAAGTGATGGATTTGGATAAATTCAACCAGCAGGCTAAAAGCAAGCGAGCGGAAAACAAAAAGTTTTTCAGACGCCTTAAAAGTGTAAACCCCAAAAAACTGGATCAGCAATTTCATGAACTCCATGATGAAGCCTTTTCGCACATTGATTGCCTTAGCTGTGCCAACTGCTGTAAAACCACCGGCCCACTTTTTACCGATAGAGATATCTCTCGCCTTAGCAAACATCTAGGGCAAAAAACGACAGAATTTATTGATGAATACTTGCGTGTAGATGAAGATGGAGATCATGTGCTCCAGCAAGTGCCCTGCCCCTTTTTAGGTGAGGATAATTACTGCTCAGTATATGAGCACCGTCCTAAAGCTTGCCGCGAATATCCACACACTGATCGCAACAAAATGCACCAAATTTTAGAGATTACCCGCAAAAACGTAGAGGTGTGCCCTGCTGTTTTTGAGATTACCGAGGAGTTGAAAAAGAGAGTTTAGCATACTTTTCTATGTTCATTTTGGCATCGCCCCAAAACGAACCAAAAAGGCTAGAACTTTTGAGGAACTTTTTGCTTCGCAGGCTCCGCAAAACCACGGATCAAATGTGGGCTGCATGCTCCTTTCTTCTCCGAAGAACGCACTTCCGCCCACTTGACCGCTAATTCTGCAAAAGTTCATTTTCCTCCGAATTGTATTCTCAATTGCAAATTAAACGTATTGTTCATAAGCGTTGAACTACTTCCTCCTATCAATAATCTACTTCGTGAGGAAACCGGCATCGGCTCCACAGATGGGGTACCCACTGGCTGAAGTGAAGGATTAGCACAAAACGTTGTTTGACGATCACGCACCAGCGGGATCTAGTTCGTTTTGTGCCCGAAGCAAAGCCCTAGTGGGTCATTGAGGAGCCAAGCCTTGATCTTTTGGTTTCGTTTTCCATCAAGGGAAAAGGAAAGGGATAAACACTACTTAAATGTGGAGTTTGATGTTAATTCCAAGAACATATTATCTTCACCCCCTACAAACTCTAAAACTATGCACCTAAAAAGGGAAATGCCTTTTTACATCTTGCTAATTTCGGTTTTGCTCGCACTGAGTTATTATTTTTATGCCGAAACCATAACCCTCTTCCCTTCCTACTACCACGCCTGGACACAGTCTGACCGCTTTGCTTTAGCGCTTTGCTATATACAAAATGGAATGAACCTTTTCAAACCATGCACTTTCAACCTGATGACAATTGAGGGCGTTACGGCTGTTGATCTCCCAATTTTTGAATACATCATTGCATGGTTTATGAAGATTTTTGGAAGCGAAGCTCCATGGATTTTTAGAGCAACTACACTTGTTTACAGCATAATTGGTTACACCTTTTTGTTTAGGCTTTCTAGACTTATTGGAGCTTCAACAATTCGCTCCATAGCAATCGTGCTCTTTGCTTTTACCTGTCCGGTGCTTGTGTATTACAATGCTGGTTTTGTTCCTTCGCCCTATAGTTTTGCCAGCGTATTTATTGGCTATTATTTTGTTTTCAAATACCTAAAAGAAGCTAAAGTTAAACACCTGGCCTGGGGTCTGTTCTTCCTTACCATTGCTGCGCTATACCGCACTCCCTATAATATTTTTCTGTTTGCGGTACTTATTCAGCTTTCGCTAAAAGCTATAATCTGCAAAACATCTTACGGCAAAGAAGTACTCTACTTTGCCATTTCTTATTTTGCAATAATTGCCTACTCCATTTATAAAGGAATGCTTGCCGAAAAATACGGCACCATGTTTCTCACAGAACTCCTGTACCCAGAATCTTTTGCTGAGTTTCAAAATCTACTCACCGACATTTGGAACACCTGGAAATATCAATACTTCACCAAAGCGCACTATCTGTTTTTAGGCTTGGCAGCCCTTGTTTTGGTTTGGAAGTTATTCGCATTTAAAAGCTGGAATGCTCTTCAACAACAATGGGCACTTTTAACGGCTTTGATTTTAGCCGGAGCTTCACTCTACTTTGTGTTGATGATGCAGCAGTTCCCTGCTCATGACTATTATTTTATTGACAGCTTTTACCCCGGCATCATAATGCTGTTTGCATTAGCCGTTTCATTAATCCCAAGCCGTCCAGTTTGGAACATTGCCTTCGTCATTGCTTCTGTTGGACTGCTTTATAAAGGAACCTTGCAGGCAAAAGCGGTGCAGGATAATCGCTATACCCGTCAAAGCTGGGATGATGGCGAAACTACCCGTCACAATTTTGAAGCAGCAGATGTATTTCTGGATGCTGCAGGAGTAGCCAAAGATGACCGCATATTGGTACTTGACGCCTACTCTACCAATGCTCCGCTCATCTTGTCCAAAAGATGGGGATATACCGTGCAGCATACCACCAAAGAGAATCTGCAAAACGCACTAAACGATTTTGACTATGATTTTGTGGTAATTCAGGACGAATACTTGCCGCATGCCATTATTTACAATTATCCCAATTTGGTGCATCATTTGGAGCCATTGGCCCATAACGGCAAAATATCTGTATACAAATACACTACAGATTCGTTGAACCAACATTTTTATGACCTGCTCCCAATTGACACTTCGGCTAGCAAGCCAATGGAATTGAATTTTAGCGACAGTATAAAATCATTTTGGTCAAGCAACTACGAAACCTTGGAAGATAGTATTGGTGAGCTATTTATTAAAATAAAAAGTACAGAACAGTTTGGCCCTGCCTTTGAGCAAAAAGTAAGTGAGCTCCGTGGCCGCCATATTCTTTTTGAAATGACTTATGTAAACCATGGTGAGCCAACCATTACAGACATTGCAATAAGCGCTACTGATGATGTGAACACGAATTACTACAAAAGTATAAGCATGATGTTGCATCACACCAGCAAGCCAGAAAAGCTAAGATGTATATTTGTTCTGCCTGATGATTTAAACCAGGAAGATTTACTAAAATGCTTCGTTTATAACTTTCGAGGTAACGAAATTACCGCTTATGGGTTTTCGGTTTTGAGTTATTGAACAACTAGTGAATTGTAGAAATATTTAACGACCTTTGAAGTATGTCAATATCCAAATACATAGAAATAGATTCTAGCAAACGCTTTGGCAAGCCTATTATCAAAGGTACCCGTATATCTGTATCTGATGTTCTCAACTGGTTAGGTAATGGAATGACTGTTCAAGAGATTTTAGAAGATTTTCCAGAACTCAATGAAAATCAAATTAGAGCTTGTCTCCTTTATGCTTCTTCAAAAGAGAACTCCCTTGGCATCGCTTCATGAAGCTTCTCTTTGATCAAAATATTTCCTATAGGCTCGCTAATAAACTCAAAGACATACTCCCTGCTATATCTCACGTAAAAGAGTTGGGTTTGGAAAATACCACCGATAAAGCAATTTGGGATTTCGCCAAATCTAATGGCTTCACCATCGTAACTTTTGATTCTGACTTTTATGATTATTCTGTATTATGGGGAAGTCCTCCCAAAATCATTTGGATTAAAAGTTTCAATCAAAGTACAGTACATATTGAACAATTGCTAAGAAGTCATTCTAACGCTATTACTGAGTTTGATAAAAATATTGAGATGACTTGTTTGGAGATAATTGGGGCTTAAAACGAGATTATTAACTCTATTGAACCCTAAAAAGTTTCAAGGTATCTTCTTTCATTGAATTTCCAGACATCCTTAAAAACAGTTGGTCATTTGTTAGTTTCACAATTTTACCAGAACCCCATTTCTCTTTTATTTTATCAATAAAGTAAACCCGCTTACCATCAGAGGTTAAATCCCACTTTAGTGTTTCTGGCCTTCCGTAGCGGTATATAGTAACGGAATCTGTATGAAAAGTCATCTTTATAAGTCGATCAATCTCTGGCAATCCGGCCGGAGGTGGTGGTAATAGTTTGAGAATACTATCTGGTGGCCCCTGCCTCCATGTTCCAATTAATTGATTTTGTCTCGATACAGATTCAATCTTGAACATTTCAATAGCATGTTGTGGTCTGTATAAATTTTCAAACAAAATCGTGTCCCCAGTACACATAGTTACTGGAGCCATCCAAGACTGAAAACCGCTATTGAAAAGAAAAAAATCAATATCATAATACTTGAAAACACCCCAACTCTCAGTTGGCCAATTGACATTAGAAATACCTGTATGAATAAGTATTGAGTCATTGATAAAGTCAATAGTATCTGAAAAATCGACACTTTTTATATGATACGCCCCACTAATACATCCAGCATTATAAGACGTCTCAGAAGTCATTTTCTTCAAAGAATTCCAAACCAGAATTTCATTTTGATTTTCAGGATGTGACATTATCAACGAATCCTCGCCAAAGGTGAACTGCAAATTCTCACTCAACAGCATCAACACACTATCTCCAAGATGATATTCGGAAGTATCTATTATTATTTCGTTTAACTTTCCGCTACCGAAATTTCCAACACTTATTGTATACACATCGCTTCCATCAATATGAAGCAATAATCTTTTACCTGAATAGTAAGGCTT
>JAUHWX010000314.1 GCA_030427285.1 Bacteroidia bacterium
TAAAGTCTAAATCATACGGACTGTCATCATTGTTACTGCTAAAAGTAATGCTCCAGTTGCCCGAATAGGATTGAGTGCCATTGCTGGCGGTAAGCGTTCCGTCTGATCCAAAAGTAAAGTTATAACTTTCCGTCTGATCCAAAAGTAAAGTTATAACCATCGAAATCTGAAGTTTCGTCATTTCCTGAATCAACGAACCGAGTTACTTTCCAGGTTCCATCCTGTATGTTGGTTTCTATGGTTTGTTTGGCTCTTTCATCACCCGAGGGGCTGTCATCTTCTTTATCATCTGAACATGATAGCAAGCTAAAGAGTGCAATGTAAAAGGTGAAAAATACAGTCTTGAATAGTGGTTTTTGCATGGGTTTAAAGGCTTTAAAAGAATTTTTCAAGAAAGTATCTAAGTTACATTTTTAGGTAAAATGTGAGCCTGTATAAAGTCAAAAAAGAATAGGCTATATAGGTAGACTTTTGATGTGAGGCTTCAGTAGAAAGGCAAACAGAGCCAAAGCAAGAATAGTGATTGCTATTGAAATAACTACAATGATGATTTTCTTAATGAATTGCTGCTGGTACTGCTTGGCGATGGTATGGCGAATTTCCTGCCGATCTTTTTCAGTAAATGATACTTGGGCATTATTACCGGTAACACCGTATTGGGTACCAGCTTTTTCCTTGTAAGCTTCGCGTATTTTAGAAAATGCCTTATTGGGAGTTTGACTTATTACCGAAGGCTTATTGCCAGCACCAATATACCAGCTGCCTATAAAAAGTTTTGTTCTTCCCGGGAGTCTGCGCATACACTAATCTAGCAAACTCGCTTTACTTTCAAATATCTTGAAAGGAAGCGCTGTGTTTAATACCCTCAAGTAATCCTCTCCAAATCTTCGGCCCTCCATTCTACCAGCTTCGTTAATAGAAAAAGTATTAAAGCCGAAATGAGGAGGGCGATAATCACGATCACCGCTTTTCGTAGTATCTCTTTTTGTTTGGCAGAGGGCATAGAGTTTAAAGTTTAGTAATCGATCAAACTCACCTTACTGCCCACTCCATTCACACTTACTATTACAAATTGGCTGGCAACATTATGCAAAGGAATTTCTAATAAAGAACCATGCGCAGAATGGACCTCTTTTGAATAAAGCAATTTACCCGCAGCGTCTGTCATAGTGATATCATAGGTTTTAGCTACTTCATCAAACTGTATAAAAACCTTGTCTTTGGCGGGGTTTGGATAAATATCAATTTTTCCGTGTCGCTTGTCATTTTCTTCCAGACCAACTTTTTCAGCACTGTTGGCCAAAGTGTAGTCGCCAGCTTTTAGTTGGTGCAGGTCAACATATCCGGCAACACCAATTTGTGTTTTTTGCTGATCTGTGTAAAGACTCCAAGGCTCTGTGGCATCTTTACGATAAAGTACCACCAGGCTGTCAGATCCATTTTTTAGAAGTTCGGTATCTAAACTTGTAGCTGCCGGGCTAATGGTAATTCTGGCACTTAAGTCAGCTTTGTTTAGGTCAATTCCCTGAATAGTCCAATAATGCTGTGGCGAAAGGCGGTAATCTTTGGCAGGAGGAATTTTTCCACCCGGAGCAGCCCAGTTGTGCATCACAATCAGTTTGGCTGAATCTTGAATGCTGTTTGCAGTAATGCGCATATAGGATTGTGTTGCGGCAAAATTTCCGGTACGGTTTATTACATGCTCGTCATAAGTGTTTCCACTAAGCTGAAAACCATCATACCCCACAAGAGCAAAGGCTGGTGAAAAAGGAAGATTAGTAAAAGTAGTTGGCATTTTTCCACCGGTATGTACCATTTTTCGAGAAGTGGTATCGCCTGTAGCTGAGAAAAAAGTAATATGAATAGGAATAAGAACGAACTTGGATGGAGCCTGACGGGTACGCTGCGTTACTGTAAGATCGGCACTATTTCCATACACCCACATTGAATCTATTGAGAATTGCGGGAATCCTGGATTAAAGACCCAATTGTCAAAAAAGTGATTTAGGTTTTTCCCGGTAATTTGCGCCAGTTGATCACGAAATTGATTGCTGTTAAGATTCCCATATTTATTGTTTTGAAGCAAGGTGGTCAATCCACTAAAGAAAAGGTTGTCACCTAAATAGGCACGGAGGTTATGGCCCACCATTGCGCCTTTTTGATACACGTGAGTTCCGTACACATATTCATGATCCAAACCTTGAATGGCTTTAAAGCCATTATCATTAAGATGTGCAGTGCTTAGCACGGTAAAGGCATTAGCCTGAACTATATTAATATATTCTTCGCGGCCATATACATCCTCTGCATACAGATGGCTGCAAAATTCGGCCATGCCTTCGTTTATCCACATGTCGGCATCGGTTTCGCAGGTTACCAGATTTCCCCACCAGTGATGGGCCAATTCGTGTGCCATTATATCTTCTCCGCCAAGGTTTCCATTAACCAAATTCACGGGATAGTGAATACTCGTAGCATGTTCCATTGCCCCAACCGTTGTCACGGCATAACCTACTTTTTGCCATT
>JAUHWX010000315.1 GCA_030427285.1 Bacteroidia bacterium
AAAATACCCTGCGTTTGCTTAAAGCAAACTCAGGGTATCCACACACACTTATGGCTAAGTATAAGGTTAATGCGTTATGGGATTTCCTAGTCCAACAAGGTTAAGCTTAGCAGCTAAATTTGATAAATCACAGCTGAAAGTAGGCATCTTTATTTCTTTACTCAAAGCTTGGTAATAGTTAATCCCCGTCTCCAGATTTGCTTTAAATGAAGCCAGATATTTTTCCTGCTTGGCATTCAACATTTCACCTACTTCAGCCCATTCTTTTTCTAAATAATCCACATACATTTTTAGCTCATTGATAAACATATGCGGACGTGAGTCGCTGCTCAGCAAAGATTCCCTTCCATATATGTTTCCCACCATTTCCTTGAGTGAATATTTTCGTGAGAAAAATGCAAGATTAGGCCCTGGGCAAATGGCCGTAGCCGGTTTTACCTTTGGCTTTACTTCATATTTAGTATAAGCTGATGCAGCCAAATCTTCGCATAAGCAAGCTTTTACCACAATGTTTTCATAAGCTTTTTGATGGGCTTCTTCATTCAGATTCTTTGCTTCAAGCTCCTGTATTTTTAGATGCTGGTATTGGCGTGAAGCTGTACAAATGGGCTCTTTTGTAAACTCAGTGTTTGACACCAAATATTTTTTGAGGCATGGGCTGCCAGGCCTGTCTTTCGTCATCCTTTGCTGAAGAACCTTTTCACTATCACTGTCCTTCAAATTATTGAAAGGGACACCCAGAGGCGAAGTTTTACTTAAATAAAGGTCTTCACTTTTTGCAGCTATCAACTTTTCCAATGTGGCCGCATCTACCGTTGTAGCCTCTGGCACCAGCAAAAATGGCGTTCCCCAACCTGTGCTTTGCACCCCATAGTGACTTATTAAAAACTCCTGTTCAGCAGCAGTACCTATACCACCTTGTACGGTAATACTTAGTGGAGGGGCTATTTCACCAAAAGATATTTCCTTTTTGTCCCACACTGTTTTACACAAATCAAAAAGCTCTTGGCGCAGGCTTTCCCTGTTTTCTTTAAATTCCTTCAAGATTGGCCCCATCAGTAAACCCTCAGTAGCAAAGGCATGACCACCACAATTTAAACCAGACTCAATCCTAAATTCAGAAATCCAAATTCCTTTTTTCGCTAAAAATTTTCCTTGAATTACTGCTGAACGATAATCACTCACTTTAAGGATTATCTTCTTTTTAATCTCCCCTATTTCATTAGGGTAAAAACAAGAAAACTCTTCCAAGTAGCTATACAGCCTGGGGTTGAAACCCGCTGAAAAAACCATGGAACTATTCAATTCACTATTGGCAAATCCGCGTAAAGCTGCCAGAGCATCATTATACTCGGGAGGCAAAACCTGGCCATTGCTATCAAAATTGGCTTTATTCACCTTGGTCATAATATTTACATCAGCCGAACCGGCAACAATACTGCTGCGTATCAAATGTTCCAAAACATCCCTTATGGCTGAATCTGACGATTGGCAATAGCCCAAATACCAGTGCTTCATTTGGCAATCATCCGGCAACAAATCCAAATACTTGGTGAGTTCACTTTCTGCATCTAGCGATTGCTTTCTAAGATCATCTAAATTTTGGTTTACCAGTAAGTTCACCATATTTAGATAAGCCGTTTTCCTTTTGGCTCGGTAATCTTCCTCTTTTTCAGAAATCGGCTCGTAGGCCAAATTATTTTTTCTGCAATAGTGGGCCCGCATATCTTCTACCAAGGCATCACTACTGAGCGACATTACCGAAGAAATGCCATAATGTGCCACCTTAAGAGGGGTATCTATACTAAAGGAAAGACCTAAAACGGGAATGTGAAATTTGTGCATCATACATATAAAATCAGGTTCGCAAGGTGTGCAAAGCCCAAGGTCAATTCTATGACTTTAGTCACTTTGCCTAGTATTAATAAAACCTTTGTTTTACTGATTTTCAGGGTCTGTCTCCCAAATTAAAAACTGATAAATATTTGTTTGCCTCACTTTATTTTTTGTCTAAAAAAGCTTCTTTATTAGTTCGCACCTAGCAACAGCCAATTTAATCACAGCTAATTATTGCGATCGGGCTTTTCGACTAAGTGAGTACCTTCGTCTAAAATTTGCCCATGGGAAATCAGGAGCTGGTAGAAACACTAAATGAAAGGATAAAGGAGCTTACATGCCTGTATGACATCTCCACTCTTGCCTCCGAACATTCAGACTCCATTGAGGATTTGCTTCAAGCGATTACTGAAAGAGTAGCTCAAGCTTGGGTACACAGTGATGCGGCTATTGCCGAAATAAACCTTCCTAACCGTCAATACTTTTCTGCCGAATTACCTCAGCAAACAGTTTCACTCTCCGCACCCATTTTAGTTGATAAAACCCAAGTGGGAAAAGTGAGCGTGCATTATCCTGCGGATAGATACTCTTCAACAGATTTCCTTGAGGAGGAATCTCACCTTCTTCAAAAAGTAGCTCACGAAATTGCAAACATTGTAGATCGCCACCAGCATATTGAG
>JAUHWX010000316.1 GCA_030427285.1 Bacteroidia bacterium
AATAGCTGATTTTTCACAGTATAATGAGGGGTTAAGAGGAAGTCGAGTACGAGTGCGAGCAAAAATTTCAATGGATGATAAGAAAACACTCATAATCACTCAGATTCCGTTTGGAACCACCACCACTAGTCTTATCGATTCAGTAATTAAGGCAAACGATAAGGGCAAAATAAAAATCAAAAAGATTGAGGACAATACAGCAGAGAATGTAGAAATACTGGTTCATTTGGTGCCGGGAGTTTCGCCTGATAAAATGATTGATGCACTGTATGCGTTCACCGATTGTGAGGTTTCTATAGCACCACTTTCATGTGTTATACATGAAGACAAGCCTCTGTTTGTTGGTGTGAAGGAAATTTTGAAGCGATCAACCGAGCGTACAGTTGATTTATTGAAACAAGAGCTAGAAATACAGCTTAGAGAACTACAAGAGCAATGGCATTTTGCATCCTTGGAGCGTATTTTTATTGAGGAAAAAATATATCGCGACATTGAAGAAGCGGAAACTTGGGAAGAAGTAATTGGCAATATCCGCGATGGACTGGCTCCCCATATTAAGCATCTGCTGCGCGATGTGACTGATGATGATATAACAAGGCTTACCGAAATTCGAATCAAGCGTATTTCTAAGTTTGATAAGGATAAAGCTGATCAGCATATTCTGGATCTTGAAGGTAGAATAGAAGCGGTGAAACACAATTTGGCAAACCTTGTGGATTTTGCGGTTGATTATTTTAAAAATATCAAGAAAAAGTACGGAACGGGGCGTGAGCGAAAAACTGAAATCAAGCTATTTGAAGATATAGATGCTACAAAGGTGGCAATCGCTAACACCAAGCTTTACGTAAATAGAGAAGAAGGTTTTATTGGTACTAGCCTCAAAAAGGATGAATTTGTAACCGATTGTTCCGACATTGATGATATTATTGTTTTTCTGAAAAATGGAAAAATGATGGTGACCAAGGTGGATCAGAAAACCTACATTGGAAAAAATATCATTCACGTAGCGGTTTGGAAAAAAGGAGACAAGCGCACAGTTTACAACATGATTTATCGGGATGGAGCTAAAGGCGCCTCCTATATGAAGCGTTTTAACGTAACAAGTATTACACGCGATAAGGAGTATGATTTGGCCCAGGGAAAACCCGCTACTGAAGTGCTTTATTTTACCGCAAACCCTAATGGTGAAGCCGAACAGGTGACGGTTTTCTTACGGAACTTACAAGGCTTACGCAAACTCAAAATAGAAATTGACTTTGCCGAATTAGCCATAAAGGGACGAGGTTCTAAAGGAAACAGAGTGACCAAATATCCTATAAAGAAAATTGAACTAAGTGAAGAAGGCGTAAGCACGCTTGCAGCACGCAAGATTTGGTTTGACGATAGTGTGCAGCGTTTAAATGCGGATGAAAGAGGAGAGCTTTTGGGAAGCTTCAAAGGTCAAGATCAAATTTTGGAAGTTACCCAAACCGGGCACTATCGCCTTTTAGGCTTCGATCTAAGTACGCATTTTGAAGAGGATATGATTATTATTGAAAAGTATAATCCTAAAAAGCCTCTCACAGCTATTTACTTTGATGGAGAGAAGGAGCGTTTTTATGTAAAGCGTTTTATACCAGAACCCTCTACAAAGAAGGAACTTTTTATTAGCGAAAGTGAGGGCTCGTATTTAGAGGCAGTTTTTTCAGATTGGCATCCACGCGTGGAGTTGGTCTTTAAAAAGATAAAAGGGAAGCAAAAGGAAAATGAGGAAATTGTACTGAGCGATTTTATTTCTGTAAAAGGAATGAAAGCTCAAGGCAACCAATTGACTAGAGATGAAGTCAAAGATATTGTTAGGTTAGAACCCTTACCTTTGGCTCAGGAGGTTGAAAAAGCAGAAGAAGAGGAAGATGATTCGTCAGAAAATAAGAACGGATCTATAGACAGCTCGGGCCAGCCAACCTTATTTTAGAAAACGAATACAAATATATTGTCATGAAAAAACTCATTTGCCTTTGCATGGCTATCGTAGTAGCTTTTAATCTACCTGCCCAAGATAGTCTTGGCGTGGAAAAGCTTTCCAATTTTAAGTTTTTTGACGGTATAAACGATATCTGGGGCTATGCCGATACAAGCGGAAATGAATACGCATTGGTAGGGGTGAACTCAGGTTTTTCAATTGTAGATGTTACTATACCCACAGCTCCGGTTCAAAAGCACTTTATTGCGGGTGCCAACACCATTTGGCGAGATATTAAAACCTGGAGTCATTACGCTTACGTTGTGCATGATGGAGTTGGTTCCAGCAATTCTGATGGTGTTTGGATAGTAGATTTGAATACCATTGACTCCGCTAATATTAGTTATACTCAGTTTTTTCCATCAGTAACTATAGGTGGAACTAAGTTTGACTATCATGACGCACACAATATTTATGTGGATGAAAACGGGGTTCTATATATTTTTGGTTCTAACCTGGGGGTTGGTGGAGCATCAATGTTTGATGTAAATTCAGATCCAGAGAATC
>JAUHWX010000085.1 GCA_030427285.1 Bacteroidia bacterium
TTGCTGCCAATAGCTGCCCGGGCGATACTTTAGCTGCTACAAATGCTTCAACTGGTAAAGCACCATTAAGCTATAGCTGGACAATAAGCTCTTCAGCAGTTTGGATTTCAGATACTGCCGCAGCTAACCCTTCTTTTGGTTTTTCTGATAATCAAAGTGGGTTTGATAGTACTTACACCATCACTTTGATTACTTATACTTCTGATGGATGCTCTGACACTGCGACAAATGATGTAACCATTTTTGCCCGTCCGGTGGCTGATTTTAGCCTTCCGGCAAATGCCTGCTCGCCTGAAATATTGAGCCCAGCTGATCTTTCATCTGGTAACAATATCAATTACAATTGGACCATCACGCCTTCAGTAATTTCTACAGGATTGAATACGTCCACTCCTCAGTTTAATCTACCATTGAGCACCAATGATTCTGTGCAATACACCATTCATTTGGCTTTGACCGATACCAATGGTTGTGTGGACACTATCACAAAATATTACACTGTCTATCCAAAACCTACAGCTGGTTTTGTACCAAGCAACAATGATTCTTGTGGACCTTTTACAGTGAATTTTGCCAACACCTCATCGCCAAACCAAACAGGCATGACCAGAGCGGATATGAGCTTCTTTTGGGATTTCGGAAACGGGCAAACTTCTACAGATTCAGTTCCTACTGTTGTTTATAATAATATTGGTCTTCAAGACTCCACTTACTTTGTACAACTAATTACCACCAATGCCTGGGGATGCAGCGACACTATTTCAGATAGCATTACGGTACACCCAGATCCTATCGTAAGCTACACCTTGACCACCGCTTCTGATTGTGCCCCATTCAAGATTGACACAACCGTTATTAATCACACTCATCATGGAGCGGCCAATAGCGGCTACACTTGGGATTTTGTAGATGTAAATACGGGTCTGGTTGTTCAGTCATTCAGCAATAGCGATTCTATAAACTACACCTTGGCCTTGCCTGGAGATTCTATCATTTTGCGCACCGCAGCATACAGTCCTTACGGCTGTAAAATTGATACCGTAGAAACGCTACTTTTTGCTTTAGGCAATAGTCTTCCGGGTTTTGTAGCCAGTAATTATGAAGGCTGTAGTCCACTTACCGTAAACTTTACGGATACCGTTCCCGGGTTCAACACTTGGTCATGGTTGATTGATGGTCAATTGGTTTCAAGTATTCAAAACCCAACATATACTTTTACCAACACCAGCAGTACCACAGATTCTACTTATGAAGTGAAAATGGTGGCTACCACCGGCCTTGGATGTGCCGATACCGTAACACAATACATCACCGTTTTTGCACAAATAGTTCCTGGTTTTAATGTTACTCCAAACTGTAAAGGCGACACCACATACTTTACCAATACCACGCAAAGCATTGATACAATCATTAATTGGAGCTGGGATTTTGGTGATGGACAAACAGATTCAACTGAGAGCCCAAGCCACCGCTATGCCAACCCCGGAGTTTATATTGTAAATATGAGCGCTACCAATATTCATGGATGCGTAGCTGGTCAAATTGATACCGTAACTATTTACCCACGTCCTGTGGCCAACTTTGTGGCCAATTCGGCATGTGGAAATGACACCCTTTGTAAAGATCAAAGCTTCACTCTTCAGGATTCTTCCACTATCGCCACCTTAGGTGGAAACATCACCTCATGGAGCTGGGATATTGATGCCGATGGAACTATTGAGTACACCACTCAAAATCCGCTGCATACTTTTACAGCTATCGGCAATTACCCAATCCGTCTTATTGTAACTTCTCAATATGGATGTACCGATACCATTGAGCGCACGGTAGAAGTAAATGAAATTCCTGTTGCTTACTTTACCATTGATAGCGCTACAGGTTGCGGCCCCGTTACTACTACGGTTACCGATAGCAGCTTTGGAAATATTGACACCCATTACTGGGAAGTGTATACCAAAAACCCAACAGGGGCCAAAACTGTAATTTTTACCAGTTACCAAACTAATCCGGGAACACTGCCCACATTCCTGCCAAAGTACACCGCAGATACTACCTACTACATAAGCTACACCGTAAGCAACTGTTGCGGGAGTTATACACATACCGACTCTCTAGTACTTACTTCCATTCCTATTGCCAGTATGCTTCCTTCGGCTACCCAAGGTTGTAATCCTTTGACGGTAAGCTTCCAGCTAGACGGCCCCGTGAGCGGTCAGCCGGAGTATTTAATTTTAGATTATGGTGATGGAAATGTGGATACGCTTTATCAGTTTTACCAAATAAATACTGTGGGCGACACGGTATGGGTTTGGGGCCAACCTACCCATACTTTCAATAACCCCAATGTGCAGGACACTACCTACACCGTATCTCTTACTACGGTAAACAAATGTGGGGACAGTACCGTAACGGCTGATATTTTGGTGTACCCAACCAACGCGCAGGCTTTTATTAATGCTAGTCCAGCACAAGGTTGTGCCCCGCTTACAGTTACCCTAAAAGATGCATCTTATGGGGGGATCAATACTTCTTGGTGTTTGGATTATGACACGGCCACCGGAACTTGCAATCAACCCACCGCCCTTGGCGACTCTATAGTTTATACCTACAACACCCCTGGCACTTATGTGGTAGCACAGTTTGTAAATGATGGCTGTAGTTTGGATACGGCTTTCAAAGTAATTACGGTTTACCCCTCACCTACAGCAGCCTTTGTACACACCACTCCTGCTTGCGAAGATGGAACGGTTTCGTTTACCAATCAAAGCACTACCAACAGCTCCGGTATCAGCGGCTATGTTTGGGATTTTGGTGACGGACACACTTCGTTTCTTCAAAACCCGGTGCACCAATACACCTCACCCGGAACCTTTACGGCCTGCATGGTAGTAATGACCGCTGGTGGATGTATGGATTCGGTTTGCAAAACGGTAACCATTTACGGTAAGCCAGAAGTAAAATTCTCGGGTACGAACGAATGTCTTAATGAGCAACCTATTACCTTCTTTGATTCATCAAGTGTGGCTCATGGCCAAATCATCAGTACACTTTGGAAATTTGGTGACGGAAACACCTCAGTGAGTGCCAACCCTGTGCATACCTATGCCAATCCCGGAATGTACACGGTTACCCTTATTCACGGTTCATCTTACGGTTGTATCGATAGCAGCACTCAAGTAGTAAATGTATTCCCTACGGCAACAGCTGATTTTGAGCCAGGACGTTCATTCGGGAAGGCTTGTGGAGCACCTCAAAACTTTAGCTTCAACAACCTATCCACCAATGCGGCCGGCTATTATTGGGATTTTGATTATAACGGAAACCGAGGACAAAACACAAGCACCCTCACCAACCCAGGATTTATTTTTATGAGAGAGGGCGTTTACACCGTAATGCTCATCGCTACTAATATCAATGGCTGCTCAGATACTATGATGAAGGATGTAATAATCCGTCCTTTCCCCAAAGCTGGTTTTAGAGGGAACAACTTTGAAGGTTGTGCGCCATTAACAGTAGACTTTACCGACACCACCGTTTACAACTTTGCCCAGGGCGGTATTGTAGATTGGGTTTGGGATTTTGGTGATGGAACCGTTGTAAGCGGAAGGCCAACTGTAACACATACTTACAACCTACCGGGAAAATATGCCGTAAGCCTTTTAGTGGAAAACGATGGCGGATGTATTGATACCATCTTGATTAATAATTACATCAACGTATTGGCCACTCCTATGGCAGGATTTGACGTACAAACGATAGATGCCAAAACATTCAAGTTTAAAAACCTAACTAAGCACATAAACGGCAGCACCACCTTTTGGTGGGATTTTGGCGATGGGCACACGAGCACAGCCTTTGAACCTGAACACAGATATAATGTAAATCTGCTGGAAACTGATCATGAGTTTGAAGTGTGCCTGAGAACAAAAAATGCCGAAGGGTGCGGAGACACTATTTGTACACCGTTAAAGCTAAATGGATATGAGCTTTATACACCAAATGCATTTGCACCAGATTTGGCTGGTGCCGGTGCCGCCATGTATTTTCTACCTGCCGGACACAGCATGAAATCCTATCACCTCTACATTTTTGATGAATGGGGTAATATAATTTTTGAATCGACCTCGCTTGATGAAAGCGGAATACCAAATGAACCATGGGATGGAAAACACATGGTCAATGGTACTGAGTTACCCCTTGGAGCTTACGTGTGGAAAATAGATGCGGTATTTACCGATGGCACTATTTGGGAAGGAAAATCGTACGGAAAGAAACGTAAAAACTATGGTACAGTTACACTTATTCGCTAAGGCTTGGCTTGTGCTAATGCTCGTTTGCTGTGCTTTTTTGGTAAAAGCACAAGATCCGGTGTTTTCACAATTTAACCTCAACAAAAACTACCTAAACCCAGCTTATGCAGGTTATTCAGGTGACTTAAGTGTTGGTATAAACTCCCGCTTGCAATGGAATAATGTACCCGGTCGATTCTCCACAAATACTTTTAACGCAAATATTGGTTGTGGGGCTGGCCGCTTTGGTCTAGCTCTTACGGGTTATGATCATTTTGAAGGGGAAGGATTTTTACACTCTCAAAATGCAGCCGTGCAAATGTCCGTTAACCTTCCCGGTAAATTGGGAAGAATATTTGGTCGTAAGCTTCGCAGGCAGAAGTACATCATGTCTGGAGGTATCTCTTTAGGTGTAGGACAAAAAACTCTGGATTGGGATAAACTCACGTTTAGCGATCAATTTACACCTTACCAAGGTTTTACGGGGCAGGTATCGGCTGCTCACGGATATTCTGAAGCCTCTAACACCATTTTTGACCTTAGCGCAGGATTGCGAATGCAAGCTGAAGTAAACCGCAAAGGCTCTTACGTATCCTTTGGCGCGGCTGTCTTTCACTTAAATAAACCGGTAGAAACCTTTTACGATAGCGACAACAGGTTGCCTCCAAGATACACGGTTCACTTTTTCACTTATTTCCAAACCAAGAAGTTTAGTAATAAACCCAATTTCCTCTCTGTGGGTATGATTTCAGATAATCAACAACACTTGCGCACAAATACTTTTATGATGGCCAAAGACATGCAGCACTGGGCAAAGGTGAGCATGGGTTTTCGTAGACAAAACTTTCTTTTGGTTGACCGAAACGTTGACGCAGTAATTCTTCAGGGCCTGGTAAGTTTTGGCGGCCTTACCATTGGTTACAGTTACGATATTACCATTTCAAAACTAGGGCCACACAATACATTCGGAACACACGAAATTGGCATAGCCTACAATTTTAGAGGATTAGGACTTTGTGGAAGCGGAAAGAAAGGAAAAGGAAAAAAATCTGCTGACAACTGTTTTATGCTCATGGATGACATCAGCTCAAACTTTAGAGATCTATACCTATGGAACCCATAAATCTGAAAATTGGTTGGAGTGAAAAGCCCTTGAATAGCTTAGGCGAAGCGAGGGCTTTATCATCTCTTATTTTTTAAAAACATTACTCGTTGATAACAACAAGCAAGATGAGTTGGTTGGAGTGATGAACCCCCGCAAAATTCTTCGGAACGAGCGGGGGTTTTATTCAATTTTCACTTGAAAAATCTTACGAAAAAAGGTAATCTTGCATTCTCTTTCTACTCAATTTACCCCACTTTATACTTCAACACTTAAATCAAACCTTCTTCTACCAGGCGCATCAAATGACTCAGTTACTCGTAAAATGGTGGAACTACCTTACAGGACATGGTAAAGGTATAAGCATAGAGAATCGCACTTTCAATGCGATAAGCTTAATCACTACCGTACACTTGGCCACTGTGGTTTTTTCTAATATTGCATTAAGGCTTTATACTATGGCCTGGTGGGCCACGGGCATGGTTTTATTGTTGTTTTCCCTGTTTTACCTTTCTCGTTTCAAAAACAAATTTGTTCTTTCCAGCACGGCATTTGCCATTCTTAGTTATCCTGCTATTAGCGGCATTTATATTCTCAATGGAGGTGTAAGTGGTCCCGGCTCCTATGGTTTCTTAATTTCTTTTTTGGTAATCATCGTTATTACCAAACCCAAGACTCACATTTACTGGTTTATCCTGCATTGTCTCTTTATGTGCGGCTTGTTTGCATTAGAGGTATTTAAGCCTGAGTGGATAGTAAACCCTTACTACTCAAAAGAGGATCACATAATAGACCTCATACTTAGCTACATTCCAGTATTACTCTTTATCTACATTGCCGCTTCTTTTTTGCGAAAAGGCTATAATTATGAAAAGCATTTGGCAGCTTATCGGCTAGAAGCAATCAACACAAAAAGGAAAGAGCTTGAGTATACCAATAAAGAAAAAGACCGTTTGTTTTCTATCATTGGTCATGATCTTCGTAGTCCACTGTTTTCCATTCAGGGATATTTAGAGGTTTTAAATTCTACCGAACTTTCTGAAAAGGACAGAATTGACATTCAAAATCAATTGTATGAACTTACTACCAACACATCTCACCTCTTAAATAACTTATTGCTTTGGTCATCCAAAACAGGCAGTGAACTGAAGCTCAACGCTATTAATTTACAAGAAGCCACCAAGGAAATGATTTCCCTTGTAGAGCCACAGGCCTATAAAAAGAATGTAGAAATTAACTGTGCTGTTCCAACCGAAAAAATATTTGTGGAAGCAGATAATGATATGCTCCAATTGGTATTGCGAAACCTTCTCAGCAATGCCGTAAAATTCACTCCAGAGAAAGGAAATGTTCGTATTTGGTTCGAGCCCAAGGAAAAAACAGTTAGTATATATGTGCAGGACACAGGTATAGGAATTCCTGAAAATAAAAAGGCTGATATCTTTACCTCAAAGGCAAAATCCACTCATGGTACTGCTCATGAATCAGGAACCGGCCTCGGGCTAGTTCTATGTCAGGAATTTGTCTCCGCTATGAGCGGCTCCATTAGTTTTGAAAGCATTGAAAATACTGGATCTACATTTGTGGTTACGCTCAATAAAAGCTAAATATCAGGCGGTTTTCTTAAAGCCTTTTGGCGGATGGCGATAAGCATAAAAGTGTAATATAAATTCCAACGCCTTTTTGGTCGCCACATTTATGGGGTAGTAATCTCTTGATAAATCAGGATCTACATTAGCTAGCTGGCGGTAATAATGAGCAACAATTGGGGCAAAATTTTCCTTGTTTATTTCTACTGTGGTCTTTTGGAAAGCTTCAGGTTGTGATTCTTTAATAATGTTACAAGTATAGACTTTCAGTTTACTGCCTTTTGCCTCCGCAGCAGAAGCACCAAATAATCTACATATCAAACCCCGATAGTTATAATTTTGGCAAAAGCCGCTTCCCACCTCTTCTGAAGTGAGACTAAAATTATGACACAAAGAATCCTTTTCACTTAGTTCCTCAAGCTTTTGTTCGGCTTGGCCCGTCATATAATAATGCATGGCCAAAGGCAAAAACTCTAAGGCAGTAGCCTCAATATTTGGCTTTGTACAGCACTTGCCGCAACCCACCAAACAGCGTAAGGAAGACTTGCTATAAAACTTTTGAATGTCTGCATCAAGATGGGCAAATAGCTTCTCCACAGCCTTTGCCTTTTGGTAGGGTGATTTTCTCAAGAAAGAATTTAAATCTCGGGCGAAGGTATGCCTAAAGATGGCATGGTTAACACAAGTAAAATAAAACTTTAAGTCAAGGAAAACTCAGCTTCTACCGCCCAGTTTGAGCCATTATGCTTTAACAAGAAAAATGAATCTACTAAAAAACGAGCTTTGTATTTCTTATTTCCAAACTCTTCCCAGGCTTCTTCAAAAGCGGGTTTCTTTAAATCGCGAAAAGCTAATGTAATATGCGGGTGATAAGCCTGATTTTTATAATTGGCATTCAATAGTTTCAAATCCACACGACATGCCTGTACGACAGAACGCTGCAAATCTATTAAACCTTTATTGGCTATTACATCTACATAAATTACACGAGGAGTAAAAGCTGAAAAGTCTTTCAGTTCCATTTCAAATTGCCCTGAGTGAGCGGCCACGCTGGCAAGGGCTTTTAGCATCCTTTCCTTTTTTTTATCAGAAAATCTGAACGGCATATGAAGCGTAACATGTGGTGGCGAATTGAGCGAAGCTTTGCTGAAGTATTTGTCTCTAAAAAGCTCCTTGTACCTCTGTAGTTCTTCCCTTATGGGAGAAGGCGGAATAATAGCTATAAAGTAAAGAGGATGTTGTTTTGAAGGCATTTGTTACAAATAAGTTTTTAAAAGCTAAACAAACCAGGCTGGAAAATGTAATAGATAACTCATCCTAAAAAATTGTACATGTTCGGATTTTTTAAAAAGAAAAGCCCAAAGGAAAAGCTGGAAGATCAATATCGAAAGCTTTTGGAGGAAGCACATAGACTATCAACTTCTAACCGCACAGCCAGCGATCAAAAGCAAGTGGAAGCACAGGCGATACTAAATAAGATTGAAAAGCTAGATTAGTTCTATACCCATTTTGCTAAGGTAGGTACCGGCAGCCATAAGGGTGCACGAAATAGTTACGCCTAAGCTAATGGCCAAAAATGCTTTTCTCCTTTTAATCTTAAAAATATGAGACGCAATAGTTCCCATATATGCTCCGGTAATAGGTAGAGGTATCATCACAAATACCATTAATCCCCAAAACCCGTACTTCTTAATGCTTTTACCCACGCCAGACTTCGCTCTGCGAGCGAGCTTTACACTCTGCTTTTTATAGGGTCTATACCTTTGTAATTTTGCATCAAAATTATCCAGCAAATACTTAAAAACAGGGTATACCAGAAGATTTGCTCCAAGGCCTACAGCAAACACCAGCAAAGGATTGAGCCCATTAACTATTCCATAGGGAATACCAATTCTGGCCTCACCAAATGGGGATATACTTAATAGAAATGTATGGACAAGCTCTGCAATCATCATATTAAAAAAGGGGTGCAAAAATACATCGTAAGACTTATTGTACAACACATTAGACAACCAAAAAAAAAGAAATAAGGTTTTAGCATCTAATTCACTTGCATTTGTACTACAATTCTCGAGCCAACTTTCACAACACAATGTGCCAAAGGCAACCATGGCTCAAATCTTTTTCAAGCTGCTTTTGAGATATTGTAAAATCAACCTACCATTATAAAACAAAATAGGCTGCCTCTCAATGAAGCAGCCTATTTTGAGTATGAGGGCGTTTGGGTTTATTCTAAAACCAATCGCTCTAGAAAAGATTTGCCATCTATTTGTAACTTTATGAAGTAAACGCCTTTTGGCTTAAACGAAAGATTAATTTCGGTTTCTTGTGAATCAAGGTCATTTATCTGAAGAACCATTTGGCCCGTTGCTGTGAATATCAAAATTTGCCCTTTACCATGTGCTGGATGAGAAACCTGCAACTTGCCACTTGTAGGGTTTGGGTATAACCGTAATGGAGATAGTTCATTTTCAAGAAGACTTACACCATCGAGAGAGTAACATGCTGATGTATCAGTACAGCCCGAGTAGCTTACAGAAACGGCATAGCTACCATTGGGGTCTGGAGGTGTTAAAGTTTGATTGGTACCCCCCGCCACTAATTTGTAATTATCATTACAATCCATCCATCTATAGGTGGCATTATTTCGATCGGCCTTCAGAGTGTTGCTGGTTGTGGTTACATCCACATTCACATGTTGAATGGTTAAGATGGTCTCAATTACTGAGTCACATCCGTACAAATTTTGGAGTGTATCGAGATAAGTGCCTGATGAATCATAAATCACCCCGGACGGGCCTTTGTAATCATTGCATGCATTTTCGGTCACTGAGATAAAATTGGCTCCTTTGGCAATAATTCCAGATCCGGCAACCCAATTTGACGAGTTACCGTTAAGCGAAAAGTTATTCAGGGTTCCATTAGCTGCCGAAATGTCTTCAGTTGCGCTCGTTACACCGGAATTATTTCCTCCGGCAGTACCCTCATTGAGCCTATAGTAGGCCACGAGCCCTGCTGGCAAAGTGCAATACTCAGTACCGGTATCAGCCACAATGCTTGCTAAGCTTCGGGCTACATTCCAAACTTTCACCTCGTCAATATCACCTTCAAAAGTGTTTACGCCATCTACACGTCTTCCTATAGCAAAATTCCCGGTAAGGGTATTCATCGTAACTCCTGTGAAGTTTCCTGAAACATCCAACACTCCATCCACGTACAGTTTAATGGGGTTTGCAGAAGAAGATGGATCGTAAACAGCGGCCACATGGTGCCATTGCCCATCGGTAACATCAATGTTTCCACTCAATCCATTCCCACCAACTTCTACTCTAATGGCACCGTTAAACAATACATTAAATGTGAACCTGGAACCAAGTGGTGAAGCCGCACCCCAATCAAGTATCACTTTTTGTTTACCACCATTAGCAGGAACCGTATTCGCGGTGGTTCTTACCCAGGCTTCCACAGTACGGGCTGAAGTTCCTGAAATACCTGTAAAACTGCTCGAAATATAGTCATCTACTCCGTCAAAATTTAAGGCGTTTTGAGCAGGTAGGTGTAATACTGAGAGACAAAGCAATGCTAATAGTTTACTTTTCATAAAATGTATAAGGAGTTAATTATTATTACAAGATTAGTAAAATCCAAGAGTCACAGCAAGCCTAAAACCCTTATTATTACTAGGCATGCATATAAAGTCATCTAAGATAGGTAGCTTAGAAAAATTCTGTAAAAACACGAATACTAACCTTTTACGGCTTTTACTTTTCACAAACCATTGTCTAAAAAAAATTAACGATATTAGAATTGTAGTTAAGTTTATCTCAACCAGAAGATTAACTACTAATAACCTAACCATACCACCTAAAACCAAACACCATGAAGAGAGTCCTATTTCTTCTCCTTGTTGCGCTCGTAACACTAGGTGTTTTGTTATTTATATTTAATCCTGAAGTTATTGAAAAAGTGTGGCTATGGCTAATCGGATTGGCAGGTGTAATAGTAACGCTTATCAAAAAGGGAATCGATTGGGCAAAGGGACTTTTCAATAAACCTGATGAGCAAAAAGATTTAAAACCAGAAGAAAACAAGGATAATGCTCGCCAACTTACAGCACTAAAAAAAAGCTGGCAAAGTGAAAAATCAAAATTAACGACCCGCATTTCGGAGCTGGAAAGCAAGTTACTATCACCCCAGGAGGTACCTGATGATTTTGAAGGAACCACCATCACGCTTTTACGCTATGTAGATGATGGTGACACCACCTTAGGTTTGCTTTTTTATAATGGTAAATTCTACTGCTATACCTTAGAAGATACATTTCGTGAAACTAAGATAGCCGGCCAAACACGCATTCCAAAAGGTACTTACAAGCTAGGGTTCAACAAATCACTCACCGGACTCACCCAAAAGTACCGCGATAAATACCCTTGGTTTGAATACCATTTACATTTAAAAAACGTGCCTGGTTATGAGGGCATTTACATACATGTAGGCAACTACCATAAAGATACCGATGGTTGCATACTGCTGGCCGATGGCATTGGAGCAAAAGATAGTCAGCTAATGGTAACGCACTCGCAGCAAGCCTACAAGCGATTTTATTTACAGATAAAAAAAGTACTTGACCGCGAAGAGCAAGTACGAATATGTATAAAAGATGAGACCTGGATTGCCTCCATCACAAAACATAGTGAAGCACTTTTAATAGACTAGCCATGACCAATGACCAAAAAAATAGCACAACCAATATTGATAAACTAAAGGAAGCAGATGTAATATGGCTTAAATCCCGCCTCAAGCTGTGGATGATAGGAACTACCATTTTACTTATCCTCATCATCGCCTCAGGGCTAATATGGAAGTTTGACTTCTTAGAGTTTTCCGCATCAATTGTATCAGTTGTTGTACTCTCATGGGTTTGTTACAAAGCCATCATGCTCTGGTATGATAGATTTAAATACAGTCCTGACGCAGACCTTAATAATGGTCAAAATCCTTATCGTAAAGTTTTCTTTGTTGGCATAAACCTGATGGGAGTTATACTTCTGGTGGTAGGCTTTGCCGGAGCTACCCTAATGGTAATTGAGGGTGATGATGGCGCGCTTCACAAAGCCACGGCCCTGATGATCATGATTATTTGGTCCGTTATTTTTCTACGATACTTTGTTTGGGCTCTATATTTCTACAACATTAATTATGGCCTTACCGACAAAGACTGGGGGCGTATTTTTAAGGCAAGGCAAGACAAATCTCTGGGCATCCCTATTATTGAAGGCTCAGATCAGGGACCAAAAAACAACCCATACCGCAGTCAAACTTTTGGTCTACCTCCGGGCACTGTTCGTGGGATGATAGCTTTTACGCTTTTGTTTGGCGCCATTGCTCTTACCGTTACCGGAATGGGCCTAAATGCCGAAATCAATCCTGACAGTTTCTTTTGGGACCACTACGAATTTTTCAAAACGGCTTTCTTGATGATGATTGCCTTTTACTTTGGCGACAGCAGTATGCGCTATTTATCCAAGCGCTGGAACTCCAGTCGTGAAGAAGGTTTTCAGCAAAATAGAGGTGGTACA
>JAUHWX010000317.1 GCA_030427285.1 Bacteroidia bacterium
TGTAATTCCAAACTCTCAATGGCCAAACAGAATTTGGTCTCATTCGATATCCTCGGCTTTAGATATAAACAGTATATCTGCCTTCATAACTTCAAATCCTACTCCTACCACTCTGTCGGTATTTAAGCGCCATCAGGATGAAAAAGCAATTTGCTTAAAAGAATTTGAAAAGACTTCTGAACAGATCGGAATGCATTTGAAATTAACAAGTTCTTTTCAAAATTCAGATCTAGGCCTGGAGCATGTAAATGAGCAAACTGACGCTGAATTGTGGAGTCATCTATTTGAAAGTTCATTTGGCTACAGCATTCCTACTCAGGTAGTGATGCGGCTGATTACACATGCCGACTTTTTCATCCTGATTTCAAATAGGAAGCCAATTGGGACGGCTCTTCTCTATAGCTCCAATAGTGAAGTTATGGGGATGCATTCTCTAGGAGTAATTCCAGAATTCCGTAGGCGAGGTTTTGCTGAGCAAGCTATGCACAAACTTTTGAATGCCGCATACTTACAAAAATTTGAATACGCAGTGCTACAGGCATCGGCAGCCGGGTTGGGTATCTACAAAAAGCTCGGATTCTCCACTGACTTTATCATAGAAAATTATCGATTTATAAACCACAAAAACAATTAATTATGAAATTCATTGAAAACATGAAATGGCGCTACGCCACCAAAAAATTCAATCCTAAAAAGCAAATCAGCAATAAGGATTTAGAGTTTCTAAAGCAAGCCATACAACTATCTGTATCCTCGTATGGCCTGCAGCTATACAAAGTTTTGATTATTGAAGACCCTAAAATAAGACAACAACTTAGGGCAGCTTCCTACAACCAAAGCCAGATTACAGATGCTTCAAAGTTGGTCATCTTCGCTCACCACCGTTCATTGACTTCTAAAGCGGTAGATGACTTTATTACCCGTACCGCTTTGGCTCAGGGAAAAAATTTTGATGACCTTAAGGGATATGGATCGCACATAAAAGATGCTTTGGGAAGTAAAACAGAGAATGAACTGGAACATTGGGCATCTAAGCAAACCTACCTGGCAATGGCTAATCTCATCAATGCCTGTGCTGAACTAAAAATTGACGCCTGCCCGATGGAAGGATTTGATAAGGCTGAATACAACCGAATTCTTGGCCTGAATAAATTAGGACTACAAGCATCTGTGATTACTCCTATCGGGTATCGCTCCAGTGATGATGAAACGCAACACTTTAAAAAAGTAAGACGCCCTATAAGTGAGTTGTTTGAAACGATCTAATATAAATATACTATTGGCCAAGTTGATCTCCCCTAGAGTTTGACTTGGCTTTACGTCTCTTTTTAAAGTATCACCCACAGAGCCGTAACAGAAATAAACAGCCAAAGCGAAACCCCAACTAAGAGAGGTTTAAAACCAACACTTTTAACAGATTTGAAAGAAAGACCAGCTCCAATAAGAAACAAGGTAAGCGTTAATCCAGCTTTTGAAATTGCCACTAAATAAGGGCTTATCACGTCCATACCAGGAATGAAAGTGTTTGCCAACATGGCCAGCACAAAATAGCCAATGAAATAAGGAACTTTCAATTTACTACTTCCCGCTTTTCCATGAACCAAGGCAAAAGCAATAGACACCGGAATAATCCACAGGGCCCGTGTTAATTTTACAGTGGTGGCAACTTCCAAAGCTTCAGCACCATATTGAGCTGCAGCTCCTACCACCGAGCTGGTATCGTGAATGGCAATCGCTGCCCACATGCCAAATTGTTGTTGCGTCATGTTTAAATAATGACCTATAGACGGGAATACCAACAAGGCGATGGAGTTAAGAATAAACACAATTCCCAAGGCTACTGAAATTTGTTTTTCATTGGCCCTGATAACTGGTGCAATAGCAGCAATAGCACTACCTCCACAAATAGCGGTTCCAGAAGCTACCAAACGTGAAATTTGCAAATCGATTTTAAAAACCCGTCCTAAGAGAAATCCCAAAAACAAAGTGAGAGTAATAGACACAATGGTAAAAATAACACCCTCCTTCCCAGTGTCCAATGCACTGTTTACGTTCATACCAAAACCCAGGCCTACCACTGAAATTTTAAGTAATAGAGAGCTTATTTTACTATTTACCTTTTGAATGGGGTTTCCAATAGTTTGGGCCACTACCAAGCCTAGCAAAAGAGCTATTGCAGGTGAAACCCACGGTGAAGTACATAAAACTACCAAGAGGAGAAAAAGTCCTTTTTTCCAGTTGAAAGGTTTGAATCCTTCTAATATATCTTTAGTGATCTTGGCCATTGTAATTGCCAACAAATGTGAGACTTCTTTCTAATTGTGGCAAGTATCAATGTGTAACATCGGTTACCTAAACTAAAACCCTTTGGAATTATATCTCAATGGCAAAAGTCAAAATCCAAACTCTCGGCAACTTCCTCCAAACAAATCCTTATATAGCCCATTATCCGCCCCACCTTTTTATATCTTTGC
>JAUHWX010000318.1 GCA_030427285.1 Bacteroidia bacterium
TAAAGTATAGAGGTAAGGATGACGTTTAGCCCCACAGACTTACCCTGACCGGTAGCACCTGCCATAAGTAGGTGAGGCATTTTGGTAAGGTCGGCCATTAGCGTTTCATTACTAATGGTTTTACCAAAAGCAATAGGAAGTTCCATATCTGTAGACTGGAATTTCTCGCTCTTTATCATATTTCGCATAGCCACCACCTGCGGGTTGGTGTTGGGTACTTCTATACCAATGGTACCCTTACCGGGAATGGGCGCGATGATACGGATGCCCAATGCCGCCAATGAAAGTGCGATGTCATCTTCCAGGTTTTTGATCTTGCTAATGCGAACTCCGGCAGCTGGAATAATTTCATAAAGTGTAACGGTGGGGCCAATGGTAGCCTTGATTTTAGAAATCTCAATTTTGTAGTTATTGAGAGTTTCTACAATCTTGTTTTTGTTTTCTTCAAGCTCTTCCTGATTGATGCTTACACCACTTTGCTTAAACTCACGAAGCAAATCAATAGGCGGAAGCTTAAATTTAGAAAGGTCAAGTTTGGGGTCATATTCACCAAACTCTTTCAGCTTCCGGTTTAGCTCCGATTCTGAAATTTCTTCTTCCTGCTCAGATTTTTCGATTTCTAAATCCTCGGTGTCATGCAGTTCTTCCGGGGCTTCTTCCTCTTTACTTTGAGTGGTGTCTATTACCAAAGGTTCGTGCTCCACTTCTGGTTCAGGGGCTTTTTCTTCCTCCGGCTCATCATCAAAGCTCACTTCATTGTTTTCGGGCTCCAGTTCCGGTTCGGGCTGAGGCGCAGCTACAGCTTCTTTAGTAGTATCATTCCATCCGGGCTCATCATCTTCTTTTCTTTTAGAAATAGCAAGCCTGGCAATAAATGCGTTTAGCCTTTCGGGCGTCCACTTAAAGCGAACCGCCAAAAAGATGAGCATGGAGAATACCAAAATAGCTCCGGTACCAAAGGGCCCGGCCAAGGCTAGCAACCATTCTAAATTATAAAAACCCGAGCCACCAGCCATTACTGAAGGTAAGCCCGTGTAAGCTATGGCAGCTGGTATCCATATTAAAAAGAAAACTATAACGCCAAGATGCTTGGTGAGGGAGGTAAGTTTGAGGTGCATACTTATTCGCAATCCTGCCAAAAGCAGAAACCAAGGTGCGAGGTAGGCAGCAACACCAAACCAGTTATAGATAAACTGATGGCTAATAGCCGCACCAAGTTTACCTAAAATGTTTTTCACTTTATAATCATCCCTTCCCAGCAATTCAAAAAAACCACCGCGCAAATTACTCTGATCGGCCTGCCAATTGAAGAGGTAGGAGGTGAATGCTCCAAACAAAAACACCGCAATAAAAATCAGGATGATTCCAAAAACGGTGTGATTGGTTTTGTTTTTCAAAAAGCCACGGATAGCAGCCAGAGAGTTGGAGGTCTTCTTGTTAGTTCCGGTACTTGTCTTTTTCTTTTTCGCCATTCGGCCAATAGTCAATTAAGCCCCAAAAATAAGAACATTATTCCTTGGCCTGATAAGAAAGTACAGGAGTTATGAAGAGGTTGTTTTTGAAAGGTAAAGGGGAAAGGTGGTAAGGGTGGAGGTTAAAGGTTAAATGTTAAGGTTAAATGTTGTATGTCCTTGATATAAGGTTGATCGTTTTAAGAGATTGATTATTGATCTAAATCATGTTGGGTCGGATTTAGGTTTCAAACCCATGCAAACGAAGGACATGTGGAGTCTATTTCGGAAAAATTAATTTTACCAATGAAAGTCAATCTCCATGAGTAAAAAATTGAGTATTCCTGTGGAGGTAACTTGGAGTAAGACCTATAAATCTTTTGACATAAGCAATATGACCCTACCTGGCTATACATTTTACGTAAGTCCCTACTATGTGGTAAGCAATTATGATAACATTGCGGAAGGCTCTAAACACTACTACATGGGCAGCCAGAGGGTAGCTAGTGGCCAAGTTACCTATACATTGACCCCCAAGCTATTTTGGCCTCCAGAGTCGTATAGTCCAACCAGCCCTTTAACTCCGGGTGCAATAGTTGACTTGCATGACGTGCTCTCTAAATTAGCCATTCTGCGGGATGATGAATTTGACATAGATTTGGCCCTGCTATTAAAAGCGCCCGAATATTCCGATTTTGAACCTTATGAAGAGTATGAGATGGCTATTAATGAAAACCCATGCCAAACTTTGGAGTGCAGGTGTGCCGAAAGTATATATTGGACAGAGCAAAATGGAGAAGAGTGTAGAGCCGGAAAAGTGATGTATTGGTATCACCCTGATTATCTGGGCAACACGGAATATGTCACCAATGCCGGGGGTTTACCACATCAGTTTTTTTGGTATAGCCCGTGGGGAGAACCTTTGGTAAGTCAAAACATTTTGTTTTTTGGCGGTTTTAGGAGTCGTTATCAGTTTAACGCCAAGGAACTGGATGAAGAGACAGAGAACTACTACTA
>JAUHWX010000086.1 GCA_030427285.1 Bacteroidia bacterium
TTAGCGCAAGCTACACCCACAGTTACACAGGCTATACCTACACCGCATCAGATCATAGTTCATTTTTAGAGCCCTATCAATTGGGCAACTTAAGTTTTAACTATAGGCATCAGTGGAAAAAATTTGGCGGAAGCCTGTTCTTTAAGATCAATAATATTTGGAACGAAAGCTACCAGTTGGTGCGCAATCGACCCATGCCGGGGATAAACTATAATCTCGGAGTTAATTTAAATCTCAAATTCAAAAACCAAAAATGAAAAAGTTTATTTTATCATTCATCGGTCTATCACTAATGGTAGCCTGTACAGACGACAAACCAGAGACCACACCTAATCCAGATCCTGGAGCCTCAAATGTATGGGTGCTAAATGAGGGCAACTTTCAGCAAGGAAACAGTGCGCTTGGTGCTTATGATTTAAAATCTAAGGAATACTCAGATAATGTATTTCAGACTATCAACAATCGTCAGTTGGGTGATGTGTTACAATCAGCAACCGCTATTGATGGTGAAGTATTTTTGGTAATAAACAACTCTGGAAAAATAGAAGTGGTAAATGAAGAAACATTTGAAAGCACTGGAACAATTTCTGGCCTGAGCTCTCCAAGATATGTGCTGCAAGTTTCAGCAAGTGAGGCTTTAGTTTCTGATTTATTTTCAGATAGCCTTGCCGTAATTGACCCCGCAATGAAAAAAATCACTGACTATATCAACATCTCTAGCACCAGCGAAGAAATGGTAAAAGTGGGTAGCAAAGTGTTTATCACAAACACCTATACCTCTCATATCACCGTATTGGACTTGACAGACAACAGCACATCTACCATCACTACTACCTTCAATCCAACCGCAATTGGCTCTGACAAAAATGGTAAAGTGTGGGTGCTCTGTGGAGGTGATGTGGCCAATAGCGTGAACGGAACTTTGGAGGTAATAAATCCTTCTACTGAAACTATTGAAAACACCATAGACCTGGGTGCTTCTTCGTACACCAACAAAATGACTTTTAATGCAAATGCTGACTCCATCTATTATATGACGGGCAGCGTGTATAAAATAGGAATCAACCAAACTAGCGCCCCAACAACTCCTTTTATTGATGGTGCTGATTTTAACTATGCCATTTATGGTATCGGCTACCGTGCAGCTGGTAACGAAGTTTGGATTGGCGATGCCAAAGATTTTAACCAAAAAGGCGAAGTATTTATTTACAGTAGCTCAGGAAAGTTGAAAAATAGCTTTGATGTAAACATAAACCCAAACGGCTTTTACATGGGGGAATAAATTGTTTTAAAGTAAAACCAAGCACGAAACTCTAAATTCTAAACAAAGCTTAAAATTTCAAATTTATAAACCCAAAACTACCCTACCGGACTTTTGGATTTTGAGTTTTCCTTTTTGGGAATTTGTTTAGGGTTTAGAGCTTAGTATTTAGAGCTTAACAATTAGGTTTTAATAAAAACAAATTGCTTACTTTTGCCGCCTTATTAAAATTAATTAACCGGGTCAGCGTACCCTTTTAAAACAATTAATGCATGGCAACAAGAATTAGATTGCAGCGTCATGGCCGTAAAAGCCGCCCTATCTTTCACATCGTAGTAGCTGACAGCCGCTCTAAGCGTGACGGTAAGTACATTGAGCGTTTAGGATTGTACAATCCAAACACCAACCCAGCTACCATCGACATCAACTTTGACAGCACCCTTGACTGGGTACAAAAAGGAGCTCAGCCTAGCGATACCGCTCGCGCTATCCTTAAGTACAAAGGAGTAATGATGAAGAAACACCTACTTGATGGTGTAAAGAAAGGAGCTTTTGACGAGGCCGAAGCCGAAAAAAGATTTGACGCCTGGATGGAAGAAAAAGCTTCTAAAATCGAAGGTAAAAAAGAAGGTCTTACTAAGGCTCAGGCTGATGCCAAAGCTAAAGCATTAGAAGCTGAAGCTGAAGTAGCTAAAGCACGCGCTGCTGCAATTGCAGAAGCAAACGCTCCAGCTGTGGAAGAAGCTCCAGCAGAAGAAGGTGAGGTAGAAGCAGCGGCTGAAGAAGCGCCTGCAGATGATGAAAACAAAGGAGAATAATAATATTTTCTAGCGTTGCGTAAAGAAGATTGCTATCAGCTTGGCCACATTAGTCGCCTTCACGGGTACAAGGGTGAAGTAGTTGCTTTTTTCGATACAGATCAACCTCAAAATTATTACGAATTGGAATCAGTTTTCGTGGACATCCGCGGTGAACTGGTTCCTTTTTTTATTGAAGAATCTGCCACCAATTCCAAAGGGCATTTTATCTTAAGGTTTGAAGATGTAACTCCCGAGGAAGCCGAGCGCATGATTGGTTACGAGCTTTATCTCCCGCTTACTTTCCTCCCCCCCCTTGACGGCAAAAAGTTTTACTTCCACGAAGTAGTGGGCTTTACCATGATAGATGCAGAAGTTGGAGAATTTGGTACCTGCCAGGAGGTGATGGACAGCAGCGCACAACCCCTTTTCAAAGTATTGGATGGAGAAAAGGAAATCCTAATCCCGGCTGTAGATGATTTTATCGATCGCATTGACCGTGATAAAAAAGAAATTCATCTTAATTGCCCTCCGGGGCTTATTGAGCTATATCGCAGTGAAGACTGAAATTCGAAGCTATAAATACTGAATTCGAAACAAAGCTTCAAATTCCAAAATGTAAAAGTTCAAAACCAGCACCGCAATCGTTTCGTATTTTGAATTTCCTTTATTTGAAGCTTTGTTTAGAATTTAGCAATTAGGATTTAGAGTTTAAAAATGCGTCCCATCACCCCATTTCGTTTTAAGCAATTTTCTATTTCGCATGATAAATGTGCCCACAAAGTAGGTACAGATGGCGTGTTGCTAGGTGCTTGGGCTCATGCCAGAAATCCTAAAAACATTTTGGACATTGGTACAGGTAGCGGATTGATTGCCCTTATGCTTGCTCAGCGATTTCCTGAAGCACAGATTACTGGAATAGAACTGGACGAACCTTCGGCTAAACAGGCTCAGGAAAATGCAAGCACTTCACCTTTCAAAGATCGTATTGAGATTATTCAGGGCGACTTTCTCCATTTCGCTTTCGCGGAAAAATATGACCTCATTGTAAGCAACCCTCCTTTTTATAAAGGAAATACCTCTACGGGTAAAAGTGAGCGGGACCGGGCTCGTCATGAAGAATATTTGCCGCAATCCTTATTCATAGAAAAATGCACAACGCTACTCTCCCCTAAAGGAAGGTTAGCCTTAGTACTTCCAAAAGAAGAAGGTGAGCTTTTTACAAAACAAGCTAAACTCCAAAGCTTATGCCTCAATCGATTGACTCGAGTTTTTGGTTCACCCAATGCTCCTGAAAAAAGGTGGCTTTTAGAATTTTCATTTGAAAACCTTCCAATCCAAGAGAATCAAATTACCATAAGGGATAAAAATGAGAACCGTAGTGAGGAATATCAAATCTTGACAAAAGATTTCTACTTGTAGGCAAAGGTTTTGACAGAATTTCACGAGATTTCAATTTCTGAAATTAAGATTGAATAAATAGGGAAAAACCAAACAATATGGAAAACAAAAAAACTCCCAAACTTGTAGAAACCGAAGTTGATGGAAAACACGTCAGCCCAATTCTACCGGATGAAGTAAAAAATTACCTCATAGACATTGATGGGACCATTTGTGATGACATCCCTAATGAAGAACCAGAACGCATGGCCACAGCTGAGTTATATCCTGATGCTTTGGAAACGCTGAACAAGTGGTATGAAGATGGTCATATCATCACATTTTTCACATCCCGCACCGAAGAACACCGCGAAGTAACCGAAGCTTGGCTAAAAAAATACAACTTCAAATATCATGGGCTTTTGATGGGCAAACCGCGTGGTGGCAATTATCATTGGATAGATAACCACATTGTGCGAGCTACCAGGTACACAGGTAAGTTTACCGAGCTACAACTAAAAGAAGCCACTGTGCAGGTTTTTGAAGAATAATACAGGTTGGAGAAGCAAATTTTCATTCATGTAGGCCCCGCCAAAACCGGCTCATCGGCTATTCAAAAATTTATGCTGGAAAACCCTTCTTTGCTAAGGGAGTTGGGCATAATGTACCCTAGCCACACTTTGATGGAAAGTGGTGTGAGCGTGGGAAATTACAATGCTATCTATGATACAAAGAGAAAACCCTCCAAAAAAAAGGTAGCAAGGCTTATAAAAACCTTTGAAAAAAGTGATGCTCGTGTACTTTTACTTTCGTCTGAAAACTTTTTTGGCCCAATCAATGAGCTAGCAGAGGTAATACCTCAAGCCAAATTTGTTTTCTACTTACGAAACCCACTGACGCTGGCTGAATCGCTTTACAACCAAAATGTGAAAAATCTTGGTGAAACAGAACCATTTGAAATAAGAACCCGAAGGCCAAATTTTGGTACCATTGGGCACCTTCGTGATTTTGTAAAAAAACATGGTTCTGAAAACCTTATTATCCGATACTTTGATAAAAGTATGTTTCACCGCGGGAATATTATTAATGATTTACTATTTACAATGGGAATTGATCCTAAAGAAAATATCCCTAACCAGAAAGTAAATCTCGCATACACGCTAGAGGCCTTAGAAGTAAAGCGTTTTTTAAATCACTTTAACCTTAACCCATATTGTGATTACCTGTTGAATAATTTACTTCAACAAAATCAGGACGGAACAACGAGTTACTCCCTTTTGAAACCTGAAGAATTTGATAAACACCTTCAGCATGTTGTTGATGAAATTCAGTTATTCTTTAAAGAAATTCCTTGTGATCAATCTGACGCTTTTCTAAAGACTATAAGGCAAACCAGGCAAAAACAATATATCCCACAAACTTTATCCATTGAAAAGCTTGCTGAAATACGAGACTACATTTGCGGAGAAAACGCGCCCCTCTACTATGAACTTTGTCACTTGATTGAAATTCAGGGTGAACAAAGCACTCACGACAAAGAAAAAACCACAGCTTTTATAGAAAACTATAATCCACAAAAAAGGCTCTTATACCACTTAAAACATATAAGTGACAGAGCCCTCTTCATTAATCGCTTAAGAATAAAAAAGTACCTCAGTTAATAACCTGCGTACTCCAATTCCCTTTCGGTAAATATAATTTCATGTTCTGCTAGCTCCTCCAGCATTGGGGTGTATATTTCTTTGGTAATAGGAATTTGAACCCCGGGAGTGGTGATATTTCCGTTAAGAATATTTTTGGCAGCAATAGCTACAGGAAGCCCGACTGTGCGAGCCATCGCTGTTTCTTTACTATTTCTGCCAATACTCACCATAGATGATTCTATCATATGTTTCTCACCATTTAGCTCGTAGCCAAATTTGTGATACATCACTATCATATCATGGTCATCCGGATCCATAGTCCACTTCTGTTCCAATATATGCTGTAAAACCTGGGCAGGTGTTGCATTTTTAATTCCCACTTTGGTTTTTTCAAAAATACCCAGCCAGGTAAGCTTATCCATCAGTACTGAATCCTGCGGAATATTAAGGTAGTGCATCAATTTAAGTTCAACTGAATCATGCTGATTATAGGCCAAAAAAGTATTTGTGAAATCACGGAAGGTCATGTTTTCTGAATCTTCCAACACATAGCTATCATCGGTCATTCCCAACTTTACAAACACATCCCAAGCTCTTGAAAAGCCTGGTCTACGAAGTGTTCCTCTATAAATAGTTGGAATATTTTCTAAGCCATACACCTTCCTATAACGCAATGAATCGCGATTGGCATAACCTTCAAAACGGCCATACTCTCCGATTTCCATAAATTCAATTCTCCTAAAAAGCTGATGATAAGGAATGTACTTATACTGCCCTTCCTGAATAAACTTTACCGCACCACCAGCTCCAGCCAGCACCACGTTCCTAGGGTTCCATGTAAATTTATAGTTCCAGGGGTTGTTATCACTTTCAGGGGCAACCAGTCCCCCCGTGAAGCTTTCGAAGGCCAACATCTTCCCACCTTTCTCCCTGATTTCGTCCAGCACTTTCATGGCACTCAGGTGATCAATACCCGGATCAACTCCAATTTCATTAATCATGACCACTCCAGCCTTTTTAGCCTCATCATCCAAAGCCTCCATTTCCGGTGAAATATAAGATGCCGTTACCATATTTTTTTTGTAGGCAATACAATCTTTGGCTACGCTTACATGCATACTTGCAGGGAGCATACTGATTACCAAATCCACATCCCTGATCAAGGCTTTTCGCTCTTCATTATCCTTCACATCCAGCTTTACAGCAGATGTATTTGGATGATCACCGGCCTTTTCTTGTGCCCATTCCAAATTAAAATCAGCAATGATAATTTTCCAGCCTTCATTATCCGAATGTTGCTTCAAATACTTAATCAGGCTATATGTGGAGCGACCTGCTCCTATTACAAGTATCTTTTTCATAGGTCCACAAAATTAGAATTCTAATGGAGCTGAGCAAGTGAAAACTACTATACCTTACATTTGCCTCATCAAACATGAAACTACAAATGCCCCTTCTTAGGATACTCCCTTTTTTACTCTGTCTTACGTCCTTCGCTCAAGTCAATATTATTATAGAGGATGAATCAAAAACCGGCTTTTTACTTGGTGTAAATGGCTATGTTCAAAATACCGAACCCGTCTCTTTGCTGATGATTAAAGGACTGGATACAGTTCCAACTCAACTTCTAGTAGAGCTACAACCAAGGGTTTATTTCACCAAGATTATTGATCTACACGAAAAAGGCAATTACAAATATGTAGTAACTACCAATAGCCGTGACGAACTTCAATTGCGTTATCGTGGTACTTTATCTAAAATACCTGAAGGCATTCTAGCGATGGAAGTACAGCGCGTATTAGCAATGGAGCAAAAAGAGCCAATAATCACCGCTTCGGTAAAATCTGACCAAGCAGAAATAGTTCCTAAGGTTAGCAGCCCCACTCCCGCACCAGTTATTCCTACCAAGGAAATTGTACATACCAAGAAAGTTGACAGCATTGCTCCCAACAAGCCTAAGCCTGTGGTTATAAAAACTGATACTGTACAAATTGAGAACGAGGTTGTAGCAATAAAACCTGCCACCAAGCCAAAAGATACTGTCATTATAAAAGTAAATCCATTCGATGCTTTTATTACAGATTTATCAAAAACTGAATTTGAGTTTGAAAAACTTCAAAAAAGTGAAGCTTACGCTAAAAGTCACAACTTCACCTTGGAGGAATTGAAGCAGGTTTTCAACGTTTTGAGTTATGATAATAGCCGATTGACTTTAGTCCGTTCTGTAAAAGGAAGTTTTAAAGATATGTCTCAAATGAAAGTATTGGCCGAGGAATTGGATTATGAAATCAGTAAAGCACAACTTGAAGAAATTTTAAAATAAATGAACAAAAACACAATGATAGCTTGGGCTTCGGCCTTCGGGTTTGTAGCAGTGATACTCGGTGCTCTAGGCGCACACGCACTCAAAGCTCAGTTAGAACCACAAAGCCTAGCTAGTTTTAATACAGGAGTCCGTTATCAGGCCTGGCACGCCATCGCTTTGCTCTCCATTGCCATGGGAAGTTTTAATCTACGCTATATAAAAGGAATAGTTTGGTGCTGGATAATTGGCACTTTTTGTTTTTCAGGAAGCATATACTTGCTAAGCACCTCATCGATTACAGGTATACAATCAAGCATTTTAGGTCCTATCACACCGCTGGGAGGATTGTTTTTTATAGCTGGTTGGCTACTCATTTTCATCTCAGCAATACGCCCGAAAAAACTGACAGACTAAAATTTTTGACCTTTAAAAGTGTGATTTAGTCCATTTTAAAAACGCTATGTAGCAAATAAGGCTAAATTTGCAGCCCTAAAATTAAGTGAAACAAATTTCATAAAATATGCATTTCACAGAGATCAAACCGGCTGATGCCGCATTAGAGAAGTATCTGATAAAGAATGCCGATGCAAGTTGGAACCTAGCCCCTGAGGACCTGGAAAAAATTTCAGTAGATCAAAACATGGCTAAACGATCTAGCCTTGGAGCTATTTCAGTAAACACCGGAAAATTTACCGGGCGTTCGCCAAAAGATCGCTTTATTGTAGAAGATGAACTTACCAAAGACGCAGTTTGGTGGGGAGACATCAACATCAAATTTGACGCTGACAAATTTGACAAACTACACGCCAAAATGGGTGATTACCTATCTGGCAAAAAACTTTATGTACGTGATGTGTACGCTTGTGCAGATCCACGTTACAAATTGAAAATCCGTGTAATTACGGAACTTCCTTGGTCAAACATGTTTGCTTATAACATGTTCCTTCGCCCAACTGAGGAAGAATTGAAAAACTTTGAGCCGGACTGGGTTGTAATCAATGCACCTGGTTTTATGGCAGATCCTGCCGTAGACGGCACCCGCCAGGAAAACTTTGCTATCCTAAACTTCGGAAAGCAAATGGCAATTGTAGGTGGAACAGGTTACACCGGTGAAATCAAAAAGGGAATTTTCTCTGCTTTGAACTTTATCCTTCCTCACCAAAAAGATGTATTGAGCATGCACTGCTCCGCTAACGTTGGTGATGCTGGTGATACTTCTCTTTTCTTTGGATTGAGCGGTACCGGAAAAACCACCCTTTCTGCAGATCCAAACCGCAAACTTATCGGTGACGATGAGCATGGCTGGGCTGCTGACAATACTATCTTCAACTTTGAAGGTGGATGTTACGCCAAGGTAATTGACCTTAGCGAAGAAAAAGAGCCGGACATTTACAAGGCTATTAAGCCAGGTGCTCTTTTAGAAAACGTGGATTTTAAAGGCGATACCAATGAAGTAGATTTTGAAGGTTCAAGCATTACTGAAAATACACGTGTAAGCTATCCTATCTATCACATCAATAACATTCAGGAGCCTTCTTTAGCCAAAAATCCAAAGAACATTTTCTTCCTTACTTGTGATGCTTACGGAGTATTACCTCCGATTTCTAAGCTTACACCAGGGCAAGCTGCTTTCCATTTTATAAGTGGATACACCGCAAAAGTTGCTGGAACCGAAGCTGGAATTACCGAGCCACAAGTAGCATTTTCTGCTTGCTTTGGTGCTCCATTTATGCCTTTACACCCTACCAAGTATGCTGATATGCTTAGCAAAAAGATGAAGGATGCAAATGTAAATGTATGGTTAATCAACACTGGCTGGTCTGGTGGTGGCTACGGAGTAGGAAAGCGCATGAAGCTTGGCTACACCCGTGCAATGATTACCGCTGCTCTTAATGGCGAGCTTAACGATGTTGAGTTTGTAAACCATGAGGTATTTGGATTGGCAATGCCAGTTACATGTCCTAACGTGCCTACCGAAGTGTTGAATCCTAAAAACACTTGGGAAAACAAAGAAGAGTATGACAAAGTAGCAAATGATCTTTCTAAAAAGTTCAATAAGAATTTTGAGAAATTTGCAGACTATGCTAGCGATGAAATCCTTGCGGGAGCACCTTTAGTTTCTGAAAAAGTGTAGTAGTCCCTATTTATATTATTTTTGGAATCCTGACTCATCACGAGTCAGGATTTTCTTTTTACACACTTTTATGAAAACAGTAATCACAAGCCTTTTCGGTGTTTTTTTAAGTCTCAATTTTTGCTTGGCGCAAAATGTAATCCGTGTTGAAGAAGAACTTTCCTTCATTTGGAATAATGACACTCTCTATGGAACGCTACTCAGCCAGAGTAAGGATGGCAAAAAAATAAACAAGCTTCCAGTGGTACTTATAATCCCTGGAAGTGGACCAACTGACCGTGATGGAAACTCGCAACTAATTCCTGGAACCAATGATTCATTTAAACTACTTGCTGATTCACTATTAAATCATGGTATTGCCACCTTTAGATATGACAAAATGGGGGTTGGAAAATCTCAATTTTCAGGCACTGAAGAAGATTTACGATTTGAAGACAATGTTGAAATTGCTTCCAATGCTATTCAAGCTTTAAAAAAGTTAGGGTTTAAAAAGATTTACATCGCAGGGCATTCACAAGGTTCTTTGGTAGGAATGCTCACTGCTCAGCAAAACAAAGTAAAAGGCTTTATCAGTATGGAAGGCTCCGGCATTAATGCCTATGCATTATTACAGGAACAGCTAAAGAAAAACCTTCCCGAGGAAATGCAGAAATCCACTTTGCAAAAAATGGATTCAATTAAAAATGGATACCCCGTAACTAAATACAATCCTGCACTAACCAGTCTTCTCCGAGAATCACTGCAACCCTATTTGCGTAGTTATTTTAGATACACCCCTACCGAAGAAATTGCTAAACTGAAAATTCCCATTTTGATAATTCAGGGAGGACAAGATTTACAAACCACCACCAAAGAAGGCGAAATGCTGAAAGAGGCTGCTCCAAAATCTGAATACGTATTTATAGAAAATATGAATCATGTACTAAAAATGGTAGATGAAAGTGAGGAACAGAATAGAGCCGCCTACACTGATCCCGACTTTCCACTACCAAAAGAAATGGTCAATAAAGTTGCCAATTGGGTAAAATCCAATTAAAGCAATTCATTAGCCAAATTAGCCAGCTCACTTCGCTCTCCTTTCTCTAGGGTCACATGAGCAAACAACTTATTTCCTTTTATCTTATCAATAAGGTATGAAAGTCCATTGGACTGCTCATCTAAATATGGTGTGTCAATTTGATGGATGTCCCCAGTAAAAATAAATTTAGCATTTTCTCCTGCTCTTGTTATGATTGTCTTTACCTCGTGCGGAGTAAGGTTTTGTGCCTCATCAACAATAAAAATAACGTTGCTCAAGCTTCTACCTCTAATGTAGGCCAAAGGTGTAACCAGCAACTTTTCACTGGCCACCATTTCATCAATTTGCTTGTATTCCTTATCAGTCTCTTTATATTGATTTTTGATAAACTTTAAATTATCCCACAGTGGTTGCATATATGGATCTACTTTGGCCTTCATGTCACCTGGTAAATAGCCAATATCCCTATTACTTAAAGGAACTATAGGACGAGCCAAATAAATTTGTTTAAAGTCTCGCCTTTGATCTAAAGCACCAGCTAAAGCCAGGAGAGTTTTACCTGTACCTGCAACCCCGGAAAGAGTGACTAATTTTATATCGGGATTGGCAATAGCATGTAGTGCAAATGTCTGCTCCGCATTCTTTGGCTTAATGCCACAGTAACTCTTTTTCTCTAATTGATCCAGAGTTTCGTCAAATGGATTGTAACAAGCCAAGGTGCTACTTTTAGAACCTTTTAAAATATAGAAATGATTGCTGTTTGGTATGAAATCTTTATTTGCCTTTTTAATCTCATCAATAGAAACCGAATGCTCCTTGTATAACTTATCAATAGAATCTTGATCAAAATCTTCAACCTGGCTTTTTCCAGAATACAACGAATCTAAGTCCTTGATTTTACCGGTTTCATAATCTTCAGCCACCAAGCCTAAGGCTTTGGCTTTGAGACGAAGGTTAATATCCTTAGTAACCAAAGTTACCTGCTTTGTCTTTTCTGTTTTTGCCAGCAGTAAAGCTGCATTTATAATAAGGTGGTCATTCTTTTTTCCGCCAAAAACCTTATTTGCGTCCACCTCACCCGGCTCAGGGCTCATTATAACCTTAAATTTTCCCTTCTTACCGCCATTCAGACTTATCCAGTTTTGTAAGTCCTTTTCACCTGCCTTCTTATCGATGAAACGAATAAACTGTCGAGCTTCAAAATTCTTTGTATCACTTCCTTTTTTGAACTCATCCAACTCCTCAAGTACGGTTATGGGAATAGCTACATCATGCTCGTCAAAATTTACTATTGAGTTATGATCATATAGAATGACTGATGTATCTAAAACAAAAATTTTCTTGGAGTTTTTAGGAGTTCGTTTTGCTGGAGTATCGCTCTTCGTGGTTTTCCTGACCATTTGCAATGGATATTTGAGGGTTAATTTCCATTCAATGTAGTGACATAGCCCGAAAAAAAACCAAGCACTTAAAATGAGATATTCACAAATTCAGCACTTCGCCTGTTCAAAACAAAACTGACCTCAGGTTACATCGATCTATTTCAAGAAAACTAAAAATCTAAAACTGGTACATTGCCATGGATAAACTCAATTAATACCACCGTCTTATTTCCGGAATCATTTCCCAAAACGAAACAAAATTCACTTATTTAGATTCTAAAAAAAACTTTGAAAATCAATCAGTTAAAGATATTTTATATTTTTGGCCCGATTTTCCATATCTAATCTACAAAGTCAAAAACATTATGAACACTATTAAAATTCTTTCAATGGTTGCCATGGCCTCTCTCGTGGCTTCTTGCAGCAA
>JAUHWX010000087.1 GCA_030427285.1 Bacteroidia bacterium
AATCCATACCTGATGTCTTCGCAATCTGTCGATGAACTTCCCGCCCCAGACTATGTCTCTAACGGGGCGGCAAATGTACTCCTCTTTTTCACTCCTGCAAGTACGCCTGCACCTTTTTCATTTATCTTTTTACTTATCAACTAAGAATGAGGGAGTTTAATTTTGGGTTAAGCCCAAATTAAATTCATGCTAACAAAAAGCCCCGCCAAAAGGCAGGGCTTAATCAATCATAATATGCTATTATACTAGCCAGCTTTCACCAACTTTACATCAAATACCAACCAAGCATTAGGCGGAATAACTCCACCAGCACCACGAGCGCCATAGCCTAAAGCCGGAGGGATAACCAACCTAGCCTCATCTCCTTCATTAAGAAGCATAATGCCTTCATCCCAACCATTAATTACCTGACCAACTCCTACTGGGAATGTAATAGGCTGACCACGCATTGATGAATCATCGAATACCTGACCATTTTCTAACATACCTTTATAGTGTACCGACACATTTTTACCTTTTACAGGTTTCTTGCCATCACCTTTGGTGGTAATCTTATAACGAAGTCCGGATTTTGTCTTATCAAAGCCTTCAGATAAAGCATCAATTTTTGCCATGGCGGCATCTTTGGCTTTTTGTTTCATTTCATCCTGCTTATTGATGTATTCATTAAAAGTTGCTGCAGCATCAAAAGCTTGAGCTGCCTCCCCTATTCTATCAATAGTTAAGGATTCAATTAAATCTCCTTGCCTGATAGCATCAACGACATCCTGACCTTCTATTACTTTACCAAAAACGGTATGTTTATTATCCAACCATGCTGTTTCAACATGGGTGATGAAAAACTGACTACCATTGGTGCCTGGTCCTGCATTTGCCATAGACAAAACTCCAGGACCGTCATGTGTTAATGAGCTATCAAACTCATCAGGGAAATTATATCCCGGGCCACCGGCACCAGTACCCTGGGGATCTCCACCCTGAATCATGAAGTTATCAATAACGCGATGGAACTTCAAGCCATCATAATAAGGTTGCCCCTTATCGCGAGCATCATTTTCGATATCTCCTTCAGCAAGACCCACAAAGTTGGCCACCGTCATTGGGGTTTTATCAAAATGAAGCTCCACTCTAATCAATCCTTTGGAGGTTTCAAACCTCGCGTACATTCCGTCTTTCATCTTCTTATTTAATACCTACCATCTCAACATCAAAAATCAACCAAGCATTTGGAGGGATTACACCACCGGCTCCACGAGCGCCATAACCTAAATTTGGAGGGATAATCAATTTGTACTTATCGCCAACATTCATTAGGCTCATACCTTCTTTCCAGCCTTCAATAACTCTAGCTTGTGAACCGTACTGTACATCAAATGGAGCGTAAGGCTCTCTTTGGGCATTGTACACACCTTCTTTTTGAGCCAACTCTTTAATACTTGTGTCAAACAAAGTACCGTTTACTAAGTAACCAGCATAATGCATTTGCACAGTTTGACCTTCTGTTGGCTTAGGGCCGTCTCCTTCTTCTGTTACAATGTAATAAAGACCGCTTTCAGTAGATTGAGCTTCAGCTTTAAGCTTTTCAAGCTCTTTCATTCCTTCAGCATCCTTTTTTGCTTGCTCTTCTGCTTTTTTAGCCGCAGCCTTTTTAGCATCTTCCTGTGCAGATTCAAATACTTTTGGAGCATCAAACTTCTCAGCATTTTTTCCTTTACGAATGATAGTTACATTATTAAGGATGTCATCCTGCTTAATAGCATCAACCACATCCTGCCCCATTTCTACTTTACCAAAAATGGAATGCTTACCATCTAGCCATGGGGTAGCTTTGTGAGTAATGAAGAATTGGCTTCCGTTGGTTCCAGGACCAGAATTGGCCATAGAAAGAACACCAGGACCATCATGCTTCAATGACTCATCAAACTCATCAGGAAAACTGTATCCCGGGCCACCGGCACCAGTACCCTGTGGGTCACCTCCTTGAATCATAAAATCTTTGATAACACGGTGAAATTTCAAACCATCATAAAATGGCTGGCCCGCTTCCTTTGTATTATTTTCTATAGTTCCTTCTGCAAGGCCTACGAAGTTAGCCACAGTCATTGGCGTTTTTTCATAATACAGTTTCAAAAGGATATCACCTTGTGAGGTGTTTATTTTAGCATACATGCCATCTTCAAGCTCCACTTTTTCGCCATTCACCATTACGCTGTTTTGCGAATTGCAGCTGCTCATGATACCCGCAAACAATAGTGCGGTCATTAAAAGGTTTCTCATAATTGTTATGATTTCGATTTTTGGATTTTTACAACTTTTAGTTCATACACCAGTGCCGTCTTGGGAGGAACACGATCTTGATCACCCGCCACACCAAAGGCGAGGTGCGAAGGTAATATAAACAGTCCCTTATCCCCAAGGCCCAGTTTTTTGAGGCTTTCGTGCAGTCCGATTTCTGCATCTTGCTTATCTATTTTGATACGACCATTACCTAACTGCTTTGAGGTAAAAAGCACACTACCATTGAGCATGGATATATCGTACTCGTATTCTACCACATCTTCTGTTTCTACCATTTCAGCAGCCGAACTATCTTTTATCAAGGTATAATACATGCCCAAACCGGTGCGCTCTACCTTTAGATTTCTATCCTTTATATAAGCATCAATGGATTCCCGCTCTTTGCGCAGAAAATCACGCTGAACTTCCATCCGCTCTTCTTCGGTCATCGGGCGGTGCTCATGATCTTCACCATTGCTCTGTTTACTGGAACATTGGCAACTAATGGCCGCAAAAGCCAGAATAGATAGATATATTGAAATTCTCAACGTCTTATTTTTTTGCAAGCTCCTCATACTGTGGCAAAAGTGCCTTCAATTTTTCAATTGTTTTTTCCATGCTTTCTTCACTAATCCCGCCTGCGGCATTTATATGTCCGCCTCCATTAAAGTGATCGCGCGCCAATTGGTTTACGTTAAAATCACCTTTGGAGCGGAAAGACATTTTTATACGATTGTCTTTTTCAGAAAGGAAAACACTCATAATGGTGCCTTCCATGGTAAGGCCATAGTTCACAAAACCTTCAGTATCTCCCTTTTGGTAATCAAACTCTTCCAAATCAGAAGCAGTTAAACCCATGATAGCCGACTGGTATTGTGGAAAAACCTCCATTCTTTCCAAACAGCGGCTCAGCAATTTTAATCTATTCCTGGAATTGGTATCATATATGGAGGAGGCAATTTCATGCGGAAGCACACCTTTTTCCATCAACCGAGCTACGGCTCTGTGTGTAGTTGGTGTAGTACTGCTAAAGCGAAAGTTCCCCGTATCTGTCATGATGCCGGTATATAAACAATCGGCCGAATCCTTATTTATATATTCATCCCAGCCTAAAGCTTGGGCTAAATGAAAAACCATTTCACAGGTACTGGACATATTTGTATCCGAATACAAAACCGTAGCAAAATCATCTGGCTGCTGATGATGATCTACGACCAACCTTTTGGCTGTAGCCAAAGTAAGCGCATCACGCATATCCCCACTTCTGGAGAGTGAATTATAGTCCAGATGTATAATAAGATCAGCAACCTTCAATACTTTAGAAGCAAGTTCTCTATTATCTTCAAAGATGATTACCTCATCATCACCTTTCATCCACTTCAAAAACTTGGGGTAAATATTAGGAACAATCACAGTCACCTTTTTACCCTGCTGGCGCAAAATTTCTTTCAAACCCAAAGCACTTCCCATGGCATCTCCATCGGGGCCAACATGGTTGGTAATTACAATATTTTGAGCATCAGCAAGCAAGCTTTGCGCCCCCTGCACTATAGATTCGTCTATCTTCATTGTCGCAAAGATATATTTCTTACCAAGGTAGCATCATGTTTTGCATTTTGCTTTTCGTCAAAATACCCACATATCGTTTTAAATATATCTTTGGGGCCCTATGGACAAGAAAACTAAAAACGGCTGGGCCTTTTATGATTGGGCAAACTCAGTTTATTCATTGGTGATAAGTACCGCTATTTTCCCAATATACTTTCACAGTGTAACTTCTACTGATGACTCCAGCATGGTTGACTTTTTAGGAATATCCTATGAAAATATGGCCATTTATAGCTACTCACTTTCCCTCTCATTTTTCATTGTAGCCATTATATCCCCTGTACTTTCGGGGATTGCAGATTACACTGGTAAGAAAAAGCGCTTTCTACAATTTTTTTGTTATCTAGGTTCTGCCAGCTGTTCGGCCCTTTTCTTTTTTGATGGATCAAATATCTATTTCGGCTTAGGCATGAGCGTACTGGCCAGTATTGGTTTTTGGGGAAGCTTAGTGTTTTACAACGCCTTTCTTCCAGAGATAGCTCCACCTGAAGAGCAGGATGACCTAAGCGCCAAGGGTTTTTCGCTTGGATATATCGGTGCAGCGCTGCTGCTTATTCTCAACTTGGTGATGGTTATGAAACCTGAGCTTTTCGGTTTTACTGACTCTGGACAGGCAAGCCGTGTAAGTTTTCTATTGGTTGGAATTTGGTGGGCCGGTTTTGCACAAATCACTTTTAAAAGACTACCAGACAATATTTACAAACGAAAACCCAAAGAGCGCTATATACTCCTTGGATACAGGGAGTTAGGAAAAGTGATCCATCAACTGAAAGGCGAAATGGCCTTGCGAAGATTTTTGTACAGCTTCTTCTTTTACAGTATGGGAGTGCAAACCGTAATTTTGCTGGCCAGCGCTTTTGGTGACCAGGAATTAGGAATGGATTCATCTAAGCTGATTCTTACCATTCTTATTATTCAGTTTGTCGCTATAGCAGGTTCCTATTTATTTGCCTTTATTTCAAGAAAGTATGGAAATATTCAAGCTATAAAAATCTGTATTATAGTATGGATATTTGTGTGTTTGGGCGCATTTACATTGAGTAAAAGTGACCCCACGGCTGAGTATAAATTTTATGCCATAGCCGCAATAGTAGGAATGGTATTAGGAGGTATACAAGCCATAAGCCGCAGTACCTACTCAAAACTTCTGCCCGAAACTAAGTCTCACGCCAGCTTTTTCAGCTTTTATGATGTTGCCGAAAAAATAGCCATTGTACTTGGAACCATTTGCTATGGCTGGCTTATACAGATTACCGGCAGCATGAAAATGAGCGTACTGGCCTTAATGGTGTTTTTCATTATTGGCTTTTTACTGATTACACGAGTGGGGAAATCAAAACATGTACACTAGAGCTTTACACAGTTATCCATTTTTACTTCTTCCAATAAATCATCAAAAGCTATAACACGACCTTTCATTACGATGTTATCTCCAGATTTCACACCACTCACATCGTGATCTTTGAGCACTGAGCAGTTTAACACATTGTCCATTATAATGTAGGTCTCGGTTACTTCCATAGCCGTGCCGCTTACCTCCACTACCTTATCGATATATTTTTCATTAGCGGCATCCGGGTTAGCTGAAAATTCTTCAGCCAGCTCAGTTGCCGAAACCTTGAAGCTAGCAGCTTCGCTGGAAGGGTTGCGGTGCGGCTTATTAAAAACATAAAAATATGCTCCTATTCCTCCTAAAATAACCAGTGCGACAATTACAAGTATTCCCTTTTTCATAATTTGATTTTAATGCTAATGTAAGCTGTTTATATATTGTTTATGTCCCTTCCTTTCATGGCTTCAGTTGTGCTTTCCTTTTTTTTAAATGAATTAAGCAAAACAAAGTTTTTTCAGAAAGCCTTTCCCTCCAGCCATTCTTTAAAATTTGATGCTCTATCTGTAGCAACAACTGTGTCTAAATCTTTACCTGGCCTCAATTCTAATTTCACACGAGAGCGTGACCATGTATACATATTGTCAATCGAATCCAGACTAACGATAAGTTTTCTATTAATCCTAAAAAACTTACTTGGGTCTAAAATCTGCATGAGCTGCTCCAAGCTTTGATCAACAGGAATCTCTTTTCCTTCAAAAGTCATTACCATCACCGACTTAGCCTCAGTAAAAGCATAAGCCACCTGATCCACAGGTATTGCCTTTAGTCGCTGACCGAGCTTCACCAAAATTCTCTTTTGATAACGCATCTCTCTATTGGCCAAGGTTTCCGCCAATAGTTCATAATCTATCCCCGAATTAGCCTGCTTCTTAACTTTTTCTAATGCTCCCTCCAACTCAATCTTTTTTATTGGTTTGAGCAAATATGCCAGTCCTTGATATTTAAAAGCATCAATGGCATATTGATCAAAAGCAGTGCAAAATATAATAGGACTGCCTGGTGCACAGCTTTCAAAAATCTCAAAGCTCTTTCCATCTGCAAGTTCGATGTCCATTAAAATTACATCCGGGTCTTTATTGGCTTTTAGCCATTTCACAGATTCTGAAACGCTTACCAGCATTCCAAGAATTTCTGCGTGCGGCAAAAGTTCTTCCACCAAACGCTTCAAGCGTTTTGCAGCACGTTCTTCATCTTCAATGATAAGTACCTTCATGCCATTTCATTTTTGTAAATAAGGGGTAGGTGTACAGAAAAAGTATCTACCGTTTGCTCCACCACTACTTCACCTTTACTATAAAACCCATACTTCCGCTTGATACTATCCAAACCATAACCTGTAGATGGATCAGGATTTACCCTTGGCCTAAGTTTATTTACGATAATAATGCTATTGCCGTTTGATTCAATTTTTAGTTCAAGCGGTTTATCTTTCAAAATTATATTATGCTTAAAAGCATTTTCAGCCAAAAGCTGTAAAGTGAGTGGAGGAATTTGTGTGTCCATTACCTCCTCTTCAATGTTGATTTGAGTGACCAATGCCTCGCCAAATCTTTTGCTTTGAAGCAATAAATAGGTTTCTATTATTTTCACTTCTTGCCTTACCGTGATTAAATCCACCTCTCTAAACTCCAAAATGGATCGAAAAAAATCACTTAAGTCTGATAAATAATTTGTGGCCTCTTCCCTATCATCTTCAATAAGGGCCATCAAGGTATTGAAGCTATTAAATAAAAAATGTGGGTTGACCTGACTTTTTAACATTTCAAGTTGTGCCTGCACTTTTTGCTTTTCACGTTCCTGATTTTGCTGAATCATATTTAAGCGCACACGAAAAACACCCCAAACAATGGCTATCAAAATGATACACCCTAATATTATACTGTACCACCGGGCGTACCAAGGTTGGTTTATCACAAAGGAGAATTGCTTCATTTGGGTATCTGGATAGTTTCCATCTACCCCAGCTACAACCTTAAAAGTGTAACTACCAGGAGGTAGCTTGGGGTATGTGATTTCTGTGTTTTTGCTTTCTATCCAATCAGGATCAAAACCTTCAAGTATCAACTTGTAGCGTACCGCATTAGGTTCGGTATACCATCGCCCGACATATTTAAAGGTTAAATAATTATCACTACTCGAAAAGCTAGTGTTCACTGTTGGCTTATTAAATAACAGTGTTCCCTCTAAGTAAGTTTCGGGAACTATCTGAGTAGGGAGTTGACTTATCACCAAACTGGTGATGCCTGAGGAGCTTCCGATATGCATGATATCATTATTGCCATTAGAATATGCATGAAGCTCAGGTTGCAGCCCTCCTAAACCAAATGACTTTTTGTAAGCTGTCCATTGCTTGGTATTGGCTTGCCATCGATGAATTCCACCTTCATGAAACACCAATACAGAACCATCTTCTAAAGTTTGCAAGCCCGATACCTTTCCGGGTTCTTCAGGATATGGCGGTACATTTACACTATCACCATTTGACCACCCTCTTAAAACACCTCCTGAATTGACCCACCACAAGTTTCCTGCTTTATCCGTAGTCACAGCCAGCACTACATCATCCTGCTTACCTAATGAAAGTGGCCTAAAATTATTTCCAGACCAATGCAGTACGCCTTCACCATCAGTCCCAATGTACACCTCACCCTTATCTGACACATGAACCGAATAGATGTACTGCACACTCACTCCATTTTTTCGGTCATAACTTTTTACTGTAGTTACTTCACCATTGTCATCAAAAACCAGTTGAGAAACGCCTCCTAAAGTTCCCACCCAAAGTGCAGATTTATTGCTGCTCAATGACAATACGTTGTTATTTATCAATCCAGAAGATTCATTAAAAACCTTCCTATGTCCGGTTGAGGGATTAAATCGAATTAGTCCTCCATCAAAAGTGCCACACCATATATTTCCCCAATAATCTTTACAGATACTCAAAATCAAATTCTCACCCTCCCATAACTTTCCCGAAGTATTGGTCTTAAAATCCCATTGATGCAAGGCACCACCTTGGGCATACCACAGCTGAGTGTCATCAGCAAAAAGCGCTGTTACCGTTTTTTCAGTTTGTAAATGACCGTACCATTGGTCTATCATAAACAGTCCGCGCGAACTCATTACCCACAGGTGACCTTCATTATCATGCGTAAATGTCCTTATCCTTGGCCTCCCTTCAAAGTCAAATTTCAGTGGCTCCCATGAAGCGTTTCCATTTTTTTTATACAAATCACCATCTTCCGAAAGCCACCAGGTAATGCTTGAAGAACCATATATTTTTTTCGCATCTATATCCGGGGCTTTGATTGTACTCTCCATGTTCAGGCCGGAGTCCATTACACTTACAAATGGCTCATAGTATGCTAAAAGTAATTTGTGGCCTCTAGGGCAAATACTCTTTACGATTTGGTCACTAAGGCCCTGGTCTTTTTTGAAAACGACAACAATTTTCTTACCCTCATGGTAACCACACTTCACCAATCCTTGGTCAGTTGCTATGGCCACCCCTCTTTCAAAGTTTGTAATATCATAGGTTTCATTTGAGGGAAAGCCGTCATCCTTATTAAAGTTAAACCACCTGCCCAACTTGTCTTTTACATACACTCCCTCCCCCTTGGTAGCCATCCATAGCTGACCAACTTCATCCTCGGCCCAATCTATAATTGCCACAGATGGCGTGCCCTCTTCAGGATTATATTCAAATACCGACTCGTTTCTGATATAGTCAATGTTTCCATTGTTCCAACCAATCCATAAAGTCCTGTTATAATCTTGAAATAAGCTGCTTATTTTTTGGTCCCCATCCTTTTTTAATTGCTCAATTAATCTAAAGCCATTTCCATCATGTTTGTAAAGCGTTTGCTCGGTCGCCATCCATACAAAGCCTTCATTATCTAAATAAAGATGCTGCACAGAACGCGGCTGAACCTTTGGAGGTAAATCTATTTCACTGTAGTTCATCTCTTGTGAAAAACACGAAATACCAATTAATAAACTCAGAAAAAGTATGAGCGATTTCTTCATGAAGCTTGCAATGTGATTTTTGCGGTAACGAAAATTTCTTCAGCTATTTTTTGATGTACAATCTGAGGAATAGAAATTTTATGGTCTTCCAAAGGCACCACAAAATTGCTTTCAATACGTATTTTGTTTGACTCTATTTCTATGAAGCATTTTATGATTCTCTCCACCGTGACCCCATGAATCTTCAACATTCCTTTAGCCCTTAGTTCATACTTGCCCAGCTCCAACTCACTAACATCTTCAATAAACTTACCCGAAAAGCTGGCGCTGGAATACTTCTCACTGTCCATATAGTTTTCATGAAAATGCTCCTGCTGTAGTGGACTGTTAAAGCCTTCAAAGGTTTTAGTGGAAATCAAAAAAGCGAAGGTGTTTTCCCTAACATTTAGAATACCAGTAAGCTTGTTACTCTCTGCCTCAATCAATTCTAAAGGTGCGTCACTGGTAAAGCTGATAAGGCCACCAGTACCTTTCCAAAGTTCAGCCTGCTTCGAGGGCCAGGCCAAAGCCATCATAATCATCAACATGAATGCGTTCATACAGTTATTTTAAACTAAGGTATAATAGCCAAGCGTAATGCCGATTGGTTAAGGAAACATATTTTCGCATTATCACCACCCATGTTTAGCCGAACCCGTATAATTTCATGTTGAAGTCGACAAGCAAACATCCCTGCAGATATTGGTGTTAATAGCCCACAAGTTCTAATGAAATTGTCCCTTTCGAGTTTAGCACGCAATTCAACGAATTCGGCTTTTCATTCCGCTACTTGTGCTTCTACCTTTCGGTAAATAAGCAAGCTTTTGTAAAATTTGGGTAATCAATTAAAAAATCAAACTACCATGAAAAAGACATTACTTCTCTTAATTATGACACCCATGCTTTACGCTCAAAGCGGATGGCAGTTAATCTCTAATCCATTTACTGAAAGTTTTAATTGTACCTACATTGAATCCTCTGGAGTCTTATTTGTTGGTACCGACCTCGGCAATATCTATTACTCTAATACTGTCGGAAATTCGTGGGACACCGCTGCAACCGGTGTTCAGGATGGGATTTCGGAAATCATCTTTATTTCAAATAATGAAGGTTGGGCCGTAGGTGATGATGGTTTAATTTTAACATCTACGGATGGAGGAGCCACATGGGCGACAATTTCCTCTGGAGTTACTTCAAATCTTGAATCTATATTTTTTGCAGATACCAGCACTGCTTATATAGCAGGCCGTGATGGCACCATTCTAAAATCGACCAATGGAGGCACTTCATGGACATCGCAAACAAGCGGAACTACAGATAGACTGGAAAGTGTTTGCTTCACTTCTACCACTCGTGGGTTTGTAGCTGGGCGGGATGGAGTTTTTTTAGAAACTAGTAATGGTGGCAACACCTGGACTTCAATCAATTTGGGTTCTGATGACAATAAAGACATACATTTTGTAGATGCAAATACGGGATTTGTAGCTGGAGAAAACGGTATTTTTAAAACTATAAATGGGGGAACTACCTGGACCGCCACCACGGTAAATGGTATAAATGAAGTTAATGCCATGCACTTTGCCAATCCATCGGTTGGTTATGTGGTGGGTGAATCAGGCGACATAGGCACAAGCATAGATGCAGGAAATAACTGGGCAATTGATACCATACTTGCCAGCCTTAGCAATGTAGAACTGAACGATGTATACTTTTTAAATTCTCAGGTAGGGTTTGCCGTTGGCGATAATGCAACCCTATTGATGTACTTAGGCTCTACGGTGACCAATTTTTGCCAGGCATCTTATTGGGTAGACACTGTGCAGTCCGGTGGTGGAAACGTTTATGTGGTAAACAATTCAGCTCCATCACCTTCTAACACGGCCTATACCAGTTCATACATTTGGGATTTTGGTGACGGAAATATCTCCACGCAAAGATTACCCGTTCATACCTATGCAAACTCTGGTGCTTACAACCTGTGCGTTACTATACTTTCTACAGATGCAGGTAATAACCTTTGTACGCAAACATTCTGTGATACTGTGGGTCTGGATTCTTTGGGTAACCTTATTCATAAAAATGGACAAGCCGGCTTCACGCTCAATGTCATAGATTCTAATTCAATAGGAATAGTAGATTATAAACTTGATGCAAATGCCATTTTTCCAAACCCAGCCAGCGACAAACTTTATTTAAACCTTCCATTAGAATGGAACGGCAACCAAATGCAGATTCTCAACAATCAAGGTGGCGCTGTAAAACAAGAGTATTTTGACCCTAGCAACCCTATTGAATTACAAGGTGTGAATGCCGGCTTCTATATTTTTAGAATAGTAGATGATGAAGGAAACTGGCATTACAGTCGACTTCTTGTTCAGTAAGGTGTGCCATAAAGGATGGTTGAAGCCATAAAATAAAAAGTTTCAACCTTCCTTTTTACGAATTCAGACGTATATACTACGAGATTAAAATATACTATTAGCATTTAAAGTCTAAACACCTATTTTTGGCTACATATGAAATCGAATATTGTGAAATCCATCAAGACCTTATTATTCTTCATTGCCCTAGGGGTAATGGCATACTCGTGCGAGAACGAACCATTTCCCGCAGCACCTGTTGGGGCGGGAAATGATACCATTAAGGACCCAAATGATACCACTCAAAACCCTATTGATACTACAAAGCCAGGAAAGCCATGCCACCCTGATACGGTGTATTACGAAAGAGACATTCAGCCCATACTTACGGCAAGCTGTGCATTTAGCGGTTGCCATGATGCATCAACCAGGGCAGATGGCGTTCAACTTACAGATTACAACTCGGTGATGAACACCGCTGATGTACGCCCTGGTGACTTAAATGGTAGCGACTTATATGAGGTAATTACTGATAATGACCCTGATAAACGAATGCCGCCCCCACCCCGAAATGCTCTAAGCCCAAGCCAAATTACACTTATTGCAAAATGGATAAACCAGGGAGCATTAAACCTTAAATGTGACGAATGCAATACTAAAAACCTCACATATTCC
>JAUHWX010000088.1 GCA_030427285.1 Bacteroidia bacterium
CTATTTTTTTTTGAAATATTTCAGCAGTGCTCGGTAAAGGAAAATTGCCATTAATGGACTGCGGGATATTTGGAATATTCTGAATTCTCAATTTTCCACGACTGTCTAATGAAGCATGGATTGAAGCCGCATATATCTTTTGCTTATTTACTAGTACATCAAAGCGGTAGTGGGTGAGTGCTTTGCTCTTAACTTTATAGGTGAGAAGAAGATCAATACCCTCATCAAACTGTGCCTCAGAAATGATAGCATCTTTTACGGCCTCATTGGAATAGTTTAAGATCTTGGAAGTGCTTTTATAAGTAGGCAAGTATAAATCAACACCAGCAAGGGGAAGCGGTGTTGGGGCTTTTTGAGCTACTGCCGATAAAGCAAGTAGGAGTAGTAGAGCAATTTTTCCTTTCATCTAAGGAACAATATTACAAAATATTTTCATGAACTTTTACTCCATGTATTTGCTGTAACCTTTTCATTAGCAGGGCATGATTACTCTTTCTAATTCTTAAAATGTACCCTGCATTCAGACTCATTTTTTCTTCGGCAATATCTACTTCCAGTTCCTTGATAAGCCGCATCACATCGTTCATTAATGGATAGGGAAATTCAATTTCCACTTCTTCGGTCAAATATTCAGTTTCTATTTTTACTTCTTTCAATGCCTCTGCAGCTCCTTCTTTATAGGCCCCAATCAAGCCTGAAACGCCAAGTTTGGTTCCTCCAAAATAGCGAACTACCACCACAATCACATTCCACAGGTCAGCTGAAAGCAGCTGGTTGTAAATGGGCATTCCTGCAGAATTGGAAGGCTCACCATCATCATTTGCTCTCACTTGAGGTTGAACTGGGTTTATACGGTAGGCAAAGCAAAAATGTCGCGCATCATGAAACTTTGCTTTTAGCTCATTTACATGATTCATAGCTTCGTCTACTGTACTTGCCGGAAAAGCATAACCAATAAATTTGCTGCCCTTTTCTTTGTATAACCCCTCGCCATTGCCTTTTATCGTTTTGAAGTTATCCGTATATATAGCTTCCTGCTGATGCATGATTAGCTTGATTTTAGAGCAATTAATATAATGGCGATCAATGCCAGAGCGATGCCCGCTTTATTTGTTCTGGAGAGATGCTCTTTGAAGAACAACCTTCCCACAATTACAGATAAAGCCACCACACCAACATTATTTACAGGAAAAATCACTGAGCTTTCCAGAGAACCCTTTTCTAAGGCCTGTAGTAAAAAATAAATAGATCCATAATTTGGAATACCTAATAAAATACCACCAAGTATATTTTTCCATTCTAGCCTTACCTTTTCGCGTGTAGCTTGCAGGGTGATGAAAACAAAACCAAATAGCCCGGCAGTTAAAAAAATGCTTGATGCAAAATAGCCATGCTCGCTGGGCGGCACTATTTCTTGCTGATTAAAATTGATGAAGGCATCTAAAAAGCCACTACCCAAAAAAAGTACAATGGGGAGAAATAAATAGCTCATCTTTCCTTTGTTTTTCTCAGGCTTTAAGGTAGCAAGATATACCGCTGCTAGCGCACATAGTATACCAATGCCCTTCAAAAAAGACATTTCTTCACCATACAAAAAAACGGCAGCTACTACTGGTATTACCAAGGCCATTTTTACGGCAACGCTTACAGCAGAAACACCAAACTTTTGAGATACTAAAGCCATCAACTGAAATAAGGTGATAAACAAAAAACCAAGTATGAGAATACTATAAAACCAGGATTTTGTTATGACTTGGCCTACACTAAAACTAAAATCGCTTGACAAATAACCTACAGCAAAAGCCACATAGTAGTTCACAACAATTGCCTGCAAGTTGTTGACTTTATATTTTGCAAAAACCTTAAAAACGACAAAGATTAACGTAGATGAAGTAATACTAAGGAGAAGCCAAATCATCTGCGATAAATATTTAGCTTGTCTTTGCCATAGTGGTGTGTTTCGATAGGGGTAAGTTTCATTTTTGGTGCCAGCAAACCTTGCCCAAAGGAGCTTGCTCCATAAAGCACCCTAGCCTCATCCCAAAGGTCGGCATTAATAAATGTTTGGATAGTTTGAGCACCACCTTCTACAAGTATAGATTGAATTTTAAGATGATTACAGGTTTTAATCACGCTATCCAATATTGTTACACCATTTTCTAGCTTAGCATAAATGATGTTGTCCTTATTAGTCTTTGGAGTATTGGTAAATAGTATTGTTTTTCCACTTACGCAAAAAATCCTCGCATCAGCGTGTGTTTTATGATTAGGGTCTACTATTAGTCTAATTGGATTTTTGCCTTCAATCAGTCTTGTGGTTAGTTCGGGGTTGTCATTTACAACAGTATTGGCACCTACCAAAATGGCGTCTACCTCATGCCGCCATTTATGCACCAAGAGTTTGGTTTCTGGCTGTGTAATCCAGTTTACACCACTTTTATTTTCCTTTCTAACTTTATCCAGATACCCATCCTGGGTTTGGGCCCATTTCAAAATTATGTAAGGGCGCTGTTTGGTATGATAAGTAAAGAAGGCCTTGTTTAACTCAAGGCAATCCTTTTCGAGAACCCCAACACTTACTTCAATCCCGGCAGCTTTTAGCTTTTCAATACCTTTTCCATTCACTGCATCAAAAGGGTCACGGCAGCCAATAATTACTCTTGGTATTTTATGCTTCACTATAAGATCCGCACAAGGTGGGGTTTTACCATAATGAGCGCAAGGTTCCAGATTTACATAAATAGTACTTTTTGCAAGTAGGCTTTTATCTTTTACGCTATTTATAGCGTTTACTTCGGCATGCGGCTCACCCGCCTTTTTATGCCATCCTTCTCCAATGATTTTATTCTCGTAAACAACCACCGAACCCACCAAAGGATTTGGAGAAGTATTGCCGTGCGCATTTTCGGCTAACTGAATACATCGCTTTATGTAAAACTCTTCATTCATTATAAAGACAAATGTAAAGGGTTGGAAATAATACGAGGGATCCTAATGAAAACAATTGATACTATTTACCAACACTGTAACCATCGAAAGAAGAAAGCCCCGTTCATCTAAAGACAAATGGAGCTTTCAATCACACATCAAGGTGAGGAGCTGTTTAGTGTACCCACTTTCGCAAGTCCTGTACTAAGATCTTTAAAGTACGATTGTTAGAATTTAATGATGGATTTTCAAAGAAAAACGGATCATAAACCATACTTAGTTTTTTAAGCACTATCTGCTCTCTAATGGCACGTAAGGTTTTTTGAAAAAACTCTAGTCGCTGTTGAGAGTTGGGTAATGAAAGCAAATGTTTTTTAATAAACTGAACCAAGTTTTCATCACTAACAGTGTTATCATCATTATCAATGAAATTGGCCTTGTAATAAGATACTACAGAATTCAAGTGGATGTCTACCGTCATAATCAAGGGGTAAAGTTTTCTTGCACCGCAATATTACTTGAATTTGTAAGAAAGAAGTCACAAAAAGAAGGGGAGTGACCTAATTGTTTAGTGAATGAAAGTTATGCCTTAGTCAAATTGTTCCAGAAACCCCTCAAGTTCGCGCTCATTCACATAAACCTGATAACAGCGTTGTACTGATCTCAGAAACTCATAGTCATTCATGGTATAAATCCTGGCCGTTGAATATTTACAGTAAAACATAAATGCTTCCAAATCTTCTTGTGTAAGACCTGTGAGCTTGGTTACATTTTCACGATTAGAGTTTTGCTCAAGCACTTCTCTGTAGTAATCTTCTTGTTTTAGCTGTGCAAGCATTCTGAGCTGACGAGGTTTGCTTCCAAATAGGTTATAAAGGTATTCAGCGGGATTCGCAACGCTTGCGTTTACAATTCTGCCATCACTAAGATCTTTGCTACTTGGTGTACTTGGTGGCTTTATATTCATTTCCCTATCCTTATTAGTGGTAAGCTTATAGCTAAATATGCTCACATCGCTTAGCAAGTAATTTTGCTCCTTCAGCTCAATTACTACATCCTCAAGCGGAGAGGTGCTGTCAGAATAGATAAAATAGAAATATTGATAGGCAATATTGGAGAAAATAATGGTGTCACCAAAATCTAGATTAATAGTGAATGTGCCGTTAGCGTTGGTGAGGGTACCCTTCAAAGTGCGTTTGTTTATCACATGTGTACCTGGAATTTGCTCTTTAGAAGCATCATCTATCACTACGCCAGAAAGCTGTTGAGCCAAAAGAACTGGGCTTGTTAAAAAAACAAAAAGGATGACAGAAAATATCTTCTTCAATTGCAGCATGTAATCTTATCTTTGAGCCTTTGAATAAAAGGGTGAAACCCTTTTTGGTGAATCAGACAATATTAGAAATAAATAGTTTAAAACATGTCGGACGATAAGAAAGTGATCTTTTCGATGAGTGGGGTGACCAAGACCTATTCATCCAACAACAAAACGGTACTTAAGAATATTTATTTGAGCTTCTTTTATGGTGCCAAGATCGGTATTCTTGGTCTCAATGGGTCGGGTAAATCTACTTTGCTTAAAATCATTGCCGGCCTTGAAAAAAATTATCAGGGTGATGTTGTTTTTTCACCGGGATACAGCGTTGGGTATCTTTCTCAAGAGCCTGAACTCGATGAAGGTAAAACGGTAATTGATATTGTAAAAGAAGGTGCACAAGAGACTGTGGACATACTTGATGAGTACAATAAAATCAATGATGACTTTGGCTTGCCAGAGGTTTATGAAGACCCTGACAAAATGGAGAAGTTAATGGCTCGCCAGGCTGAGCTTCAAGATAGAATTGACGCTACCAACGCCTGGGAATTGGATACTATGCTAAACCGAGCCATGGATGCACTTAGGTGCCCTGAGCCTGACACACCTATCAGTGTGCTTTCTGGTGGTGAGCGTAGAAGAGTAGCTCTTTGCCGTCTTTTGCTTCAGCAACCAGATGTTTTGCTCTTGGATGAGCCTACCAACCACCTTGATGCTGAGTCCGTACTTTGGCTTGAGCAGCACTTACAGCAGTATAAGGGAACCGTAATTGCGGTAACGCACGACCGTTATTTTCTTGATAATGTGGCCGGTTGGATTCTTGAGCTTGACCGTGGAGAGGGTATTCCCTGGAAAGGAAACTACAGCAGCTGGTTGGATCAAAAAACCAAGCGCCTTGCACAGGAAGAGAAGCAGGAAAGCAAGCGCAGGAAAACCCTTGAGCGAGAACTTGACTGGGTAAGAATGGGAGCCAAGGGCCGCCAGGCAAAAGGTAAAGCCCGTTTGAACAACTACAACAAGATGCTTAGCGAAGAGCAAAAAGATAAAGAGCAAAAGCTTGAAATGTTTATTCCAAATGGTCCTCGTTTGGGTAGTAATGTAATTGATGCCAATCATGTAAAAAAGGCTTTTGGTGAGAAGCTTCTTTATGATGATCTGAACTTTAGTCTTCCGCCTGCGGGTATTGTTGGGATTATCGGGCCAAACGGTGCCGGTAAAACCACCATTTTTAAAATGATAATGGGCCAATTGGAGCCGGACGCTGGAACCTTTGATGTAGGTGAAACTGTAAAGATTTCATACGTAGATCAAAGCCATGAAGACCTGAAGCCGGAGAAGTCTATCTATGAAATTATTTCGCAGGGAAATGAAGAAATAGAGGTGGGTAACCAAAAGTTGAATGCCCGAGCCTACCTAAGCCGCTTCAATTTTGCGGGTCAAGATCAAAGTAAAAAGGTAGGTGTACTTTCTGGTGGTGAGCGCAACCGACTGCATTTGGCAATGGCGTTAAAGGAAGGAGGAAACGTATTGCTACTGGATGAACCTACTAATGACCTTGATGTAAACACGCTTCGCGCGCTGGAAGAAGCCTTGGACAATTTTGCTGGCTGTGCAGTTATTATTTCTCACGACCGTTGGTTTTTAGATAGAGTTTGTACCCACATTTTAGCTTTTGAAGGAGATTCTCAAGTGTACTATTTTGAGGGAGGTTTTTCTGATTACGAAGAGAATAAGAAGAAGCGTCTTGGCGATATTGCTCCTACCAGAGTGAAGTACAAGAAATTGATTAAAAACGGATAAATACCTTTTGATCGTTTTCTTGAAAAATGTGACTGATTACAGATGTTTTAACGCATCATTATCAAATTTTTGACGAATCATTAATTTGGGCAAATGACGTATAGTTCGTCAAAGCATTATTACTAATTTGGCGTATTAATTAATTATTTTTTATCATGAAAAAAATCATACTACTATTTAGTATTGCAGCTTTCTCTTTAGCTAGTTCAAGTGCCAAGGCGCAAAGTTTTTCAGAAGGTGATAATGTTTTAAACCTCACTGTAGGCTTTGGTTCAGGCGTATACAGTGGTGCTGGCTATACAGTTTCACCTGCACTTGCTGTATCCATGGAGCATTGCTTTTGGGATAATCTTATCAATGGTGATTTTTCCATAGGTATTGGTGGTTATCTAGGCTTTCAAACTTCTAAAACAAAAGCGGTATGGGCTGGGAGAGAATATGGTTATAGGTACACCTCTATAGTACCTGCTGCCCGCGGTACTTTCCATTGGACAGGCGTTGATAAATTAGATACCTATGCTGGTGTGAGCATTGGTGGTAATATTGCTACTAGTAATGCTTATGGTGACTGGCCTTTTGGCACTGTTGGACCAGCTTCTAATGTAGGTGGAGCATATGTAGCTCCTTTTGTTGGTGCACGTTGGTACTTTACAGATAGCTTCTGTGCGACAGCTGAAATGGGGTCAGGAATTGCTTACTTTAATATTGGTGTTGGTTTTAAGTTTTAATAACAAAAAAGCTCTAAAGGTTTAAGAGCCCTGACTCGATTCCCATAAATACAAGAATTGTGTGTAGGACTTTTTTCTTATTAAGTCAGTATTAAAATAACTGTTTTATATATTAAAAGCCGCCTTTTGGGCGGCTTTTCTGTTATTATGAACCAGAACCAATCTTCAGCGTTTGTTAGCTTTTTTAGCCCTTTTTTCCTCTTTTTTCTCTTTGGGAGTTTTAAGCGGTTCTTTCTTTACAGTCTTTTTAGCATCCTGCGATTTTGCCATTGTTTGTCGTTTATTTAAGTTATGAAACTCAACCGAAATACTCAGTAAATATAGTTGAGTCCCTAATAGGTTTGCTAAGCCCATTAAAATAATATTTGTAGGAAAAGTTTTAAAAAATAAGCAAGAGGCTATTAAGGTGTAAGCAAAAAAAATTAATTTCGGTGGCCATTCTGCTGTAGGTGGGAGGCAATTATTATGACACAGAATAACAACAGGTCAACTGATGAAATGGAGAATGAGGCAATACGGCAGCACCTTAGCCTTGAACCATTTTTTGAGACATCGCCCGATGTGCTTTGCATTGCTGGCTTTGATGGTTATTTTAAAAAGGTTAATCCGGCTTTCGAAAAACTTCTTGGTTACACTCAAAAGGAGTTATACAACAGGCCAATTAATGACTTCGTTCATGAAAAAGACAAACACATTACGCATAGTAAACGAAATGAGCTGAAGCAAAATGTAACACTGCGTAATTTTGAGAATCGTTATGTAAAGAAGTCAGGCGAATTTGTTTGGCTTTCATGGACGTCAATCCCACTTTATACTGAAGAGCTTGTGTATGCCATAGCAAAAGACATTACCCACCTCAAAAAACTAGAGGAAGAAAGAAATCAACTTTTAGCTCACTTGAGCAGAGTAAATAGGAATCTAAAGTTTCTCTCCTATTCAGCATCTCACGATTTACGTTCCCCTGTGGCCAATATGCAAACCGTGTTTGAGCTATTGGATTTGTCTAAAATACAGGATGAAGAAACTCTTGAAATATTGGATGCAATGGGGATGGCGACTTATAACTTGAAGAAGACTCTTAATAATTACCTGGATGTATTGGAGAAAGATGAAAATGTAGACATTAAGTTAGAGGTTGTTAATTTCGAGGAGGTATACAATGAAGTGTGCAAGTCAATAGAGTCTTTGATAGAGGGTAGTCAAGCGAATATTAAGGTTGATTTTTCAGCCTTTGAGTTTGTAAAGTTTGGTAGAATCGCCATGGAAAGTATTTTTTTGAATCTTATAACCAATTCCATAAAGTATTCAAGGCCTGATGCTTTTCCGGAAGTTTCTATTTTCAGCAAAACAGAGGGAGGAAAAAGACAACTTGTTTTTAGAGATAATGGGAAAGGCTTTGATCAAGAAAATTTTAAAGACAAAATTTTCGGACTACACCAAAAGTTTTCTGACAATGACGAAAGCAAAGGAATTGGCCTTTACTTGGTACACAGCAATGTGAGCAGTATGGGGGGAAATATTACTGTAGAAAGCAAACCAAACCAAGGAACAACTTTCACTATTTCGTTTGCAGAGTAGCTCTTATCTACAGGGTTTCTAAATCTTCTTTTGTAAAGTTACTTTTTGTATTACCGGTATTTACGGTGCTTGCAGGCTCAAATAGCATTACTGAAACTTCATCCTTGGCCACTGGTTTATGTTCCACTCCACGTGGTATAATTATAAATTCATTGGGCCCAAGATTTACTGTATGATCCTTAAACTCAATTTTTAAATTTCCAGAAATAACATAGAATAATTCATCTTCTTTATCATGCGTGTGCCATACAAATTCACCTTTCAATTTGGCAAGCTTCACATGTTGGCCATTTAACTCACCTACAATTTTCGGGTTCCAATGCTCTTCAAATAGAGCCAGCTTTTGGTTGATGTTTACCTTGTTCATTTAGTCATTTCTAATTAATTTTTATTTCTGATGTGTCTTTAAAACTCTTTCTTATGGGCAACATGGTAAATTACCATGATCATATAAAACCCAAGTTCAGAAATTTTAATTTCATAATTTATGATTCATAGCGGGGAATTAAGCTTCCCTTTAAAATGCAATGTGTTAAATAATTCAGAACACAAATCAAACAATGAACTTCAACCGTTAAGTTTTGTAATTAAGAAAAGAGAAGTTAAATGCTTGTAGGCATATGCTTTCAACACTTTTTTCAATCTTAAAATTTTGGATTAGAGTCTAACCTTAAATGCTTGCACTTTAGGTTTTTGGAAAAACTGGCATTCATTTATATCTAATAGTTGAAAGGTATACAACTAGAGTTTTTTTTTAGCTTTTGTAAGAAGAGTTTTATTAAGAAGCAATAATTGTTTCTTTCTTTTATAATACTGGTTTAAACAAAATTGTTTCCAACGTAATTCAAGATGGATCTTTTGTGAGATTTCTTTCATTACAGGAATGAAAGCCGGTGTTTGTTTTGGTATTTAAGGATTTTTTTAGAAGAAGGATATGGCAAAGCCGTTTATTATTTGTTTGATTGATGACGATGATGTGTATCAGTTTACCTTTACAAAAAGTTTGAAGGGCAATAAGATTGCGAAGAAAATTTTGGTTTTCTCTGATGGGGAAGAAGCCATTGATTTTATGATAGACAACATTTCCAATACGGAGATATTACCTGATGTCATCTTTTTGGATATAAATATGCCCGTAATGGACGGTTGGGAGTTTTTGGAAGAATTTGTAGAGCTCAAACCTAAGGTAGGTAAGGAAATTACCGTGTACATGGTAAGTTCTTCAGTAGATCCTGCGGATGTGAATAGAGCCAAAGCGATTAGCGATGTGTCTGACTACCTAATAAAACCCGTAGCTGAAGATCAGCTTGGAAAAATCATTACCTCTATCAGTTCTTAGTCCAATCGGTGTTGCTTATTCTGTAAATATATGATGGACCATGATTTTGGATTATTTTACCGTCTGTTGTTAATCCGTTTGCCTGGGCTACTCTTTGCGATGAGGCATTTTCAATATGGATGAGTGAAATAATTGAGGATGGCAGCATGGTAATGAAGCCAAACTTCAGAAAATAAAGTGCCGCTTCTCGTGCATACCCATTTTTCCAGTATGTGGGTAATAAATGATATCCAACTTCAATTTCAGGTTTTCCATTTACCTCTTGCTTCAGCAAGCCACTCATTCCTATAAAGTGTCCTGATTTCTTTTCTGTCAAAGCCAAAAGCCCTAGTTGATCATTTTCATAACGTTGCATTTGCCTTTCAATCCAATCCTTAGCTGTAAAGTGAGGAGGCTTTAACTTGGGAGGAAAAAATGCGGTAGCATCATTACTTTTCATAAAGTCTTCCCAGGGCTTTACATCGCCCAATACCAGAGGCCTCATAATTAGTCTTGTACTTTCGTGCGAATAGCTATAGTAGTTTATGGGCATAGTTTAGAAATTAAAAAGACCTGTTTCAGCTAAGCCAAAACAGGTCTTTAAATTTATCTAAATAATCAGAAATCTATAAAATTGCAGGAAGTACTTTGGAAGTTACTTCACCAAATCCAATTCTTACATCATCATTTTTGCAGTATCCGCGCATGATCACGGTATCACCATCATTGATAAACTTACGCTCGCTACCATCAGCTAATGTGATAGCATGAGCACCTCTCCATGATAGTTCAAGCATGGACCCAAAGTTTTCCTTTTCAGGGCCACTGATGGTCCCGGAAGCCATCATATCTCCGGCATTTATATTACAACCATTCACCGTGTGGTGAGCCAATTGCTGTGAAATATTCCAATACAAGTATTTAAAGTTAGACTCACACACTTTACTCTCAGTACTGTTTTCCGGCTGAATAAATGTTTCAAGGTTTATATCAAAGGTGCGTTTCCCTTCAGTTTTTAAGTAGGGTAGTGGTGCAGGATCTTGCTTCGGGCTTTCTACGCGGAAAGGCTCCATAGCGTCCAAAGTAACCACCCATGGAGAAATTGATGACGCAAAGTTTTTACCCAAGAATGGCCCTAATGGCACATATTCCCAAGCCTGGATATCTCGAGCAGACCAATCATTAAAGAGTACCATTCCAAAAATATAATCTTCGGCCTCATCTGCAGTAATGCGTTCTCCAAGATGTTTTCCATCAGTAGTGATGAATCCCATTTCCAATTCAAAATCCAAAAGCTTAGATGGGCCAAAAACCGGAGCATCAGCATCAGCTGGCTTCATTTGCCCTACAGGGCGATGGATATCTTCCCCTGAAACAATAATAGAAGAAGAACGACCATGATAGCCTACAGGAAGATGTTTCCAGTTTGGCATCAAGGCATTTTCTTTACCACGAAACATAATTCCTACGTTCATGGCGTGTTCCATGCTGCTGTAAAAATCAGTGTAATCCTGAATAAATACTGGCAAAAGCATCTGAACCTCTTCTATAGGGAAGAGAATTTGCTCGCGGTGCTCAGCATTATTTTTTAGGATGTCATTTTTTTCGTCAAATATTTCGGCAATTTTATTTCGTACCTGACGCCACACCGGACGGCCAAGAGTAATAAAATCATTTAGGGTATCCTGAAGAAACACATCTTCTGGAAGTACAATGCCATCAAGGTATCCAAGCTGATGCAAGGCCGATAAATCGATGGCTGTATTACCAATTCGGGTACCTATTGTGGTAAAGTCATCTTCGGGTAAAAATACACCGAAGGGAATGTTTTGTATCGGAAAATCACTGTCTTGTGGAACGCTTAACCAAGACTTGCGACTAGGATCGTTTGCTGTGAGCATATTCTGGTTATTTTTGAGCAAAGATTAAAAAATAAAGACACCCTCAAAAAACTAGATAGAAAAATGCAAAGAGATCAGCAAATATTTGACTTAATAGGAGATGAGCGCGAGCGCCAAATGGAAGGTTTAGAACTTATAGCCTCTGAGAATTTTGTGAGCCAGCAAGTAATGGACGCCATGGGATCCGTACTTACTAACAAGTATGCTGAGGGTTTTCCGGGCAAAAGATATTATGGAGGATGTGAGGTAGTAGACCAGGTAGAAACTTTGGCCATAGAGCGCGCCAAAGCCCTTTTTGGTGCAGAATATGCAAACGTACAACCCCACTCTGGCTCACAGGCCAATGCTGCAGTTTACCTTGCCTGCCTACAGCCTGGTGATAAAATCATGGGTTTTGATCTTTCACATGGTGGACACCTTACTCACGGTTCACCCGTAAGTTTTAGCGGTAAGCTTTACAAAACTTGTTTTTATGGTGTAGATAAAGCCACGGGTACCATAGACTATGATATGGCGCAGGAAGTAGCTGAAGCTGAAAAGCCAAAGCTCATTATATGTGGAGCTTCTGCTTACTCCAGAGATATTGACTACAAGCGTTTTCGCGAAATTGCTGACAGCATTGGAGCCATATTGATGGCGGATATTTCGCATCCTGCCGGACTTATCGCCAAAGGAATCTTGGCCGACCCCATGCCGCATTGCCACATTGTAACCACCACCACTCATAAAACTTTGCGTGGTCCA
>JAUHWX010000319.1 GCA_030427285.1 Bacteroidia bacterium
CCATGACCTAAACCCCGCAATTGACTTTTATATTGATTTATATCCTGGTTTGGGTAGCGTATTGGTGGTAAACGGTCAGCAGAACGAAAACTACATTTCCGAAATTCAGCATGTGAGAAGAAGGGAAACCATAGCTATGACACCAGCCAATTGTCTGGTAGCTCTAAAGTCATTGGTTGCTCAAGCCCCTGTGGCTCCTCAGAAAAACAATAAAGAAGCCGATAAAGCGAGCGTTGAAAATTCCATCAATAAAATTACAGGAACCACTACCAAAGCATTGGTTGCTTCGAGTGGTTTATCAATTCAATATGCCATTATGATGGGCTTAGTTGATGATGCTCTGCAAAATCATAAAGGAGAGGCCATCAAGTTTATTGTTCCCCCAAACTGCTATGGCGGAACAAATGACCAGGCCAGACGTGTAGCGGCTTGCCTTGATAATGTTGAGGTTTTGGATTTGGCGGTAGATGGCGATAATGACATGGTGCAGAGCATTGAGTATATTTTGGAGAAAGTGGCCCAAGAGGATGCTGTTCCATACATCATTGCTGAAATCCCTACGAACCCAAGAGTGGAGGTTCCGAATCTGGAAGATTTGAGAACGGCTCTGTCTAAAGAGCGCAAAACTCCTTCGGGCGAAACGGCCATTGATCCGGTGTTTATTTTGGATCAAACCTTTTGTCCTAATTACCTTTTCTTGGGAGAGGGCAAAATACTTTCAGAAGTAAGAGCAATCTCCTACGCCAGTGGTTCTAAATTCCCGAGTGGTGGACTGTGTACAGCCGGATACTGCGTAGGAAATACCAAGACGGTTTCCTTAATGGAAAAAATAGAAAAGCACCTTGATCTTTGCGATAATGAAGCTACTCCGCTTCAGTATGAAATATTGGCTAAGCAAATGCCTTCAATGAATCAGCGAATTGTAGATGCATACAAGAATACACGTGAGTTTGTAAACTTTATCCACGAAGTTTTACCAGCTGCGAAAATCAATTTTGTTTCCGAAGAATTGGCCGAGGAAGGATTTACACCTTCTGTGTTTTCACTAGACCTTCCTACTAAAGGAAATACTGCCGAAGAAAAAGAAGCCTACAAAAGAGCACTAAACTTGAAGCTCATCAATTTGATGATTACCGAAATCCCAAAGGAGAGTAAGTTTTGCGTAAGCTATGGTCAGCTAAAAGGTTGTTACTGGACGATACCGGCAACTTCTACCCAAGGCACCACCAAGGAGGGCGACAAGGATTATATTGTTCGAGCGTCACTTTCGGGCAACATGGATTTGGAGAAACACAAAGAAGTGTTTAAGCAATTTGTTGAGAGTATTTAAAGAATTGTTTTTGTTGCTTCAACGCAGAGGCGCAGAGAGCGCAAAGCTGCGCAAAGAGAACTCTGCGAAACCCTGCGGGCTTGGCGGCTCTGCGTTGAAGAAAATAGTTGGTACTTTTTTCAGATATTGTTCTTCTCTTTAGAAACATGACAAATAAACCCACTATACTTTACGGCATCCTCAACTGGGGGCTAGGCCACGCTACACGCTCCATTCCTATTATTAATAGGTTGCTTGACCATGGTTTTGAGGTGGTGCTTTGCTCGGACGGTTTGGCGCTTGACTTTCTTAAAAAGGAATTTCCAGACTTGGCTACTGAACCTTTGCGAGGCTACAACGTGAAGTACCGAAAGGGAATGGGGCAGATTTGGGGGCTTACTGGCCAGTTGCCCAAAATATATACAGCCATGAAGGCTGAGCATAGAGCGGTGAAAAAAATGGTGCAGAAGTACAAGGCCACAGCTGTTATTTCGGATAACCGACTGGAGTTTTATCACAAAGATTTGCCTTCGGTGTACATTACACATCAGCTTAAAATCATCATGCCGCTGAACACGGATTTTGCTTCAGCGCTTCATCATAGGTTTATCAGAAAGTTTGACGTGTGCTGGGTTCCAGATTTTGATGGCGAAGGAATTTCCGGGGCTATTGGCCATGAGTTGAGACCGAAAATACCAGTTGAATATATCGGCCCATGCTCCAGGTTTAGGGAAGCCATTCCCACGAAAGTGGAGAAAAAATACAGAATAGCCGCCATACTAAGCGGGCCCGAGCCACAGCGCACTTTGCTCGAAACAAAATTGCTAAAAGAACTTAGCAAATTGGAAGGGCAACATTTAATGATAAGAGGAACGGACAGAGCCATGAATGCCGAGGTTCCCGAAAATGTAAAGGTGAAAGACTTGGTCGGGTCGGAAGGAATTTATGATGCTATTGCCAAAGCGGAAACAACAATCAGTCGCTCTGGCTATTCATCTCTCATGGATTATTATGCTTTGAAAAATCATGCTTTGCTAATCCCAACTCCTGGCCAACCGGAACAGGAATACCTGGCGAGGTTTCAGTTGCACAAAGGTCGCTTTGCCTACGTGGGGCAAGATTAT
>JAUHWX010000089.1 GCA_030427285.1 Bacteroidia bacterium
TATTATCTAGTTTATCCTGTGGTACTTTGTTACCATTCATTTGTTTGGCAGCATAGCGCCAGTTTAGTGCTTCTATTACGTTCATGGTGTATTTCTTTATTTTGATAAAAGCGTATGGACAATAGTAATACCAAAACAATGTTTAAACATTGATTAAGACAAAATGACTTGACAGGGAGGGGGTAAGTGCTTTTGCTATGTAGTTTCAAATGTGCGATTAGATTATCAATGTGTTTATTGTTCATTTTTGGCTTGACCCAAAAAGAACCAAAAAAGTCAAGGCTTCTTATAAATTTCTGAAAAGCTACGGCTTACTTACCCTTCGAAGCCCCAGCCGTTTCGCTTTGCTTCACTTCGGCACTTCTCTGGGGCAAGTTTCACCTTGCTTTTGTGGGAAATTGATAATAGGCCGATCTCAAATACAAACCTGCTGAATTGTCCGAGCATTTTTCAGAACTAGCTGAACAGCAAGCGTAATTGCATTCCGAAGAATGAGGAATAAGCATGAAGCGAAGATGTAACAGCGGTTTGCGCAGCGGAGCAAGCAAAAGTTCCTTAAAATGCTCTCCCCGATAGCTATCGGGGTTTCTTCCTTTTTATCAATGAAAAAGGAAGCGCCATGCGGCTTGAGGAAAGGTTAATTATTATTACTTCCATAAAATATAGTGATTACCATTAGAGTTGGATGGATTTACATAGCTTATCAAAAGCTCAAATCTGGTTCTCTGAAGCAAAATCCGCATTGAGCTTCTGATAAGCTTTCTGCAAAAGAGTTGCTCTATCATAACCATTTAGTTCACGAACTATCTTACTGTCTTCCAAAAGAATTTGGTCATACATACCAAAAGGAGAGAAGGTTTTGAAGGTTACGGGCAGTATATCTACAAGTATAAATAAGAGCATTAAAAAGGCTTGTGTTATGCCAACGATGCCGTGTTCTTCCTTCATTTGCTCAAGTGCAAGCTCTCGTCTTAAGTAATCAAAGGACACATTGTAAGCCGAAATACTGCTGTCAGCTTCATCTTTCAGTAGTTTGATTTCAGCGTAGAGTGAACTTTTAACCACACTATCATTAGCGCGAAGCAAGGCTAATTCCGCATCCAGCTGTTTAAGGTGTTGAATCTTATTTTCGGCCGAAGGACCTTTGCCATAAATGCCTGTGGTCACAATTTCGCCCTTGGCATTTTTTAAAACTTCACCATCAATTTCACGAGCAACAAGACCGGCCTGCATGTCGCGGACTTTTTCCTTAGCGGAATAATTACCGTCTAGAACGGCAATCTGGTTTTCAATCCTTTGAATTCGTGCATCATATTCAGCCTGAATGGTTTTTTGATGCTCAACTTTATTTTGTTTGATAGTGTCGGTGATGCTTCCATCAAAATAGAGGAGAACAATGGGGTGGGAGATTACAATTCCCAAAATAAGAGCGAAGAAAAAGCGGAGATAAAAAGCTGGACTTTTCAGTTCATCTTTGTTTTCGAGCTTTCTACGATGAGTAGAAACGATGTAACGGTCAAAGCTAAAAATGATAAGTGCCCAAACTATTCCGCCAAGGAGTGCCAGCCAAAAATGCTCTTGCAATTGCCCCACGGTGCTGAGGGCGTAAGTCATACTTACAAAAGCCAGTATGGCAGGAATGAGTACTAAAGTGCCAAATCCCATGTGTTTTATGCGTTCGGAACGTGGGCAGTGCCTGAGGATTGAAGTATCGCTTCCGGCACACCAAATAAAGAAATCACCTATCATGACGTATATTTTTTAATAAACGCAGATAGGGCTAATCGGGTAGGGTCGAAGGTAGTAAAACCTTTGAGATGGAATGAATCAAAGTCTTAGTTTTGCTCCCATATATTTAAGATATAATGAAAGCCACCTGGAAAAAATATACACTCAACTTTAAGCAAGCCAGTGGCACTAGCCGTGGAATATTGCGAACTAAAGATTCCTATTTTATCTTTTTAGAGAAAGATGGAAAACAGGGAATTGGTGAGTGTGGAATTTTGAAAGGGCTTAGCGCGGATGACCGTCCGGATTATGAGCCTAAGCTTAATTGGTTGATGGAAAATATACGTTTAACTGAAGCAGAATTGTATGCTGAGATGATGGAATTTCCTTCAATACAGGCAGGTTTAGAGATGGCTTTGCTGGATTTGAAAAGTGAAAATCACATTCTTTATCCTTCAGATTTTACCCACGGAAAAGCTATGCAGCCCATTAATGGACTGATTTGGATGGGGGACGTAGATTTTATGAAAGAGCAAGTTGCTCAAAAGCTTAAGGACGGTTTTGCAGTTTTGAAGATGAAAATTGGTGCCATCAATTTTGAGGATGAGTTAGCTATTTTAAAGTCTATCCGTACGGAATTTGGTGCGGATGAATTGGAATTGCGTGTAGATGCCAATGGTGCATTTTATCCAAGCGAAGCTATGGATGTGCTAAACCGATTGGCTGATTTAAAAATTCACTCCATAGAGCAACCCATAAAAAAAGGACAGTGGCAGGAGTTGGCCGCACTATGCGAAGTTCCACCGATTGCTATCGCTTTGGATGAAGAACTTATTGGGATTTTTACTCAAGCTAAGAAGCGCGAACTTTTGCGAACCATCCGTCCGCAGCATATTATTTTAAAGCCCAGTTTTGTTGGCGGCTTTCGCGGAAGCGAAGAATGGATAGCGCTGGCAAAAGAAATGTATATAGGCTGGTGGGCAACGAGCGCGCTGGAAAGTAACATTGGCTTGAGTGCCATTGCACAGTGGAATTTCACTCAAGAAAATAAAGTTCCATCAGGCTTAGGTACTGGAAGTTTGTACACCAATAATTTTGAAAGCCCACTTTACGTGAAAGATGGGGGCATAGGCTATAATCCTGAACAGTTCTGGGACATTTCGGCTTTGGCTAAATAAAGAAAGGTTTCACTTGCGCGAAACCTTTCCGGGAAATAGAATTAGCCATTTCGGCTTGTTCAACTAAAAAAAATAGGGAACTATACTTTATTAACGTTGCAACTTTGAAAAAGGTTGGGTTGAATTAATTTTTTTTTGAATAATTATGATTTCGAAAAGTGCAGCGCAGGTTCTAGCCAGGTTTAAAGACCAAAATGATTTTATGGAAGTGCAAACTTCTGGCTCTACAGGTGTGCCTAAAATCATAAAAATAGAGAAGAGCCACATGCAGGCTTCCGCCCAAATGACTTTGAATTTTTTGAATCTGCAGAAAGGCGACAAAGCCTTGCTCTGTATGTCTCCAGCTCACATTGGTGGCATCATGATGATGGTGCGTGCGGAGCTAGGTGATTTGAGTCTTACTATAGTAGAGCCATCAGCAAGGCCATTGGAAAACCTTAAAGGTAACTTTGATTTTGTTGCAATGGTACCTTATCAGGTAGCCGCTTCTTTGGAAGACTTACCAAGAATAAAAAAACTAATTATTGGTGGTGGGCCCATTAGTCCAGACTTAGAAGACCAGCTGAGAAATTTACCAAACGAGATTTACCACACTTATGGAATGACGGAAACCATTTCTCACATTGCCATGCGTAGGGTGAACAGTAGCGATAATGAGACTTTTAACACTCTTCCGGGAATTGAAATTCACCTGGATGAGCGTGGTTGTTTGGTGATTAATGCTCCGGCACTTGGTGTAAAGGATTTAGTAACTAATGACCTGGTTGAACTAAAAAGCGCTGACAGTTTTGTTTGGCTTGGCCGCCATGATAATGTGGTAAACTCAGCAGGAGTGAAGCTACATCCTGAGAGTATCGAAAAGAAAATTGGGGACATCGGTTACCCTTATTTTCTGGCAGGAATTCAGGGTTCTAAATTTGGCGAAAGCCTGGTAATGGTGGTAGAAAGTGATGAGCCAATGGAATTGGAAACATTCAAAAATCACTTTCAGGCTTTAGGAAAATATGAAATTCCAAAGCAAATTTTTTCCGTGCCTAAATTTGTAATGACAGAAAGCGGAAAGCTGAATCGCAAAGAAACTTTGAACCATATTGCTCAATAGTATAAATTAGTAGCGAACCAAGACCGCTGCTATGTCTCAAGAACTTGCTACTAGCCAACACTGTAAAAATTGTAATACTGAATATGCTGGAGTGTTTTGTCCGGCCTGTGGGCAAAAGTTAATTACCGAGCGTTTTACAATAAGGGAAGGAATTTTTAATGTGGTAGGTATAGTTTTTAATTTTGACAGAGGATTATGGCCAACTATATATGGTCTGTTGGTGCGACCTGGTGAGGTTCTTAGAGAGTACACCTCAGGTATTACAGTTAAGTATTTTCACCCTTTTCGATTCCTATTTTTGATGCTCACCATATCAGTATTGCTGATGGCCGCATTTGGCATTAATGATTACCTGCAAGGTGAATACGCTACCAAAATATCAGGTCATCCTCTTTCCGATCCTGTAAAAGAAATGATGACTATTATTAATAGCTATAATCACCTGTTGATTGCTTCAAGTATGCCAGTATTAGCTTTAGCATCGTGGTTGTTTTTCAGGAGTAGAAACTACAATTACGCAGAACATCTCATTATAGTAAGCTATGCATTTGGGGTAACCGTATTTTTAGGATTACTAATAATGCCGATCTACTTTATCAATAAAGAAGCTTATGCATGGTTCAGTTCTTCAAGCCTTTTAATTACCATCATTTATTTCACGTATGTATACCTTTCACTATTTAAGGGTGGGCGTGTTGCGGTCTTCTTTAAGTCACTAGGTGTTTATCTACTTTATGCAGTTTTCTTTGGAATATTATCCTTGGGTATTGTAGCTGCCTATATTGGTTATAAAGCGACCACTGACCCTGAGTTTAAAGAAAAGTTTAAGACTGAAAAGAAAGCCGAGTAGTACTTTGTCCGATTCGCAAGGCACGAACGGTGGCCATAGATAAAAAGAGGTAGATAAGCCCCCAAATCCATCCGGCAAATAGTATTATAAGTATGGTTTGTAGAATATACATGAGGGGAACCACGGTAAGACCTAGAGCGTATTTGATCGGCCCATGCCAGGCAGGATCCTTAAAAGTGGGTTTTATTTTTTTCCAAATAAGAACCGCTGCCCAGTTGTTTACCAAAGCAAAAGGATATATAAGCTTATTTAAAAAACCGGGACCCTCAATCTTTCTAATTTGTTTAGGCTCTTCACCCTTCCGAATTTGCCTAATCAATGGATTACATTCTTCAGGGTCGCTTAAATCTGCACCTGTGGCAATTAGCTTTTTTAGGATTTCATCATAATTTTCTTCATCATCGATATTGGTTACTAATGGAAGTAGGGCTTGATGAGAATCTTTTGTGAGCTCCTGCGCAGCTTTGTTTTGATCGGCCATTTCATAATATGGGCGTACGTCAATAGGTTTTCCATAATGGATACTAACCTTGCTGCCAAATTCGGTCGGGTTATCATAATTAATCCCCACAGGTACAATGTCTATTTCTTTATCAGGGTAGCGGTCCAGGTAGCCAAAAGCCAATCTCGTAAATCCCTTTTTGAAATTGCGAAGTCTAAAATCGAGGCTGTGTGTTCCTTCGGGATGCATGGTTACACACTCACCCTGTTTCATAAAATCTTGTAACTGGGTAAATACCTGCTCATTTTTTCCAACGGCATCTTTTCCATCTCTAATGCGGTAAATCGGGCGGAGATTTACAGTGGCCATTAGCCAAATGAGTTTTGGGTTTTTAAAAACATCAGCCCGCGCCATGTGATGTGACATTCTCGGTTGTGCGGTAGCCACAATCACTGCATCCATAAAGGTGTTTACATGGTTTGGAACGAAAATAACTGCACGCTTGCGCGGAACATTTTCTTCTCCAACTACCTTAAATTTTCGATAAAAAAACTGGGCTGTGATTTTTAAATAAAACCACATGTAGAAATACCAAATCTTTCGTCTCATGCCTTGATCGGAACTTTTGCTTTTTTGCGGTTCCAAATATAGGCAAGACTTAGCCCGGAAACGATATGCCAAATTCCCCACCAGCCGGCAACTATGGCCATTCCGCCTAGACCATTAAAAAAGCTGAAAATCAGTAATAAACCAAGCCCAGAGTTTTGAATACCCGTTTCTACCGCTAGAGTTCTACGGTTTTCGCGGCTTAGTCCTGTAAGTTTTCCAAGGTGATATCCACTTAAAATGGCAATTGCATTATGAAGAAACACTAGGAAAATTACCTGATCAATGTACTTATTGAAGAGATCCATATTGTTTAAAAACGCAACTGCTACCAGCCCGATAAATATGGCAATGGAGAGAGGTTTTAAAATTTTACTGAGAACCTTGGAAATGTTGGGAATCCAGGCGCGAACCAGCATACCCACAATAAGAGGAAATCCTAAAATCAAAATAATAGTTTGTAAAACATCAAAAGGACTGATACTTACCTCTTGAAGAATTTCACGAGTAGGCCCGTACATACTCCCCCAAAACTGAAGATTGAATGGAGTAAAAAAAATGGACAATACGGTAGCAAAAGAAGTCAAGGTGACCGAGAGGGCTGAGTTACCACCAGCAATTTGTGTCATAAAGTTACTTATGTTTCCTCCAGGACAGGCTGCAATCATTATCATACCTAATGCAATACTTGCTTGTGGTTTCATTACATAGATAAGAACGAATGTAAGAACAGGTAACAGGACAAACTGTGAAAGAAGTCCCATAATTACTGGCTTGGGTTCTTTTAGAATATTTTGAAAATCAGAAACCTTTAGACCTAGAGCAACCCCAAACATCACCACAGCCAAAATGATGTTTAAAACCCAAAGGTTATCGTTGTTGAAATTTAATTGAGCATTATCGATTGAGTTATCCATAAAGAATGTTTGAGCTACAGGCGCTCAATGTAGGATTTTTTGATAAATGAACTGGAGTAAAAAAGGGAACCCAAACTTATTTTTCCTCGCGGAAGGAATTTAGCTGCTAACCCATTGCAGGGTTCCCTTTAACAAAACGATGATATAAATAAATACCCATTTTTTTGCAGATGTCCTTGATAGTGAGTTGCTAAAGATATGATATTTTTAAACATGAAACTTGTCTATATCCTTGGCAAGTATTATTTTATCCATTTCGCTTTATCGAGGCCGAAGTAGGTAGAAATCATATGGGCCTTTAAGCCGTCTTGCCTTTGATAGTATGAGTATCGAATTGATATCTTTTGGAACTGCCATTTAGTAGCAGTAGGTTTTCCAAACAAAAAATTAAAACTCACCCCCGGATTTATTGACCAAAAAGAAGAAAGGTCATAATCAGAAGTATAATATTCTTCGTTTGATTGATGCTCGCGGTAAGGTTTAAAATAATCACTTGCCGTTTGATTGGCATACCTGATAGAAGGGGCGATGGAAAGCTTCGGCTTCAATTTTATGGGGGACTCCAATTTTATTGAGGTGCTGGTCAAGCCAAAATTGTCCATATAATATTGAGCGTAAGAGCGAAGAATAAACCTACCGCCAATAAAAGAGTTAAGTTGAACTCCCAGCACGGCCATATGCTTTTGCCGTGGCAAATTTTCAACAACAGGCCTAAGTTGGTCTTTAAAATAAATACGGTGAAAGGGAGTGGATAAAAGTCCTTCCTGATAACTATATGCAGGAAAAATGCTAAGGCTCATTCTCTTATTCAAATCATAGCGATAACTTCCTGATATGTTGTAAGAGTTCCGATGGTGAATATCAAACCAAGCACTATCTCTAAGTTCTACCGGGTAAATTAAGTTTCGAGTTTCTATCAAATAGGGTGGCTGTAAACGACCCCAACGTAGGTCGTCAAAATAAGCGCTAAGGTTTAGGCTGGCTGCTGCTCTTTGATCTTTTCGGAGATAATCAAACCAAATTTCTCCACCTCGCGAAAAGTAATCTGACTCAATAGAAAGTGAAACAGTTGCACCTACGCTCAATTGCTTATTTAGCTGCCGGGAATAGCCGATATTTAAACTTGTATGCTGGTCAACCCGTGAAGCTGAAGAAATAACAAAGTCAATACTATCGGTAGATGCCGAGCTGATAATGTCAACTCCAGCACTTAAGTAAAAAGTATTTACCGAATCGGTTTTATGGGTTCCGCTGATTTTTACACTGTATACCTGTAGGTTTTCGCTGCCTTTGCCACCAGTCACTGCCGAGTGTTTTCCATCTTGACCATAAAATGAAAATAAGGCATCCAACTTAGATTGTCGTGGAGTTTTCACTGTGTCGGCATCCATTTGGGCGTAAGCCCCAAAAGTGCCAAAAACCAAAGTTGCCAACAAAAATATTTGCCTAGTTACATCCACAGCCACCTTTTCCTTTTTTGGTGCCACTTCCCATTGCTCCCTCTCTATAATTGAAAACGCCTTGCTCAAAAGTTTCAATTTCTAAATTTCCTGATTGCATACTCGCATCGTTTAGATAGGAGCGTTGATAGGGCTTTACGCTTGTGCAGGCTGCACTTAGGAGCGTAAGGATGATAAGTAGTATCGGTGCAAGTTTATTCAATGAGTTCAAGCTTTTTGGAGTGATGTACTTTCCCTTCGGAATCAATAATAATGGCCGTCATTTGAGGTAGGCTTTCTAAAAGTTGAAGGCCTTCATGTATGGGCATTACAAAAAGGGCAGTGGCCATAGCATCTGAAAGTTCTGCGCTTTGGCTAAAAACAGAAACACTTTTTTTATCCGTTATCGGAAAACCCGTGTATGGATTAATGATGTGTGCATATCGCTTTCCTTTGTAGGTAAAGTATTTTTCATAGCTCCCCGATGTGGCTACTGCCGAATTCTCAATAGGCAACCAGTATAGCACTTTCGTAGAATTATCTGGGTCGGTGATGCCAACACGCCACGGCTCACCATTCGGGCGATTTCCCCAAGTGCAAAGATCGCCACTGGCGTTTATTACACCGGCTGTTACTCCTTCTTGTTGCAGCATTTGCTTCACTTTGTCAGCTGCATAGCCTTTTCCGGAAGCACCAAAACCAACAGCCATTCCCTTTTGCGTAAGCATAATTTTGCCTTGAGGTCTGAGGCTAATATTTTTATAGTTTACACTTTTTACAGCTTCAGCAATGGAAACGCTATCGGGGAAAGTAGAATGCTCTTTTTTGTCAAAATCATAAAGATGGATTCCTCTAAAGGAAACATCAAAGGCGCCAAGGGTAAGTTCACTCAAAGTGCGACTTCGGTCAAATAGCTGGTACACTTCTTCGCTTACGGCTACTGGCGAAATACCGCTTTGTCTGTTTATTTCAGAAACAACAGACGTAGAGTCCCATTCCGAAATAAGGGCTTCAATTCTCTTTACTTCATCAATGGCTGCATTCAGCAAGTACTCTGCTCTGTTTTCGTCTTCACACACTATGGTAAATTCAAAGCTACTGCCCATTAACAACACTTTCTTGCTGTATTCTTTAAGGGTAACTTTTGGTAAAGCTGCTTCAATTTGCTTTATCAATTCTTGAGGAGAATTAATATTGGTTTTAATGTGAGAAATGATTTTTCCATTTTCATCAAGTAACAGCGCTAATGGAAAAACGCCATTAGGATTGTATTTATCCGCTAGTTCTTCATTTTTATAAACCAGTTCCTTGTCTTGTTTTTTATGCTGAGGGAAATCCGCTTTTACGATTTCAAGATTTTCCTTTCCGTAAACTATGAATGCCTCTTTGCTAAGTACATTTTTTTCAAAATTAATGCAGGGAATGCACCAATCGCTACCTGAAAATATGAGTAGGGTGGGCTTAGCGCTATTATTGGCGAAGGCTAATAGAAATGTGAGTTGTAAAATTATAAACCAGTACAGGCGCATTACAGGAAATTAGATTGTTCAAAAGTATCATTTAAGGCCAAGCAATGAAATGCAAGGTCGTATTAGTAATACGAAAATAACGTGTGAGGGTTTGGCTCAGACTTCTCGATTGTAGTCATCAGGTTCAATGTGCACAAGTACATCGGCTAGTTCTGGTAATTCATGCATCAATTTATCTTTTAAGAGATGAGATATGTGATGTCCTTCTGCTACCGTAATTTGAGCATCTACAACGGCATGGAGATCTACATGATAGGTCATTCCGGTTTTGCGGACAAAACACTTTTCGGTATTTCGGACTCCCTCTACTGTGGCTGATAAACTCCTGATTTTTGCGATTAAATCATCGTAAAGTTGTTCGTCCATTATTTCGCCCAAAGCAGGCCGGAGGATGAGATAGGCATTAAATAGAATAATTCCCGAAGCCAGCAAAGCAGCCCAATCATCAGCAGTTTCGTAGCCGGGGCCAAAAATTAGGGCAACGCTGATTCCTATAAAAGCCATGAGCGAAGTGATGGCATCGCTGCGGTGGTGCCAGGCATCAGCTTTAAGAGAAGAGCTGTGCGACTTTTTACTTTGATTGTTTACAATTCTGTAAAAGACTTCTTTGAGAATAATAACCCCTGCTAATACAATCAATGTGTACGGCTTTGGCGCCAAATGTGGCGTTCTTATGTTTTCAATACTTTCATAAGCAATGATGGTAGCTGAAGCCACTAAAAACCCTACTACCAAAAAAGTAATAAGTGGTTCAGCACGGCCATGTCCGTATGGATGATTGTCATCCGGTGGACGGTTGGCATATTTTATTCCAAATAAAACCATGATAGATGAAAACACATCGGCAGACGATTCAATAGCATCTGCAATAAGCGCATAGGAGTTACCAAAATAGCCAGTAATGCCTTTTACTAAAGCCAAGGCTGTATTTCCTGCAATACTGAGAAATGCAGTGTTTTCAGCTTTTTTATTGGGTGGTTTTCCTGGCAAGACTTTTAGTTTAAAGAGTTGCAAATCTCTCATTTTTTAAAGGATTAAATGAAGGTAACGCCTATATTGGAATTGCTACTTTTGAACCATTAACAACTTACTTGTTAAAGCCCATATGAAAACTCCTTATGCTCTTCTATGTTCCAAGATGTTCTTATGGTGTATAGCGTTGATTTTTATGCTCAGCTGCCGAACCACAATTACTATTGACTATCCTGAATTAATTGATGATATCCAGGAGGACACCTTATTGGTGATTAGAAATGTAGACGTGTTTACAGGTGAGGGAAACGAGCTCTTAAAAGGTTATGATGTATTTATTGATGGTGAAATAATTTCGAAAATGCGGCCTAGCGCGAGCTTTGAATTAGGAAATTACAAAGCGATAGACGGTACTGGTAAAACTTTACTACCTGGTTTTATCGATACGCATGTACACGTAATGTCTGGTGGAAGTTCACCTTGGGCAAAGATTGGCCCCAGCCCGGTTCATAATTTGCACGCCTGGCTTTTTTCGGGCATTACTACAGTTTATGATTTGGGAGGTGCTGCTGAAGTGACAAAACCCTTACAAGAAGGAGTAAGAGATAACACCATTTATGGCCCGGATATCTACTTTACCGCAGCTCCTGTTACCGTAAAAGGTAGCCACCCCATACCTGCGCTTAAGGAGTTGAACCCTTGGCCGGCAAGAAGTTTTATTACAAGCAATCTCAATATTATTAAGAAACCGGAGGATGCTAAGAAAATCATTGAAGGTTTGGTGGAGCAGAACGTAGATTACATAAAATTGATTTGTGATGAACTTCCCCCTGGTTCGCCCTTTATGGCTGAAGAGCTTATGAGACCTTTAATAGAAGAAGCTCATAATCAAGGGCGAAAAGTACTGGTTCATATTGGCTCGGTAGAAAATGCCTTGGCTGCGGCCAGAGCTGGGGCTGATGTACTAGCCCATGCGGTGTATCGCGATAAACTTAGTGATGCGGATGTGAAGTTCCTAAAGGAGAAAGGAGTGAAAATGATTTTTACCATTTCTGGTTTTGAAAATATTGACGCCATGTATACTCAAAAATACAAGCCAAAACCTTTTGATACGTTAACTACTCCAGAGCCAATTCTTGGTCCTGTAACCGGAGATAATGCCGCTAAAATGAAAGAAGCACCTGTGATGTTTGGTTTGGCCAAAGCCATTCATCATTACATTGGTGATTATGAGCAAAATTTTGATTTGCTTCAGAAGTATAAAATTCCCTTTTTGGTGGGAACGGATAGTCCAAACTATGGGGCTTACCCGGGAAGTAGTTTACATCAGGAAATGCAAACTTTGGTAAAATACGGCTACACC
>JAUHWX010000320.1 GCA_030427285.1 Bacteroidia bacterium
TTCTTTAAGGATGAGTATATGAATTTTTACCAAAAGGGAGCCTTGGCGGGAATGTGTGTAGATCTAAAATTAATGGAGCTTTCTAATGGAGAATACCGTTTGGTGGACTTGCTCAAGGAGCTTGGTGACACATACGGTCAGGATACTTTTTTTGTAGATGAAAACCTTTTTGAAATTATAACAGAACACACTTATCCAGAAATGCGTGAGTTTTTTGCTCGCCATTTTGAGGGAGCCGAACCTTTGCCCTACTCTGAACTATTCGAAACAGTAGGTTTTAGCTACTGGGAAGAACTGGAAATTGAGCAGCTTACTTTAGGAAATGTTGAGTTGGGTTTCAATTTTGAGACTGGCCGATTGAAAATTGAAGGCACTGAGGAGATGGACGATTTTGGCCAGGAGCTTGGCTGGATGCCTGGTGACGAAGTAATGGAGTTCAATGGACAGCCAGTAGACTTGGCTACCATTAGTGATGTGATGGGTGATTTTTATGAAAATACCGAAGTAGGTGATAAAGTAGAAATATTGGTGGCTCGCCTACAAGAGGATGGTGAGTACAAAGAGAAAAAGCTAAAGGCTAAGGCACAGCTTGGAACTTACATCGAGCAAAACATTTTACAGCCCAATCAAAACCCTAGTCCTGAGCAAGTAAAGAGACGCATGCTTTGGATCAATCAATAATTTACCAGAAAGAATTTAGATCAATTTACTATGAATAAAAGTGTGCTAGTGGCCGCATTGGCGGCAACAGTTGTGGCTTGTCAACAGCCAGAGGTTGCAGAAGAAACTCCAAAAAAGATAGGTTTTAACCTGGCTGATTTGGACACCACGGTAGACCCGTGTGATGATTTTTACCAATATGTGGCCGGTGGCTGGATGAAGAACAATCCAATTCCTGGTACCGAATCCCGCTGGGGAAATTTCAACATTTTGGTAGAAGAAAATAATGCCAGGGTGCGAGGTTTGTTGGATAGCGTAAGCGCTGCCGGGAATCTTAAAAAAGGAGAGTACGATCAATTGGTAGGTGATTTTTATACCTCTGCAATGGATTCATTAGCGGTAGAAGAAAAAGGTATTGAGCCGCTTCGCCCGTATTTTGCTTTGATTGATGGTTTTAATACCAATGCCGATTATTACCTATCAATGGCCGATTTGAAACTTAGAGGAATCAGAGGTCCGTGGTCATCAGGTGTGGGCGTTGACGATAAAAATTCTAATGCCTACATTTTTGAAATTTCCCAAAGTGGATTGGGCCTGCCTGACCGTGATTATTACTTGAAAGAAGATTCAGCTTCTCAGTTTATTCAGCAGGAGTATCGCAAGCACATTGCCGAAATGCTGACGCTTAGTGGTGTTGAAAGTGCAGAAGAGAAAGCTGCTAAAGTGTATGACCTGGAAAAAGCAATTGCTGAAATTCAAATGAGCCGAGTGGACAGACGAGTGCCTGAAAATGTTTATAATAAAATGTCACGTGATCAGATTGTGGCTTTGGCGCCAGCCTTAAAGTTGGATGCTTATTTTAATGGCCTTAATGTGAAATTTGACTCCGCAATTGTTGCTCAGCCGGACTATATGAAAGCGATTGGTGATGTGCTAAATAATACATCGATTAAAACAATTAAGGCTTACGCCAAATGGCATTTGGTACACGGTGCATCAGAGTTTTTACCACATGCTTTTGTGCAGTCAGATTTTAACTTTTACAATAAAACCTTGAGTGGTAGCAAAGAGATGAAGCCCAGATGGAGAAGATCTTTGAACACCATAAATAGTGGACTTGGTCAGCAATTGGGTCACCTATTTGTAGATCGTTATTTCCCTGAATCTTCAAAGGCTGCTTTGGAAAAAATGGTGGAAGATTTACGTTCGGCTTACCGTGTGCGTATACAAGGGCTGGAATGGATGAGCGATTCTACTAAGGAGAAAGCTTTGAAAAAACTAGAAGCCTTTAACTATAAAATTGGTTACCCTAACAAATGGAAAGATTACAGCGATTTAGATATTACAGCGGATAATTTATTCCAAAATGGTGTGAACTTATCTGCTTATGGCATTAAGGAAAACCTTGAAAAACTAGGAAAGCCAGTAGATAAAGATGAGTGGTTTATGCCGGCTCATATCGTAAATGCTTACTACAGTCCTTCTTACAATGAAATTGTATTTCCAGCAGGTATTCTACAGCCTCCATTTTTTAACCCTGAAGGTGATGATGCCATAAACTACGGAGCTATTGGTGGTGTGATAGGGCATGAGTTTACCCACGGTTTTGATGATAGAGGTCGCAAATACAATGCTTTTGGAAACCTGGCAAACTGGTGGAATAAACTGGATATGCAGCGTTTTGAAAAGCGTACCGACAGAATGGTGAGCCAGTATGGTGAGTACCAACCTTTGAAGGAAGTGTTT
>JAUHWX010000090.1 GCA_030427285.1 Bacteroidia bacterium
AACAGTGGAAATCAATTAGCAGATGGTACATACTACTACGTAATTGAATTAAGTGATGAGGCTTCTGGCGAAAAGGAGCAGCTGAAAGGTCACTTAAATATTTTCACTAACGGTACCCGATAGTTCAGGTAAAGTTTTAGTTTTTAAACAAAAAGTCCCACTCCGGAATTCTCTGGAGTGGGACTTTTTGTTTCGTCTATATTCTCATATCAACTACAATTTACCTTTTCCCATGAAGCACAAAGCGACCTTAATCTGATTGCAGAAAGCATAAAAAAACCGCCCCGAAAAATCGGGGCGGTTTCAATAGAGTAATATTTCCTTTAAAAATTAACCTAGGCTTTCTCTAACTTAAAGTCTTCCATAAACTTTGTTGTATAGTTTCCTGCTAAATATTCAGGATCGTCCATCAAAGCCCTGTGAAAAGGAATTGTTGTCTTTACGCCTTCTATCACAAACTCATCTAAGGCTCTGCGCATTTTGTCAATGGCTTCTTCACGAGTTTGAGCTGTAGTAATAAGCTTTGCAATCATAGAGTCATAAAACGGAGGGATAACATAACCTGCGTAAACATGAGTATCTAAACGCACCCCATGACCTCCTGGTGCATGAAAAGTGGTTATAGCTCCAGGCGAAGGGCGGAAGCCATTCAAAGGATCCTCTGCATTAATTCTACATTCTATAGAGTGCAACTGCGGCTCATAATTTTTTCCCGAAATTGGGATACCTGCAGCTACTTTAATCTGCTCTCTAATCAAGTCATAATCTATAACCTGCTCGGTAATTGGATGCTCTACCTGAATACGGGTATTCATTTCCATAAAGTAGAAATTGCGATGCTTATCGACCAAAAATTCGATTGTACCAGCCCCTTCATACTTAATGTACTCAGAAGCTTTTACAGCAGCTTCTCCCATTCGCTTACGCAAATCCTTAGTCATAAATGGAGAAGGAGTTTCCTCAGTAAGCTTTTGGTGCCTGCGCTGAATTGAGCAATCTCTTTCTGAAAGGTGACAAGCTTTACCTGTAGAATCACCTACCACCTGAATCTCGATGTGACGAGGCTCTTCGATAAGCTTTTCCATGTACATTCCATCATTACCAAAAGCTGCCCCAGCTTCTTGACGGGCACTGTCCCAAGCTTTTCTAAGGTCTTCTTTTTTCCAAACAGCACGCATACCTTTACCACCACCACCGGCAGTAGCCTTTAGCATCACTGGGTAACCCATTTCAGCGGCAAGCTTTTCAGTCTCCTCATAAGATTCCAAAAGGCCATCAGACCCGGGAATTGTAGGAACACCAGCGGCTTTCATGGTAGCTTTAGCCGTAGCCTTGTCTCCCATTTGGTCAATCATTTCCGGAGTTGGCCCAATAAACTTGATACCATTCTCAGTGCAAATTCTGGAAAACTTACTGTTTTCTGACAAGAAACCGTAACCAGGATGTATCGCATCTGCATTGGTGATTTCTGCAGCTGCAATAATATTGGGTATGTTTAGATACGATTCGCTGCTTGCTGCAGGGCCTATACATACAGCTTCATCTGCAAACCTAACGTGCAGGCTATCCTTATCAGCGGTGCTATACACAGCCACTGTTTTGATACCCATTTCTTTACACGTTCTTATTACGCGCAAAGCAATTTCACCCCGGTTGGCTATTAGTATTTTTTTAAACATAAGATGTAAATTTTGTGAAGATAGATTTGAAAAATCCTAAGAAGGATCTACCAAGAATAATGGCTGATCATACTCTACCGGAGTTTGATCGTCCACTAGTATCTTAACAATCTTACCGCTCACTTCACTTTCAATTTCATTGAAAAGCTTCATGGCTTCAATAATACAAACTACAGAACCTGAAGAAATATCATCACCAACGTTCACAAACAATTCCTTATCCGGGCTTGGTCTGCGGTAAAAAGTCCCGATCATAGGGCTCTTTATAGCAATGTATTTTGAATCATCATCTGCCGCGGCTGGTGCAGCAGAAGCGTCTCCTCCACTGGCTGGAGCAGATGCAGCAGCCTGAGGGGCAGCTTGCTGAGGCATAGGTGCCTGAGCCATTTGAGGCATAGGGTATACCTGCGGAACAGGGTTTTCGCTCTTATATGCAGCGTCAGTTTTAATATTGATTTTGAAGTCTTCCGTTTCCAGATTTACTTCTGCAGCTCCTGAGCGGGCCACGAATTTTATTAAGTTCTGTATTTCTTTAATATCCATTTTCGAACTGTTTACAGTTTATACACAAATCTATTAAAATGCTATGAAGGGTCGTACGCCCATTTAAGGTACAATGCTCCCCAAGTAAATCCACCACCAAAGGCAGCAAATACTAAGTTATCTCCTTTTTTCAATTGCTTCTCATAATCCCACAATAAAAGTGGTAACGTACCATTGGTAGTATTTCCGTATCTATCTATGTTAAGCATCACCTTTTCTTCCCCTAAACCCATGCGGTTTGCGGTAGCACTGATGATACGCATATTAGCCTGGTGAGGTACCAACCAAGCTATATCATCAGCTGTAAGGTTATTACGCTCCATTATTTTGGCACTATAGTCCGCCATATTGGTAACGGCAAATTTAAACACCTGCTGGCCTTCCTGATGCACAAAGTGTTCCTTGTTTTCAACAGTTTCTTTAGAGGGAGGGTACATTGAGCCTCCTGACTTTATATAAAGAAACTCTCTACCACCACCATCACTCTTCAAGATAGAATCCTGTACACCATAGCCTTCTTCACTTGGTTCTAGTAAAACAGCTCCGGCACCATCGCCAAAAATCACACAGGTAGTGCGGTCAGAGTAATCAATGATAGAAGACATTTTATCCCCACCAATCACCAACACTTTTGAGTATTTTCCAGTTTCAATAAACTGAGAGCCAGTGGTAAGACCAAACAAAAAGCCGGAACATGCAGCTTGCAAATCCCAGCCAAAGGCGTTGGTAGCACCAATTTGAGTCGCCACATAAGCAGCTGTAGAGGCTACTGGCATATCAGGTGTTGCGGTACAGCAAATCACCAATTCTATTTCTTTAGGGTCAAGATTACGTTTGGCTAATAAATCTTCTGCGGCCTTGATGGCCATATAAGATGTGCCTAAACCCTCACCTTTTAAAATTCTTCTTTCTTTAATTCCGGTACGGGTCATTATCCATTCATCCGTAGTATCTACAATCGTTTCCAATATCTCATTGGTCAACCGATACTCGGGAACGTAACCCCCAACCGCTGTAATTGCAGCTTTCAATCCCATTACTTTTTAAAAACCTTAGTTATGTTTTCCGATAATTTTGCCTTAGCTACTTTTTCTGTAGCCAAAATCATATTAGCAATGGCTGTAGGTCCGGATACACCGTGCCCTAAAATCACATTACCATTAACTCCCAAAATAGGAGTTCCTCCGTATCGCTCGTAATTGAACTTATCCAGAAATGAATCTTCTATGTTTCGATACTGAAGCAAGTTATAAAAAGCTTCGGCTTGTTTCAAAAATACATTTCCGGTAAAACCATCACAAACCGTCACATCCACATGATTTTCATAAAAATCCCGTGCCTCGAGGTTTCCAACAAATGTAATGTCTTTTGCGCTCTTTAAAATTTCATAAGCTTTTTGATAAAGAAGACTTCCTTTACCCTCCTCTGTGCCAGTGTTTAGCAGCCCAATACGAGGTGACTCTACACCATGAACTAGCCGCGCATATGTTTCGCCAAGCTTGGCAAACTGTAAAAACATTTCAGGTTTTGCGTCCACGTTGATACCGACATCCACAAGCGTATTAAAGCCATCGCCCTTTTGAGGAAACGAGCTTACGACACATGGACGCAGCACCCCTTCAATCGGTTTTAATGCATTCATAGCACCTACCATCATGGCTCCAGAGTTTCCGGCACTGCAAAAGCCCTGTAATGCCCCTCGAGAAAGCAGACCAAAACCTATAGCTAAAGATGAGTTTACCTTTTGCTGCAAAGCCTTTACAGGATGCTCATCCATAGTAATAGCTTCTTCAGCATTAACCACCTTTAGCTTTTCATTTTCCCCTAGCCCATTTTTGGCTAAAAATTCATGAATAGGTTTTTCAGGACCAATAAGGTAAAGATAGGTGCCTTCACCTAAGTCAGGCAAAGCTTTCATACTGCCCTGCAAAGTAACTTTGGGTGCCAAGTCACCACCCATAATATCTATTCCGATATTAGTCATAAACAAAAAAAGGCAGCTTTAAACTACCTTTTTTCAGCATTTAAGCTACTTCTTTTTCCATTACCACTTTACCCTTATAGTAAAGCTTTCCTTCGTGCCAGTGTGCACGGTGGTAAAGGTGAGGCTCGCCTGTAGTAGCGCAAATTGCTACGGTAGGAGCTACAGCTTTGTAGTGAGTTCTACGCTTGTCTCTTCTTGTTTTTGATATCTTCCGTTTAGGATGTGCCATTGCGTATGGTTTATTACAATTTTAATTCAGTAAATCCTTTAACTTATCCCAGCGTGGGTCTGTACTTTCGTCTTCACCACCTTTTAAGTCCTCAAGTTTATTCAACACTTCTTTTCCCTTCTCTCCATTTTGAACCCCCGGGCTTACTCGTTTCAAAGGAATAGCCAATGCTGTAGTTTCATATAAATACTGTCCTACATAGAGCTGATATTCACCATGTGGCAAAATCAAAATCTCTTCATTGGAATCATTGTACTCTTCTCCAAACTTAACGAGGAGCGAAAAATCACCTTCAATAGGCAAATCAAACGGCTCACCGCTAATGTCACAAGGAATTTCTACAATGCCTTTTACCACCGCCTTTACTTCAAGCCCGTTTTCCTTTTTCAAAAGGTCCACATCAGCTTTTATTCTCGGGCGTGTAAATTCCGAATACTCAAAATGTTCAAAGAACTTGTCATCCAATTGAAATTCAAAAGAATGCGTCCCTAACTTAAGGCCTGAAAACTTGATGTTATACTCCTTCAAATTCTTCATTTCACCCTATTCATCGTTAGAGCCGGCAAAGATATAAAATCTTTTAGTACGCAAGTATGTAATAATCAGTAATCTTTCTTGCCCTTTTTTATCGGAAGTGGATTTTTATGTATTTCCACGCTTATCCCCTTATTTTTCACCAAGTCACAAGCTAAGTAAACCGCCTCCCTAAAGGAAGATTCAGAAGCCTCACCCTTTCCAGCAATATCAAAACCTGTTCCGTGGTCAGGGCTCGTGCGAATCACATTTAGCCCAGCTGTATAATTTACCCCTTGCCCAAAAGACATAGATTTAAAAGGTATCAGGCCCTGATCGTGATACATCGCCAAAATCGCATCGTACTGCTTATGCCTGTTGCTACCAAAAAAACTATCTGCCGGAAACGGACCAAAAGCCATCACGCCTTTATCAAAAGCCGCCTGGATAGCTGGAGAAATAATTTTCTCATCTTCATCACCAATTACACCTCCATCACCAGCATGAGGGTTTAACGCAAGCACTGCTATCTTTCCTTTCTTTTTGTGAAAATCGTAATTAAGGCTTCTGCTTAGCTCCACCAATTTATTGGTCACCATCTCAGTATTGATCGCCCCGGTAACCCTTGCGAGTGGAATATGAACAGTTGCCAAAGCCATGCGCATTTCTTCGCTCACCATCATCATGGTGCTCTTTCCTTCAAAATTACTTTCTAGGAAATCTGTGTGACCAGTGAATTTAAAGTCTTCGCTTTGAATGCTGTTTTTATGAATGGGCGCGGTTACAATGGCGTCAATCTTTCCATCCTTAAAAGCTTCAACTGCAGCTTGTAAAGATTTTAAAGCAAACTTACCTACCTCTTTACTCTCTTTGCCAAATTCAAGGTTCACCTCATCATTCCAGCAGTTCAGCAAATTAGCCTTGCGATCTGAAATTTGACCAAAGTCATTGCAAATATGGAAATTGAAGTGATCCATATTTAATGCTTTCCGATGGTAAGACGCCACTTTAGAAGAAGCAAAAACCACTGGTGTACACAAATCCATCATGTCTCCATTGCTGAAGGTTTTCATGATGATTTCCATACCAATGCCATTCAGGTCTCCGCAACTTATGCCTATTATAGGCTTTCTTGATTCGCTCATTATGCCATAGATTTTACAAAATCAAACAACAATCTAACCCCAACTCCGGTACCACCTTGCAAACGGTAGCTATCATCAGCTCCCAAAAATGCAGGTCCGGCAATATCTAAATGTATCCATGGATAATCGGTAAAGCGTTCAAGAAACTTTCCAGCAGTAATAGCACCACCTTCGCGACCACCAATATTTTTCACATCGGCAATGGTAGATTTCAACAAGTCATTGTATTCATCCCAAAAAGGAAACTGAGCAATACGCTCGTACACTTCTTTACCAGAGTTTTCCAAACGATTCATTGATTCTTCATCTGCTGTTCCCATGGCCACAACTCCAAATTTGCCAATAGCCACAGCAGCAGCTCCGGTAAGTGTGGCTAAATCAATTACCAACTCAGGGTTCAACTTTTTGGCGTAAGCTAGTGCATCTGCCAAAATCATCCTTCCTTCTGCATCGGTATTCAACACCTCAACGGTACTGCCGTCATACATGGTAATCACATCGCCCGGTACGTAAGCAATTTCACCAGGTCGGTTGTCCGTTGCCGGAATCAGTCCAATAACTTTTACAGGAAGTTTTGCTTCCGCAATAGCAGACATTGCCCCTATTACCGCTGCAGCTCCACCCATATCGCTCTTCATGCTATCCATGGATCCGGCAGTTGGCTTTAGGCTCAATCCACCTGTATCATATACCACACCTTTACCAACAAGAACTAAAGGCTTTTCGTTAGTGGCGCTTTCTGGGGTGTACTCTAAAATAGAAAAAGTAGGAGGGTCTATACTTCCACGATTTACAGCAAGAAGACCACCCATCTTAAGGGTTTCAATTTTCTTCTTGTTCATCACCTCTACTTTAAAGCCTTTTTCTTTACCAAGCTTAGAAGCCTCTTCGGCTAACTGAACTGCCGTTAAATAACTTAAAGGCTCGTTTACTAGATTTCGAGCAGCGTAAACGCCATTGGTTGTGGCTTGCAACTCAGCCACTCTTTCATCACTAATTCCGTGTAGAATAATTTCTTCTAAACCGTGATTGCGCTTTTCTTTATCAGAGAAATATTTTAGAAACTGGTAAGCTCCCAAAGCCAATCCCTCCGCAAGATAGTATGCGTTTTCATTTGCCGAAAGGCTAGAAACCGAAACCACTTTTGTTTTTTGCGAAGCCAACATTTTGAAGCACTTCACTCCTTCCATTCTCAATTTTTCCTGAAACTGTTCTTTAGCAAGCTTTTTGCTTGATACTTTTACCAAATAAAGAAATGCAGGAAATCTGTTGATTCTTGAGATATTTCGAACTTCGTCTTTAGCTGAGTCTTCCACATAAGCTAATTCGCTCTTGGAAAGGTTCAAAGATTCCAGTTCCTTTATTTCAGAATATATGTAGACTGAGCTTTCTGTAGCTTCTGCGCTCTTGGCGGCTCTAATGTTCATCTAAGTATTTTATTAAATTTGATAGCAAAAGTATTATTATTTCAGGCAACCACTAACCAGAGTGCAACTCCTTTAAAATAAGCTTGTTTAAATAGAGTTATATAGCTGAGCCAAAACGATTACCATTACGCTCTGAAGAAATTTTCATGAAGAAACACCTACTTATATATTTTCTCCTACTATTTTACTTAAAGGGATATGCCACGCACAATAGGGCTGGGGAAATTACGTACCGATATTTGGGTAATAATAAATATGAAGCGACCATAACCACCTATACTAAAGACTCAGCCCCTGCATTTCGTTGCGAGCTAGATTTAAACTGGGGTGATGGCACAACATCTACACTGGACCGCGTAAATGGCCCACCCACCAATACCTCTACATGCCCAGGTGGCGAAAGAGCAGGAGAATTTATTGGAAACGATGTACGAAAAAACGTGTATATAGGGGTGCACACATATGGCACAGCGGGTACATATATACTTTCTTTTGAAGATATGAACCGAAATGCGGGTGTTTCAAATATTCCTCAATCCGTAAACAAACCGTTTTATGTTCAAACTACATTAACTATTGCCCCGGGCATTGGCCCCAATAGCTCTCCAATTCTTACAAACCCTCCAATTGATGATGGCTGCCTGAATAGAAGATTTGAGCACAACCCAGGGGCAGTAGATTTGGACAATGATCTTTTAACCTATTCTTTGGTGCTATGCCGCGAAGCTGGTGGAGCAACCATTCCTACCACTTATGACCCCAACATTGTAAATGCTGCTGTTACAATAGACTCTCTGGACGGAACATTAATCTGGGATTCACCCCAAAATATTGGTCAGTACAATTTTGCCATACAAATAACCGAATGGAGAAAAACAGGAACTGGCGAGTACAGAAAAATCGGCTATGTCACACGTGATCTTCAGGTTGATATTAATAGCTGCAACAATAATCCACCGGTGATTCAACCCGTTGGCCCTTTCTGCGTTGAAGCTGGTCAAAATCTCAACTTCCAAATTACCGCTATTGATCCTGATTCAGGACCCGCATTACCTCCTGCTACGGGCACTGCCTATGATGAAGTTACTATGACGGCTTTTGGATCACCCTTTGAGGTGATATTTCCCGCGGATTCAGTTTATGCATTTGGCCTACAAAATGTTACAGCAACTTTTGACTGGGACACAAAGTGCGACCATGTGAGAGCGCTACCCTACCAGGTTACATTCAGAGCAGAGGATAATCCTCGCTTGCGCGTTACTAACGAAACCAAGTTAGTGGACCTTTACACCACCGGAATACAAGTAGTGGCCCCGTCACCCAAAAACCCCTTGGCTATAGGTGCCAAAAATGCCATAAACCTAAGTTGGGACAAAAGCTTTTGCACTGACGCCATTGGCTACAAGATTTATCGCAGAGAAGGAACTTATGGCTTTGTGCCCGGGCCTTGTGAAACAGGAGTACCAGCGTACACTGGCTACCAACTCATTGGCAGCACACCTCATGTAGATTCTCTAAACTATAGAGACACCACCAATCTTTTGAATGGTGTTCAGTATTGCTATATGGTAATTGCTCATTTTTCTGATGGCGCTGAGAGTTATGCTTCAGTTGAATTTTGCTCCTCTAAACAGGTTGAATCACCACTTATAACCAATGTTGACATTCTGAATACCGACCCACAAAACGGACAGGTGAACATAAGATGGATAGCTCCGCCAAAAATTGATAGCGCTACATACCCACCCCCGTATAGCTACAAGCTTTTTAGAGCGGATCAAATTGATGGCGCAAACTTTACCGAAATAGGAAGCTTTCCTGCCATTACAGACACATTCTACACCGATCCGGCATTGAACACGCAAGATCTTGGATACAATTATAAGGTAGAGTTTTACTCTGGCAACCCCGCTGTTTTAGCCTCTACCTCGGATCCTGCATCTTCGGTATTTTTAGATATTCAGCCTGACGATGAATCTAATATTCTACGTTTCCGCCATTTTACGCCTTGGCAAAATGACACTTTTGTAGTGTTTCGTGAAAACCCAACCGGCAGCGGAATCTTTGATAGCTTGGATATTTCTTTTAGTAACACCTATATTGATACCGGGTTAATAAATGGTGACAATTATTGCTACAAATCTCTTTCTATCGGTAGGTATTCAGCTCCAAAGATGCCCAACAATTTGCTGAACAATTCTCAAATCGCTTGTGGTTCACCTTTGGACACAAATGCTCCTTGCCCACCAGTGGCTCAGGCTGACACCATCAATTGCGAAGGAGACGAGTTAAGACTTTCTTGGAGCTTGAGTACTGACTCTGGCTGTGTGAATGATATCACCTACTTCAACGTATACTACAAACCCTCTAAGGATGGAGACTTCCCTTCGCAGCCCATGGTTTCAAATATCACCGACTTTTACCTTAATATCTCCAATCAATCTGTGGCCGGATGCTATGCCATTACCGCAGTAGATGACGCAGGAAGTGACCCCAATGGAGAGCCCAATGAAAGTATGATTAGCGATATTATTTGTGTAGAAGCATGTCCATTAATAGAATTCCCAAATGTGTTTACACCAAATGGGGACGGCAATAATGACTTTTTTACCGCTATAGATTATAAGGATGTTGCTGAACTAAAACTTCAGCTTTTTAACCGCTGGGGAATGATGGTTTATGAAAGCAACAGCCCAATTGACTTTTTTGAAAATGGCTGGGATGGCTCAGACATGAACACCGGACAACCTTGCTCAGATGGTGTTTACTACTATGTCGCACATTTTACACCTACAGCCATTACCGAAGTTGAAGAACAAGTTGCCAAGGGCTTTGTACATTTGTTTCGAAATTAATTCCAATTCATGTTTACAGGTATTATTGAAGGCTTAGGCAGGCTTCAGCACATTGAAGACGAAGGCACAAATCGTCATTTTACATTCTCGAGCCCATTTACCGGTGAGCTCAAAATTGATCAAAGCTTAGCGCATAATGGTGTTTGCCTTACCGTAGTTTCTATTGATGAAAATCAATACGTAGTTACCGCTATTAAGGAAACTTTAGACCGCACCAATTTGGGTAAACTAATGGTGAATGATACAGTAAACCTTGAAAGATGTATGATTGCCAATGGCCGCCTGGACGGACACATCGTACAAGGACATGTAGACCAAACTGGTGTGTGCGAAAGAATAGAAGAGGTAGATGGAAGCTGGAAATTTTTCATTCGTTACAATCCGAAAGCGAATAATGTAACCGTAGAAAAAGGTTCCATTTGCATAAATGGTGTTAGCCTTACAGTGGTGGATTCAGAAAAAGATATGTTCTCGGTGGCAATTATTCCTTACACATATGAGCATACTACTTTTAGAAACCTGGAAGTTGGTAAAACAGTAAATCTGGAATTTGACATTATTGGCAAGTACGTTGCCCGGATGATGGATTTACGCCAATAAGAAGGCTTGCCTTAAACTTTCCGCATCTAATCCGCAATCTTGTAAAAGCTCGGTGCGGCTGCCATGCTCAATAAATTTATCCGGTAAGCTTAGGCTTAAAAGTTTGGTGCCAAGATGTTCATTTTTATATAAGATAGAACCCACTGTGTCACCCAACCCACCTCTAGGGCTGTTTTCTTCGACAGTGATTAGCACCTCGTATTTTGAAGCAAGTTCATCAATAAAGGGTTCATCCAAAGGTTTTAATTGGCGAATGTCGTAATGCGCATAGGCTAACCCATCCAAAGCCTTTTCTACTTCGGCTCCTACTGAGCCAAAGCTCACAACAACTTTTCCCTCACCCTTTTTCAAGCACTTCGGTTGCGAAGCAAAGCCTTCGCTTAAAGCGCCATTATAACTTGTATTGGCTTTTGGGTAACGAATAAACCATACACCATGATTCGCAACAGCATACTTCAGCATGGCCTCCAATTCATCACCATTTCTAGGTGCCAAAATAGTTATACCAGGTAGCGTATTTAAAAAACCCACATCGAATGTACCGTGGTGGGTAGCACCATCTTCTCCCACCAATCCAGCTCTATCCAAACAGAAAACCATGTGGAGGTTTTGCAAAACAGCATCATGAATTATTTGGTCATAACCCCGTTGAGCAAAAGTGGAATATAAATGCACCAAAGGGATAGAGCCTGCCACAGCCATTCCCGCGGCCATAGTCACCGCGTGTTGCTCTGCAATGCCTACGTCAAAAGTCCTTTCTGGGAATTGCTTTTGAAAAGCACCAAAACCCCCACCGGAAAGCATGGCCGGGCTTACCACAACTAATTTTTCATTTTCAGCTCCAAGCTCCAACACCGTTTTTCCTAAAACAGTTTGAAAAGTGATCTGAGGCTTTATCGATGCGGAAAGTGGCTTTTCAACTTTAGGAAACTGCTTTGAAGTAGTTACCCTAATACATCTGGGCCCACTAACCGCAAGCGCTGAGATTAACGATTCCACAACCTGTTTAACATCAAGGCCATTTACAGAGCCAAGAAAATTCACACCGAGGGATTCAAAATACTGCTTGTAATTTTTAGAAACAGAAAGAAAA
>JAUHWX010000321.1 GCA_030427285.1 Bacteroidia bacterium
ATTTTGGGGAGTTCTTTTAGTCATTGCCGGATTTAGTTATTCCATCGTATGCACACTCAAGCAATTCCAAAGCTTAGAGCCCCTGGCTGCCAATGTAGAAATGATTCTAAGCATCCCTATGACGGTGGGCGAATTAGGATTTGCTGTTTGGCTACTGGTACGCGGAAGAAAACGCAAAGCAGCATCTTAAACCACCCAACATAATTGTATTGAACCTAAAAACGAACCCTTCTATCTACATAGAGGGGTTCTTTAGTTTTTAGTCATTCCTGACCTTTTTGAAAGGGCTATGCTAATAGGTATGGATATGTAATTCCATACCCCCTACTTCGAATCCCGAACCTTTAGGCTTCGGCTTCAAGCTTCTTTTGTCTCATCAAAAAACTAAAAAACAGATAGTTATGATGAGAAGCGTTACAAACCAAAAAAGAAGAATACACCCTAATGCCGTACTCCTGGTAGCCTTTATATGGACAATAATGCTCTCGGGCTGTGCCAGCTATAAAAGCGAAGTTTCATGGCCTGATGCAAGTGGCGAAATTCATGTACACACCATCCCCATCTATAAGCTCAATAAAACTATTCTGGTAAAGGGCGAAGTAGATGGTGTAAAAGGCTATTTCATTTTTGATACAGGTGCCCCAGGGCTGGTGCTCAACCAGGCTCATTTTGACGATTATGAAATTGACCCTACCCGAAAGGCTACAGGGGTGAATGGTTCTGCCCGGGATGTGAAAATCAAGTATGTATATAACTTAAAACTGAGCCAGGTTAATTTCAGGCAGCAAAGAGCCGATGTGATTGACCTAAGCCATCTTGAGAAAAACGGTGATGTGAAAATTCTTGGACTACTTGGAGTAAAATTATTTGCCGGAGTAGAACTGGAAATAGACTTGCGAAAGCACTTGCTCAGCATTTACAACCTGGATGAAAACGGTTTCAGGCTAAATAATCCAAACCAATTGAAAGAAAGTGGCAATGTAATGATGCCATTCAAATACAGTGGCGCTCTTATCGAGTTACAAGCAGAAATCAACAATCAGGTTTACCGAATTGCTTTTGACACTGGTGCCGAAACGCTGCTGCTTGATAAGAAGCTGGTGGCCCGTGATAATATTCAAACCCGTTTTATTTCTGAACGAAAACTTCTGAGTACGGATGGCTCCAGATCCAGCATTGAAATTCGTGAAATAGAGCATATAAAAATTGGACTGAACCTGGAAAGATTGCCGATGGTGATGACCAACCTTAGGAGGTTACGGTCTTATGGACTCAATGTGGATGGGCTTATTGGCTACGACCTGATGGCCTCAGGCATTGTAACTATCAACTTTAAAAACCGGTTTCTTCAAATTCAACCTTACGCTAAGGCGTAAAAAACTTACCGATTTGTCTCCATTTTATAATCCCGAACCTATTACGTGAAATGCAGGACTTCTTGGCCTAAGCCCACCAATAGCTTTGCCCCAGAAAATGAGACAAAACCAAAACTCTCATCATCAAAACCAAAAACCAATACAATGAAAAAAGTATTTACCCTAATTTTTAGTCTGCTGATTTCTTTAGCGCAAGCCGAAGAAAAAGTAACACTAAGTGGCTACATTAAAGATGCTGCAACGGCCGAAACTCTGATTGGCGCCAGTGTATATTCTCCACAATTAAAGATTGGTGCAACTACCGACTTCAACGGTTTTTACTCTTTGGATTTGCCAAAAGGTAAATATCAACTTCAAATCAGTTTTATTGGATACCAAACCAAAACTGTAGAAGTGGAGATTCTGGGCAACCATAAGCTTGATGTAAAACTGGCCTCCTCATCTACACAGCTAACTGAGGTTACCGTGACGGACCAGGCAAAGTCCGCCAATGTAGAAGACATGAAAATGAGTAGCGAAGTGCTTAGTATCAAAACCATAAAGGAAATACCTGCCTTTATGGGTGAGGTGGATGTTTTAAAAGCTATACAGGCCTTGCCAGGCGTACAATCTGGTGGCGAAGGAACCACAGGTTATTTTGTCCGTGGTGGTTCGGCCGACCAAAATTTGGTTTTGCTGGATGGCGCGACAGTTTACAGTCCAAGTCACTTGATGGGTTTCTTTTCGGTTTTTAATGCAGATGTGATTAAGGAAGCAGAGCTCTACAAAGGAGGCGTTCCTGCACAATACGGTGGAAGGTCGGCCTCACTGCTTGACATAACCCAGAGAAATGGCGACAATGAAAAGTTCCATGGCAACGGAGGCTTAGGACTAATTGCAAGCCGCCTGAGTTTGGAAGGCCCAATTCAAAAAGGAAAAAGCTCTTTTCTGGTGGCTGGCCGCAGAACTTACGCGGACGTATTTACCCGAATGAGCAACAAAGAAGATCTGAAAAACAGCATTATGTATTTCTATGACCTTAA
>JAUHWX010000091.1 GCA_030427285.1 Bacteroidia bacterium
CCCTCCAGAGGGGGATACACGGCCGCTGTCCTCCGCTGGCGGAGGTGCTGAGGAACGAAGCGGAGGTGAACCTCATACACCTCTCGTCTAAACAGCTGCCTAAGTTATAATAGCTGGATCTTAGTAGCACGGATTATAAATCCGCTCAAACGGTAAAAAAACAGGAACTACTGTTGTTAACACAGCAGAAGCAAGATCCAAAAACCATAACAAGAAGGTTAGAGCAATAGCCCGTATTAAAAATCTGCGTATAAACCGGGAGATAGGAAGGCGTATTGTGTGTACGACTGGATAAAATAAAGCATCTAACCCCAAAAGACCTCAACAATTTTTAAGAAGTAATTTTTTATTTCTTCAAAAGCGAAGAAAAAAGCTAGGATACCAATAAACAAGGAGGTTATCTGTAGGATATAATTCGTTCTATAAGCATGTAGTTCCTCTATAGATTTAAATATTTCACTTATGCTCTTCGCTCTCTCATTTATAGACTTCAATTGAAACGAAATACCCTTTAAAAGGCGGTTATACAAGTCCTTCTCTTCATATGGATGAATATAGCTCCCCTGTATTTTATATTCACTTAAATCAGCATCCCTCATGAACAAACGAAACTCTTTCTGTCTAAATTCCGATTCAAACCTTTTCACAATCATCAAGATATATGTAAGACTTTCTTTTAGTCGTAAATATTTACTATTACTCAATAATAACAGAAAACGACCTAAAAAATTTGTATCCCTAGCATCATAAACAAAATCATATATTCTCCTCCTCAAAGAGTCTAACTCATTTGATTCTTGTATGAGAATATTCCTCAGCACATACGGAACCGTCAAACTTTGTCGCAAACAGTATTTATATATCGAATCATAATTAGTCTTTTCGTTTTTATTCTTCTCATCAGACCAACAGTTTTCTTCTTGTACTACAGAAAGCGATGGATTCCTATCTTCATTAAAGTCGGGCAAAAATACAAGCACCTCTCTATCGTCTGGTTTGTAAAAATTGAATGAATAATTTTTAATTGTATCAAATAGCTCTCTATCATCCTGAAAATTCTTTAGTTTATCTACCTCATAAAAACTTATACTAGGAAGAAACCCATTTTTGTTACTATGAAAGCGTCCGTTTATAGTTGAAGTTACGTTCTTCCTAACCTGAGCGTGTAAATCTCTATAGAGTAAATCCATATTATGTCTTTTTAAAGACAAAGACGACCAGCTAGAAATAAACCTCCTATTTCTTATAATTAGACTAAAAGAGTTCATGTTAATTTTATCAATGTGATCGGATATATCTTGATCTACTATTTTCCCAAAAAGTTTATGAAATTTCTTACTGGGAGTGACGCTAATCCCTAAAATGTAGAAAGACTCCTTGGTCTTGGTAGGTGAAAGAGTACAGGAATCAATAAGGTCATTGTGTTTCGTCCTTTCTTTACTGAAGTCCCGATAGTACAAGGTACCACCATAAGAAATACTTCCTAAATTATTCTTAACACTGGATAATCGCTCCCTTAGCTCTAGTTTACGTTTTTCATCTTGAAGAAAAGCTTTTTTGTACCCAGCTATAATCCGCCTCTCATACTTTTGAAACTCATCAATATTAATAACCTCAAATAGGTGTAGTTCATCTACTTTAAAATTATTACAGTTGAAACTATCGTTTTGACCAGTCAACTTTTCCTCTTTCCAAACACCCTCCCTATTTTTCTTTCTCTTGACTCTTACTCGGTATACTTCAAAATCTGAAATGATTTGATCTCCAAAAGGATAGTATTCCCACAGCATTCCAAAGCATTTTTGGAAATTTTGATTTCGTTGCAAAAACTGAAAAACCACAAACTTCAGGTAGTCCCACCTTTTAGCTAATTTTTCGCTTGTAGACTGGTATCGGCTTACGTAAAAAAACAATGATTTTGGTTTTTTACTTTTTTTTGATGACTTCTTCATTCTATAAACTATAATAACCAAATATCACGAAACATTTTTGTTATTAAACAAAGGAATAATACTCACATATGGAAACATAATGAGCTATCCAAATACGAAGGCATTAGTAATAGAAGTCACCTTTGTTGGAAATCTAAACTGTGTGAATTTAAAACCCTACCTACATCACCCCTAAAAATACAACCAATAATACTCCGGGCTTCCCTTCTGATTCCACTCAATGGTGGGCATAGGCACTTTTATAAAGTTGATGGTGTTAAGCACCGATTTTAAAAACTTATTTTTCACGGGTATTTTGCGGAGGTCTATGTCTAGTGAAGCATAAAACTGGCGCTGCCATTTATATTGAGAGTTTCTTTCGTAAAAAGCAGGATTGTACTGTGCGCTTATCATTCCATCTGCGCCATAACCTGCGGCTACGTTTAGCCATTGTGGCCAGGCATCCCACCCCGTAAGATCGTGTACATTAAAAGAGAGCCAATAGGTTTGGCCATTATAATCTTTGAGAACACTGGTGTTCCAGGAGTTTCCAAGTAAGTCAGGACTCACCTCAGCGTAACTGGTTCCGTGATAGGAAAACTTCATAGTAATGCGCTGCTCTTGCCAAAGTAGTTCCTGCCCTATAAGCAATGCTGCTCCCGCACCATTGGCTGCAATATCTCCCCAAGAAAAACCCCATTCAGCAGAAAAACCATCCATTACCTCTATTCCTGCCAGGTAAGCAAAGCCTAAAGTACCGCCATACCAAACCGACTTCTTATGCGAAACACCGCTCCACTTAAGCACTTCCATACCAGCATATCCTACATAATAGGAAGTCATAGCATGGCCCGCCTTATCCATTTGCAGCCAACTGCTATTGTCATTATACAGATGAAAATCAGATTTTGGATAATCAGCATACCAAAGCTGGTTGAGGGCAATGTATGTGCCCGCCACACCAACCACTTCCACTCCTGCTACAAGCCCAATTCTGGTTTTGTTGGGATAAGGTGATTTTTCAAAAAAAGAAAGGGAATCGCTCCAAAGCTGTGCAAAAGCCAAAGTGGGCAACATACAAGCTGCCAAAAAAACTACAGTTATGGCTTTTGAAAATCGCATCTATATCTTGTTGCGATTGGCCCAGTCAATGTACTTTCTACGGTTGCGTTCATGCTGTGCGAGCGTTCGCGCAAAGGTGTGGTAACCCGGGCGCTCAGGGTCGGCCACCATAAAAATGTAATCGTGCTTTTCGCGATTAAGCACCGCATCTACCGTGCTCAATTCTGGAATCTTAATTGGCCCTGGAGGCAAACCCGGATACATATAGGTGTTGTAAGGCGAGTCATAGCGCAGGTGCTTGTAGTACACACGCGTTATTTTCATTTTAGGATTTTCGAGCAGCAAAGCATAAATCACCGTGGGGTCAGACTGCAGTTTCATGCCCTGCTTTATACGATTGGCATAAAGTCCAGCTACGGTCGGCTTTTCATCATTTCTATTAGTTTCCTTCTCTACAATACTCGCCAAAGTCACCACCTCAATGGGCGTCAATCCAAGCTTTTTAGCCTTAGCCTGACGCTCTTCATTCCAAAATTTATCAAACTCCTGACGCATCCTTTTTAGCAAAGCTGATGGCGAAGTATTCCACCAAAGCTCATAAGTATTCGGCAGAAAATAAGCGCTCACAGTATTTGAGCTTACGCCAAAAGCAGAAAGTGATTCATCAGATTCCAATAGGTTGAGAAAAGACAAACTATCACCTTCCAGGGTTTGCGAAAGCCTTGCGGAAAGCTCATAAATACCAGAAATATTATGAAGCGTAAGCTGCACAGGATCCTGATCGCCACTGCGTAATTTATTCACCAAAGCATTGTTGGTCATCCCCGGAACCAAAACATAGCGGCCCGGCTTCACCAAGCTTGGGTAATTCTTTTTATCCGCCACCCACTCAAAGGTTTTGGTGTTTTTCAAAATGTCGTTTGCAACAAGGCTGTCGCGAACCGCTGCAAAGTCAGAACCTGTGGGGATAAACAACTCAAAAGTTTGCCCCGGCTTCAGATGTACATTTACCGCAAGGATGCGTTTGTAATACAAAAAGCCCAAAATGCTACACGCTGCTAACGCAGCTACAATTACAAAAAGTAAAATTTTCTTCTTCAAGATTGTTGATTTAAATACGCCATTGCCTGTAAGGCCTTTTCATGGTTTGGATTGAGTCTCAAAACTTCCTTCAATGCCTTTTTAGCTTCCGTAAAATTCTCCCGCATTATAAGCAGCGAAGCCTTGTTGAGCCAAGCTTGCAAGTAATCAGGATCCACAGCCAGCGCCTTGTCAAAATTCAATCCGGCTAAAGTAATATTCCCCATTTGCAAATACGTATAGCCCAAATTATTTAACGCCTCTGCATGCTGTGGCTGCTCTTTCAGCAATTTCTTAAACAAAGTTACCGCCTCATCCAGCCGCCCCACTCCTGCCAAAGCCGTGGCTTTTTTATTCATAAAATCAGGAACATAAGGCGCCAACTCTATCGCTTTACTGTAAAATTTCAGACTCGTTTCTTGGCCGCTTTCGCGGAATGATTCACCAATGCGGTAAGCGGTCCAGGCATCAGCATTATCATAACTCATTGTATTCAATCTTGTCAGCATCGCATTTACGCCCACTTTGTTTACCAAATTTTGAATGTCAGAATAGTAGTTTTTCAAAAAGTAATACGTCACCCAAAGGGATGGATTCTCTTCTTGCGTTCCCATTCTGTTCAAGAAAAATCGAGAACTATCCAAATAATAAGGCTCCGCATCAAAGCGTTCATATTGCTGCAAATACCCAAGGGCCTTGCTTCTATCCGTTGGCTTAGGATTGTTAATCGCCACCAAACCCAAAAACTCCTTAATACCTGAAGTATCTACTTTTTTCTGCGGCACTTTTATCTTATGGTCATGTACACTTACGTGAGGAATGTCTGTAGAGCCTGATTGTGGCATGTGGCAACTCACACAATTAAAGTCGGCCGCCTGCAAAGCACTCATCTCTTCGGTGCATTCATGCTTGGGTGCGCCTTTGTGACAATTCGCACAAGTAGCATTAAAATTAGAAATATTGGTATGCTTCACCGAAATGTGCGGATTGTGACAAGTGGTGCAGTTAAACTGATTGTCTGAATGAATGAAGCACTCGCTCTGTTTAAATCGGTCAATGTGCGAAGCCATTATAAACTCGTCTTCAGCATTGGAATACCTTGGCAGGTAAACGTCCATCACAGTATTTAGCTTCATCCCAGGCTTAAAGTCAAAGAAACTTTTCCCCTCAGCCACCACGGCATTCCCTTGCAAATGGCAACGCTGGCAAGCTTCAAACTGTAGGTCTACCGGAAGCTTTTTGATATTTACAATAGAATAGTCGATTTCCTTCGCAGTGTCTACAAATTCCCCTGCCATCATCCTTTTAGCATGAATTTCTCCGGGGCCATGGCAGCGCTCACAATCAATGGCTCCAGGCACTTTGGCGTACTTATTAATGGAGCCTTTCTCAAAACCAGTGGGCATCGCATTGTGGCAAGAAGTACATTCCAAACCAATCAATCGCTTGAAGCGCGTATTTCTGCCATCCTCAAAACCGGGCGGCAAATCCAACATTCCCTTTTGGGCATACCAAGTAAATGGCGCCTGAAAAAGGTAGTTGTTCCGATAAATCATGTGACTATTAGTATGCTGGCCGCTGCCCACTACATAGTCTATGGTTTCGTTTCTTTTGTAGCTGGTGTCGCTTCCGCTTAATCTAAACTCGGTAAGCACCAAGGAATCGTTTATCCAATGCGGGTGGTAGTTTAAGTTTTTATGTAAATCTCTGAGTAGTGATTCACCATCAATGTCGGCTATACTCTTACTCGTATCGGCATGGCCAAAAGAGGAACCCATACCCGTTTGCACAAACGTTTCATAAATAGAATAATGGCATTGCTTGCAGGTTTCTATGCCTACATACTTTACGGTGTCATTGTGATTGAGGTAAGCAACCTGAGTATTTTCAGGTTCAGTTTTCACTGATGAATTATCACACCGCGAAAGTAAAAACACACTTACCGCAATGGTCATCAAAATCCCCCATCGTAAAGCGTGCTTTCCTATCATTCTTCTCTAAACAACTGTAAAAAATGCTGATCTTTATATTTTCCGCCTGAGCGAACCCATTGGTGGCGGGTTCCGGTAATTGCAAATCCGGCCTTTTGAAACAAGTTTAAGCTAAGCGTATTATCTACCAAAATGTTGCAATAAATCTGCTTTAAGCCCAAATGCTCAAAGCAATATTTCTTTACCAATCGAAGAGATTCTGATGCATAACCATTTCCTCTTTTGGCTTGGTCTCCAATCAAAATACCTACTCCCGCACGGTGATGAAAAGCATCAAAATCAAAAATATCAATGGTGCCAATGGTTTGCCCTTCTCCTTCCTGTATCATCAGCCTAAGCTGGCCTACTTGATAAATATCCAAATGGGCATTGTCAATATATTGCTGTAAAAGATTGCGGCTAAAAGGCGTGATGGTGCCACTCACCTCCCAGTTTACAATGTTGTTTTCCCATTGCATCAGCAGGTCGATGTCTTCCGGCTCTATGGCCCGTAGCTTTATTTTATGTCCTGTTAAAAATGGCATTCAATTATCCAGTCTCTATTTTTTACCATTAAGGAATTAAGAAGCATGAAGAAAAGCTTAATGAACCTTTACTCCTTAATGGTTCTATCATTGTCAAAAGCTTTGCGCCCAATTTACCTTTTTCTACCAAGGTGCCGTTAATCTGGGGCTTTTTGTAACCTTATATCCTTAAAACTGAGTTTGGACATACTCCACCTCAAAATTCCTGTACTTTTTTTAAACCATTAAGGAATTAAGAAGCATGAAGAAAAACTTAATGAACCTTAACTTCTTAATGTTTGATTCTGATATAACACCTTTCTATAATTTTTAAACTTTTAATCTTTACACCTTAGCGACTTTGTGTGAACTACAACTTAACCTTCCCCTTAAACACTTTCTCCGCAGGGCCGGTCAACCAAATATCGGTATATCCTTCGCGCTGCGCCTTAAAGCTTAGCTCCAAGTTCCCCCCAGCCGTTTTTATTTTCAAGCGGTCGCCTTTTGTCTTTTTAAGGAAGTCAGCTCCCAATGCTGCTGCGGTAACTCCTGTTCCGCAGCTGTAAGTTTCGTCCTCCACTCCACGTTCATAAGTGCGCATTTCAAGATTATTCCCTGTCACTTTTACATAATTCACATTCACACCTTCTTCGGCATATTTGTCGCTATAGCGAATGCTTTTGGCCACAGCTACAAAATCATCTGCTGGCAGCGAATCGGTGAAAACCACATGATGCGGAGAACCTGTATTCATAAAAAGCACATCATTACCTAAGTCGTCAATGTCTTTCAAATCCACCATTTGCAGGCTTACTACCTCATCATCTACCACTCCGAAATGAACACCATCCACTGCCATGAAGCTGTAATTTTCACCTTCTATACCAAGGTCACTGGCAAAACGCAAAAGGCAACGGCCACCATTTCCACACATGGTGCTGGTTCGGCCATCGGAATTATAATACACCATCTCAAAATCATAATCATCGGAATTTCGCAAAAAGATGAGACCATCTGCGCCAATCCCGAACCTTCTGTCGCATAAATGTTTTACTTGTTGTTCGGTAATGTCCGTATATTTATTGTCGCGGTCGTCAATCATCACAAAATCGTTACCGGTACCCTGATATTTATAAAATTGTATGGTCATGTATAGATCGTTAAAATCGTGTTAAAACCAATGCCACGGTGGCAATAAGCTCATTGCTGGAATAGTTATTGAAAAAGCGAAAGTGCAAATTAAACGTTAATTAGAATTATGAGAAACATAGCTAAGATTTTCCTTGTATCAGCTTTAGGAGGAGCTCTTACTTTGGGCGCCTATAAAGTCTTTTTTGAAGAACCTCAGGTAACCACGGTTTTTGAATCGCAACCCACGCCAATTATGCGCACGGGTATGCTTCCTTCAGATGAAATTAGTTTTACTGAGGCAGCCGAGAAAACTGTAAATAGTGTCGTCCACGTAAAAACCGCAGTAGAAAGCAATGGCTACCAAGCTCAAAGCCCATTGGATTTCTTTTTTGGTGTGCCAAGAGGTTACCAGCAAAATCCAAGAATGCAGATGGGCTCTGGTTCGGGAGTTATCATTTCACAAGACGGTTACATTGTAACCAACAATCACGTGATTGACAATGCCAAGACCATTGAGGTGAGTCTTAATAATGAAGAGCAGTACACCGCCAAAGTGGTAGGTACTGACCCAACCACAGACATAGCTTTACTAAAAATAGATGCAGATGTGGATTTGCCCTTCCTTACTTTCAGCAACTCCGATGAAATCCGCTTAGGCGAATGGGTGCTTGCAGTTGGTAATCCATTCAACCTTACCAGTACAGTTACTGCTGGTATTGTGAGTGCAAAAAGCCGTAGCATTGGTATTATAAATGAACGGACGGCCATCGAGTCTTTTATTCAAACGGATGCAGTAGTAAACCCTGGAAACAGTGGTGGGGCTTTGGTAAACACTCAGGGAAACCTTGTTGGAATCAACAGTGCCATTTCTACACACACTGGTTCATTTGAAGGATATTCATTTGCTGTTCCTTCTAACATTGTACAGAAAGTAGTGAAGGACATTTTGGAATATGGAACAGTGCAACGCGCTTTTATCGGTGTCAATATTTCAGATATCACACCTCGCCTGAATGAAGAGCTAAAACTTGATTTGAAAAACGGAGTTTATGTAGCTGGTGTTTCTGAGAAAGGAGCTGCATACGAAGCAGGCATTGAGTCAGGTGATGTAATTGTAGCTATCGATAGCCGCAAAGTAAATAAGAGCAGTGAACTTCAGGAGTTGATAGGTCGCAAGAGACCCGGTGATAAAGTGATTGTTACCATAAACCGCGATGGCTCTGAAAAGAAGTTTGACGTGGAACTGAGAAATATGAACGGGACCACCAACATTGTTCGTAAAGATGATACCAAATTCAGCAATATGCTGGGTGCTAATTTTTCACCACTATCCTCTTCAGAAATGTCGAAATACGGGGTACGCTTTGGCGTAAAGGTGAAAAGCTTGAGCAAAGGAATTTTGCAACAGCAAGGTATTCCCGAAGGTTTTGTAATTACCCACATCAACCGTAAGCAAATCGAAAACGAAGATGATATTAACACTGCCGTAAAAGGATTGAGTAAAGACGACCCAGTAGTAATTCAAGGGTTTACCAGAGAAGGCCGAGTTAAGTATTATGCTTTTGGATATTAATTAGTCGGAAGTCAATAGTCTGAAGACGGCAGACAGAACGAGCCCAATTACTACCAACTTCTGACTACCGTCTACTGACTCTAAGAAAAGCCTCGCTATGAGGCTTTTTTTATTTGACCATCAACATTGTACAACCTTTTTAAAAGGAATATCTTTGCCGGAATTTAAAAATTTAACCTCTTCAAATATCATGGCTGAAGTATTAGATTATCAAAGCTCGGTTTCTCAGCGTATTGCAAAAGAGAAAGCTGCAGCAGAATTTATCAGCAAAATCAGTGACTTACACCTTGACAAAGGGATAGAAACTGTTCTTTTTAGAAATCAATTAATCGATCAGCGCGCTAGTGAAGTATTGAACCTTCACGAATATGCCCGCAAATTTGCCGGTCAAAACATTACCATCGAAGACACTTTGGGTCTTTTGAGAGAATTGGTAGAGCTTGAAGTTGCTCCTGCACGTATGGACATCGGGCGTCTTGCAAGTGAGTGGATTAAAGAGCAGGCTAACTATGACAGCAAAAAATCTTTCTTGGAAGACAAACTTGCTTCATTCATTGGTCCTGACAATTTAGAGCGCACTACCCCAAAAGACGTTGTTCTTTATGGATTTGGTCGTATTGGCCGTTTGGTAGCTCGCGAACTTTTGGCCCAAGAAGGTAAAGGTGAGCAGTTGCGTCTTCGCGCTATTGTAACCCGTGGCGAAAGTGATCTTACTCTTGAAAAACGTGCTTCTCTTCTTCGCGAAGATTCTGTACACGGACCATTCCCAGGTACTGTAGAAGCCGATACCGAAAACAAAACTCTTATCATCAATGGTAGAACTGTGCAAATGATTGCCGCTTCTAACCCTGAAGATATTGACTATACAGCTTATGATATCAATGATGCCTTAATTATTGATAACACCGGTGCTTTTAGAGATGATGTAGCTCTTGCTCGTCACCTTAAAGCAAAAGGAGCTGCTAAAGTATTACTTACCGCTCCTGGTAAAAATGTACCTAACATAGTTCACGGTGTAAACCAAGGACATTTTGACCCTGCAACAGTAGATATTTTCTCTGCTGCATCTTGTACTACAAACGCAATCACCCCAGTATTGAAAGTGATTGAAGACAACCTTGGTGTAGTAAAAGGACACATCGAAACTGTACATGCTTACACCAATGACCAAAACCTGGTAGATAACATGCACAGCAAATACCGTAGAGGTAGAGCTGCCGCCCTTAATATGGTAATCACCGAAACTGGTGCCGGTAAAGCTGTAGCTAAAGCACTTCCAGAATTGGAAGGTAAGCTTACTTCAAACGCTATCCGTGTTCCTGTTCCAAATGGTTCATTGGCTATCCTTAACCTGGAAGTAAGTAAAGAAACCAGCGTAGAAGCTGTAAACGAAATCATGCGCAATGCAGCACTTACAGGTGATTTGGTAGAGCAAATTCGCTTTTCAATGAGCAACGAATTAGTTTCTTCTGACATCGTTGGTAACTCTTGCCCATCTGTATTTGATAGCCAAGCAACCATCGTATCTCCTGATGGAAAAAGCCTTGTATTGTACGTATGGTATGATAACGAGTATGGCTACACCCGCCAGGTTATCCGCTTGAGCAAATACATCGCTCAGGTAAGACGCAAGCGTTACTATTAGTAGATAATAATTGCTTTTAAGTTTTATAAAAAGGCTGCCCAATGGGTGGCCTTTTCTTTTGGTACTAATTCATTACTATTTCAAAACAAAAAACCCTGATTGGAAAATACCAATCAGGGTTTTCAATATCTAAGTAAAACGGGGGTTAGTTCACAATAAGCTTCTTATTTGCCAAGGTTCTTCCCTCTTTTACAAGGCTAAGGGTATACATACCCTTGCTGAATTTGCTTAGATCAATCTCAGTCTTGCTGCGGGTACTCCCATTGGCCCTCCATATTTCTTTACCATTAAGGTCACTTACCACCAGGGTAACCTCTGTAAGATTGGTATTGATTGATTCAATGGTAAACTTACCTGTACTAGGGTTTGGATAAATGGTGTATTTCAAAGATTCAAGAAGCTCTTCTTCTAAGCCAATATGGTTTACTACATACAAATCTTTGCTAGCATATCGGGTACAATTATTAGCATCATCTACCTCTAATGTAATCTGGTACTTACCAATTATATTATACGTGTTCGATGGGTTTTGAACGTTTGCCGTTGTTCCATCTCCAAAGTTCCATCTCCAAGCGATTGCGGTAATACTGCTGTCATAGAAGTTTACTTGAGCGCCTTTTAAAATGGTATCGTTACTCATGCTAAAATCTACAAACAGAGGATTCACCGTTACCAGCTGTGTAATTGTATCTACCCCTGCGCTATTTGTCACTTTGAGTACTACTGAGTAAGTACCTGGTTTAGTATAAAAATGTGTCACGTTGGCTGTAGTATAGAAGTTTCCGTCACCCATATTCCAGTTGTAAGTACTTCCATTACTTGAAGTATTGATAAATGCAACTTCCCCCTGGCAAGTATTTTCGTGGCTTATTCCAAATCCTGCAGTTGGCATTACTCCTCCTGATCCTACCAAACATATCACCTTCACACTATCATTACTATTAATAATAAGCGAGGCATTATAGAAGTTACCCAATGTTGGTACAAAGTTTATGGTAACCTTAAGGCTATCCCCAACAGGTATATTCCCCGAGCTAGGAGAGATTTTAAATGCCGAGTTTGATGGTAGTAAACTTGATACATTTAATGAGGCACATCCATTATTATACACTGTAAGTTCACGTACTGAAGTATCACCAA
>JAUHWX010000092.1 GCA_030427285.1 Bacteroidia bacterium
GACCCCAACTTATAGAGCTTTGATAGAAAGTGATAAAAAAGATATGGCCTTGGATATTTACAAGAAAGCCCGCCCTAACTACCATGCAGTTTCCAGAGAAACATTAGACGAGCTTTTGGATTATCATCCGGAGAAATAAATTCATGATTAGTTGATAGGTTAAATTAGTTAACCATGCTGAAAAAGAAAAGGCCACCTCAATTGAGGTGGCCTTTTCTTTTTCAGCCAACTTTTCCAAAGTTTGAAACTTTGGAAAAGTTTTGCAGCTGATTCGTGCGAAGCCCCGCGTTCCTTCCACAACAACTCTCACGCCAGGACTCTTCAGTTTCAAAAACAAACCACCTTAATCCACGTTTCATACTTTTGCTACACTACATTTGATAAAAGCATTACTATGAAAACCTCCCTACAAATTGCTACACTACTTCTTTTTTTTACAATCACCTTTACAGCTTGTAAAGATGATGACAGCTGCACCGAAGAATTCAAAAGAATCACCGTTTCCGTAAAAAACCTCGATGGCTCTGCCGCCCAATTGGATGAAGTTTACTGGATAGAACTGGCAACCAACGACACTACCTCTTTGGCACCCACTAATTCCGGAGTTTACATTTTGGCAGATGATAATACTCCTATCGCAGGCACAGCTACTTTTCGCTTTGATGCCTATCAGAATACTTCCCAAGGTCCTTTTCTGGTAGCCAGTGAAAATTATGTGCTCCAGAAAGGTGATTGCCATATTGAGAAAACCTCTGGTAAAAGCACAATTACTTTAGACTAATTTTGCGGCAAACAATTGCCCCCACTTTGGGCTTGTATTGTTTTACCTTAAAGCAATGAAAGTTTTGTCACACACCTTTATTTGTATTTCACAAGCCTCATGAGAGTAATCACTACACTCTTCATGACTTTAGTTATTCCTATGCTTTACAGCCAGGAATATATTGACCCTTTGAAGCTATACTTTGCTACCTCACCCAACACGGGCTATGATGGTGCAGACGGCACCACCAGCATAAATGAATATGGGGGCGAAATAATGGTGCCCCGCCCTTTTGGGGATGGCCATGCCGTAATACTGGGCGTGCACACTGAGCTCACCACGCTCATGCCCGAACCTAATACCGAGGTACTAAATCTATATACAATTGGTCCGCGATTGGGTGTATTGTGGCAACACAACGAAAAATGGAGTGGGCAATATGTATTGCTTCCTCAAATTGCCAGTGACCTGAAAGGCTTTGGATGGAATGATGTGCAAATGGGCGCCATCGGAATTGTGAGCTACAAAAAAAGCGAACGCACCCAGTATCGCTTTGGTGCATTTTACAATTCTGCTTTGTATGGCCCAGCCGTATTTGCCGTATTGGGGTTTTATCATAAATCTGAAAACAAAAAGTGGACGTGGGATTTTCGCCTGCCCATTGATGCCGACATCAACTATAAAATAAATAACAAGTTTAGCACCGGTATTCATTTTGACGCCATGCTTCGATCCTACTATCTCAACGATCCCCTTTTTAATTCCAGCAACGAATACATTGTAAAATCTACTCAGGAGCCCTTTCTATATATGAATTATAGCCCTGCGAAAAACTTTGTATTTATGCTAAAACTGGGACACTCGGCTTTTCGCCATTACCGCATGTTTGACACGGATGACAAAGTGGATTTTGTATTTACAGGAGCTACCTTTAATGACAACCGCACTCAGCTAAACCATGATCAGAAGGATAACTTTATTCTTCAGCTTCGTTTTCATTATCGCTTTTTTCTTGATGACCAAAAGCGCTAGCCTTTCGGCAGAAAACCTATTTTTGGCGGAAGAGTAAAACGAGCATGGATCAAAAGAAAATCGAAGACTTTTACGATAACTTTTCTGCGCACCAAATGAAGGTAGGTGTAAACGAGCGCATATTTTCGCTTTATCAGCGAATGAAAAAATATGGCCTCTCCTCATCTTCCAGAGTTTTGGAACTCGGCTCCGGCATTGGCTCCATGACTTATCTTCTTTCTAAAAAGATAAAATCAGGCCTAGTAGAATCGGTAGACCTCAGCCCAAAATCTATTGAGCTGCTAAACTCCTCCATTTCTAACCCGTCTATAAAAGGCTATGCGGCCGATGTAGTAAATTACACACCCAAGCAAAGCGACTTCGATTTTATCACTCTCTTTGATGTAATTGAGCACATACCCATTGAGCGCCACGCTGAACTCTTTAAGAATTTAGCCGGCATTATGACTGAGAAAACCACACTTCTCATCAACATACCCAACCCAAAGTATATAGAGTACGACCGCATTCACCAGCCTGAAGTTCTGCAGGTAATTGATCAGCCCATTCCGCTTACCGCTATTGCCAAAAATGTAGAAGATAATGACCTCTTCATGCATCATTTTGAAACCTATAGCATTTGGGTAGAAAATGATTATCAGTTTATGATGATCAAAAAAGGACGTGAATTTATAGAAGAAAAACTTAGCGAAAAGCGAAGTTTTGCTGACAAGGTAAAGCACCGCCTACAGCTAACTTGGGATAAATTTTCACTTTAATCATTCCAAACTCCAGCATAGTTTTAAACATTTTCAAGAGCCTTTCAGGCAAAAAAGTGCTTGTACATATTATGCCGCACTTGTAGTTTTTGCACAGCCTGTAATTTTCGTCAGATGATTTTCAGAGCATTACATCTGCTGTTAATATTCAAAAGCTAAACCACACTTAGTTAGTAACTTAGGCTTTGAAACTCTACTCAAAGTCATGAAACAACTACTCACGGTAAGCTTGGCACTTATCACCTTACTTGTAGGTGCAAATTCTGGCGACCACAGCCCAAGGTTATATTTTAATAGATTTCATAAAGAGCTTACTAATTTCCAGATTGTAAGCATGGAGTATTATAAAACCAATCTTTTGTCTACTGATACCAAGGCTATTGACAGCAAACTGAAAAAGGTAGTGCAGCAGCTGCAAGGAAGTAAAGCTCGTATTGCAGCAGCACCTGTGTACAAAAGTGACTCCAACCTACGAGACACTTATTTGGCTGGCATGGATTCGCTATTGCAAATATTTGAAAATGACTTTGTGCGAATTCAGCACTTAAAGCGATACCGAAACCTTTCTTATGCTCAGCTTATAGCTTACAATCAAGCTCTGGATAGCGCTGAGGATAAAACAAGAAAAGTGCAAAACCACTTGGCACAAACGGAACTTGTTTTTGCAGGTAAGCATGGAATAAGTTTGAAATATGACTCGCGAAATGATATCCAGTACAAACAATTTAAACTGGTGAGCACGCATTACCAAAAGCTTAGCTCCTATTTTTCGGATGTAGATCACCAAGTGATGGATTACATTAATACCATACAAGGGCAAAAAAGTACTGGCCTAAATAACTTTGGCTTAAGCCAGCGTGTTGAAAAGCTTTCCGAAACGATTTATGAAAACATAGAAAAAGCTAAGGAGGATATTCCTGAGAACATAGATCCAGCGTTAAAAAAAGAGCTAATGGGGTATCTAAAAGCTATTAAGAATGAAACAAGGAGCAGTTTAAAAAACATTACGAACGTGCTGGAAAGTGAGCCATATTACACCAATGATTTCAAGAATGCCAAAATCGACCTTCAGTTTTTTAGTGAACGCTACTCCAATACCAAAAACTCCTTTGAACAAAAGCGAATTCAATGGTTGCAGGCAGCATATGAAGAAATAGAAAAAATGGGCCTTGAAAACTAGTTAGTCTCCGTAAAGTGTATAAATTATTTCCGTGGCATAGGTGTCGGCATCAATAGTAAGACTCAGTCCTTGTATCCTCATTTGAATATCTATACCACTTACTTCTCCTGTACCGTATATAAAATTTTGCTCACCCAAACTAAGTGGTATGTAGGTGCTGGGTGATAGCCCGGTGTTTACACCAGCACATCCTGAGCACGGTGTGCCTGTCGAGTTACGTTTTACGCTAACCGTAAGTGCTGCAGCCCAGTTTATATCTCTACGACTTACGGTTACTTTCCAATCTTTGCTTTTAGCCATATTAAGCACATCAAGCTTATTGAAACTGGCAGAGGTCTCCACCATAGGTTCCAAATCATAACCTGCCTCCAGGGGCACCGTAAGGTCATTTTCATCAATGTCTTCACGATGGTTACTTACTGACACAATCACCACCTGAGCTTGGGTTAAACCACCGCCAAGCATTAATGCACACCACAATATGGTTTTAGTTAAAATGTGTTTCATCAGTAATCAATTATGGTGTAAATCACATTGATAGGAGCGGATTGGGTTTCAATCACGGCAAAATTGCCCCCTGTGTAATGTAATGAATACGTAAGCTGATGTCCGTGGTTTGGCCCATTACCCGTGTATGCTCCACGTATACCGGTAATAATATCCTGAGGTGATCCGGATAATGTTATATAACCTCCTCCGGGTACACCTAAAGTTCCACCACCAGAGCCAGTAGCATTGGATACAAAAAGTCGAACTTCAAAACCTGTAGGCACTGTACCGCTGTTTATATTTACCTGTACCTTTCTATTTACCGATGGAGGCACACCACTACTGTAATTTATCCAATTGTATGTGTTTGTTACAAGTGGATTAGCACCTAAACCCAAACCCGCTTCTGTGGGTGCATCTACATTCATGCTAATATTGGTAGTAGCTTGGCTGGTTTCTATATCCAGCAGTGCGATGGGCTGAATATCCACTTCAAAATATGTAGTGGCCGAAAGACTATATTCGGGATTGCCGGGCTGCGCATATACCGCCTCAAATACCAGTAGCATTATGGCAACAAAAGACCATCGTAAGCAGTTTTTGATATTTGAGAAATACTGCTTCATCACAAAATCACGATTTTTTCAGCAAAATATCCTACTTTGGTTTTCATTCTAAATATATATGTACCTGGTGCCAAATGACCCACATAAGCTTCATGTTCAAAACCCTGTCCCTCATTTATACTACCGGTTAAAAATACTTGACCACTTACTCCAGTGAGATACCAGCTTGCAGACGTAACACTTTTTAAGGTTTTAATTACCAAATTATCATTGCGCACAAAAATGCTAAATGGATTGCTGGTATCCCAAGGTTTTGCCTCAATAGAGCCGGGGCCGAAATGTAGCCAAAATCTATTAGCAAGGCTCGCATCCTGGGTAAAGCTGTAGGCATTTTGATCTATACGGTGCCACTTGCCCGTCTTTATGTCTTCAAGATAAATGGTATAACCCACAGGTGCCTCAATAGCCTCTATTGTTACTATGCTACCATCTCTACATACGGTACCCACCAATACGCTATCTCTTACTGTAGGAGATGGCATAGCCGTTATGGCTAAGTTTTGAGAGGCAACCCGGCTATATAATGATGGTGCATCTTTGTATTGGGTAAAAAGTTTTCGAATATCCTCATGGGGATGGAAATCACGCGTGGTCAGATCATCAAGTTTTATAACAGTTTCATCTTTTTTTCCCGACCCTTGGTGAACGGTGCGCAGTACAATATTTTGCCCGGTACTTTTATAAAAGTTGCCAACATTATTTACGCAAGCATCCGGCCTGTCTGTATTTTGAAGATCAAAATCATGATACACATTTCCAGAATTTTGTGCCCCTGCAGTACTCGTTTGCACGTAAAAACCCTGAAAAGGTGCAACGTACTGAGTGAGCCCCAACGTACCGCTACCTGATGCATATACAGCATAGTTTGTGTTTTCATGATCCCAAATGTGATAGCCTGCTGCAATACCCGCCACAGCAAGATCATCATCTACCACATCCCAATCTATAGCTGATGGATAGGGATTGGCCACCAGGTTCCAGCCCGCATTGTTTTCATTTACCACCTGTGTAATATCTCCGTCATTAAAGGTACCCGTCAGATTTACCGTCCAAGGCGCTGATGAAAAACCATGACTTTCGTCTAACCAAAGGTTCCAGCCTCGATCCGGTGCAAAGTTTTCATTGCTGTCAGTAGATGATCGCCAGGTTCCAAAAGCATCACTCGTTCCAAATCCAATATCCTTTCCATTGTCAGTAGAGGTATCGTACCACCACAGGTTACAATAGGTGCATGAGTCCATGGATGCACCCAACAAGGGGTGATTAATTACTGTATTGCTATCCGTAAAAGTCATGTCTTCCCACTTGGTGTCTGAAAACGGAGAGCCTATAAGGTGCCAACCGGCATCATCAATATATTGCTGAAAAGTAGCTTCCACGGGGGGGCCTTTGTATTGTCCAAATCCTGTAGAGTCTGCGTACAACGCCATTTCTCCAAGACTTAGCATCGCATCAGCACCCAGGCACCCATTAGGCATAATCACTAAATTACCCCCTGCCGCCACAATGCCAAGTGCTGTAAGTGCCGCCTCCGTTATAGTAGCAGTATCACCTGGTAATATGATCAATGACTTCGCTGCATCTAATGGATCATCAGATGGACCATGTGGAACCAATACGCTTAGACCACCTCGCCAGTCTTGTCCGCCCCAAATCACAACTCCCTTTTGACCAACGGTGAAGTATTGATTACCCGTAAAATCAAAACTGGCTACATAACTATTTACTCCATTTATCATTTCGGTAGTCATTTCTACCGCAGATAAGTTTAGGCTAAGATCTGCATTATCAGCCACAATAAGATGAAAGGAACCAATGTTGAAATACGTAAAATAGCTATCGATTGAATCTTTGGGAAAAGCAACTTTTACATTGCCCACATTACCTGTCTCTTCCATTTTCCAGAGACGTTTCAGCCTGTCAAACACTCCACTTTCAGCAGGTATACTATCATTAGATATTACTCCTGTAAGCGTATCATTATTGTGACCCCATACCAGATAATCGACACCTGTAGCAAAGTTGGCACTATTAGTAGCATTAGAAACCGCTATCGTATCCAAACCTACTGTTAGCAAAGTACCCTCACTTTCTGAAGATGACTGCTTTTGCAAAATGGCTCCATTGCCGTCAAAACCAATAGCTGCCAGGTTATTGCTATAATTTATATTGGCCGAATAATCCCACAGCACATTTGTGCTATCAGAGGTTATAAAGTCTCCTTGGAGCAAAACCCCATACTTGATAGATAAATACGTCTCAAGGCGTGCCTGTTGATTGGTGGTAAGCACATGTTCGTTATAGTAAACCATCTCCATGATTTGTCCTTTAAACACTTGCCCAGAAGAAATATCCCGATCCCCATCAAGCTGGGTATCATCATCTATATAACCAACGCCCACATCGCCACTATGCGAGTTGAGAGTGGCTGGCACACTGCTCACGGAAGCCTCCACCTGGCCATTTACACTAAGGTTCCACTCATTATCCGCACCACTGTATATAAAAGTACACACGTAAGTAGTATTTGGGTCAATGCTTGTATTGTCGTCATAATCGGTGTTGCTTACCCACCAATTGGCCTTTAGCAAACCACTTTCTATGTATAAATTCAAGCCATTTACACTTCCTCCCTGCTCATATATTACCTGAAGGGTATTGATATCTGCACCGGTTTTAAAAACTATACTGTACGATTTAGCACTGTAATTTCCACCACCTGTATTGATGTCAGGAGCGTCCTGAATATGGTAGCCTGCAGTGGCTGCGCTAAAATCTATTGCCGGATTGAAGTTGGATACCACGCTGCGAAATACCGGCTCTGTACCACTGGCAGCACCATCGTGATTGTTGAGACTTTGATCATCCCAATCGGCTACGGCAGCGCCATTGGTTGTAGTGGATGTACCCATATCTGCGCGCAGCCAAAAAGTGGGTCTCACCCCAATCCCGGCAGGCAATGATTCATCATTATCATATATTTCGGCAATAGCTGAGTTTACTGCAATTTCAAAAGAAGGGTTGGATGGGTTGCTCACAATAAGCTGAAGCGAATCCGTAAGCTCATCTACAGCATCATCAATCACTGCTATCGTATAGGTATCTACCGAGTCTCCATTGGGGATGGTGAATTGTGTACCCGGTGGTATGGCCACATAATCGCTCCCTGCCACTGCTGTACTCAGGCCGCCCACTGATAAATCAAAGGTTATCGGAAAACCACTATTATTTGGGCTTGAAAGCTTCAATTGGACAACTATATCAACAGGGCCGGTTTCATCGCCATGGGTAAGTATGCTCAGTCTGGCTCCTTCGGTGGCAAATGCAAAAAAATCTCCATCCGAAAAGTTTATATCTGCCACCCAATAATCACCTCTGCGTATCATGGCGAGCACAGTAGCGCCTGTGCTAAAATCATCATCACTATCTATTAGTAAGTTTAGCGCAGGCACATCGGGTATTTTATTTTTATGGCTGCTGGTAAAGGCTGGAACTCTTAGCCTTACAGGCCCAATGCTTCCCGTTTCCTCTACTTTCCATTTACGATCTGAAATCCACGTATCTACGGGCGCACCAACGGTGGTAAAACTTACGCTTCCGCCATTATGCCCCCACACCAAAGCACTCCCACTAAGCAGCGAAGCCGTATTATCAATATTAGCGGAGTAAATAGAATCAAGACCTATGGCAATAAGTCTTGTGCTATCTTCATTGTTTGATTGCTTTTGTAAAAGTGCCTGAGTAGCATCTGCTACAATACCGGTTACTAAGGATGTATATCCTGTGTGATTTGAAACATCCCAAATTGTGGCATTTGAAGCGGTGAGATAATCTCCTGGAAGACCTATTCCGTATTTCAAGGCCAAATAGCTCTCCATTCGGTTTCTTTCATTGGTAGTAAGGGCTTTTGCATTGTAATAAATCATCTCCATTATATGGCCAGTAAAGCCATCACCAGAGCCTACATCATTATTTCCATTGTATTGGGTAGAACCATTTATCTCACCTATACCTATGCCACCTGTGTGTGCATTGAGTGTGCCTGGTGCGCTGTTATCGCTATGGGTATTTATACCATTGAGGTAGCCATCCCAGCGTGTACTATTCCCGTCATACACAAAGGTTAGGATGTAGGTTGTTTCTTTGGCAATAGCAGTAGAGGCATCATTATCAGCGCTACTCAGCCACAGGTTGTTATGTACCCGGCCATTTTCTATATATAGGTTTAGCCCATGGGTACCTCCGCCTTCTTCAAATATTAGCTGACGTGAAGTTATATCCACACCTGTGCGGAACACAATTGAGTAGGACTTTTGAGAGCTACTGGAGGTATTTATATCACTGCTATTTGATAAATTAAAACGTCCGCTACCAGAAAACTCAATGCCTGGGTTGAAGTTGGCCACCACCTCGCGATAAACCGGCTCTACTCCTGCATCAGATGCATCATTCCCATTTCCGGATTGGTCTACCCACGATGTCACATCCTGCCCATCAGTAGTTGTATTGGTGCCGGCATCAGCTTTTAGCCAAAATACCAAATTGCTACCTACACCACCTGGTAAAGGAGGGTCATCGTCTGTAATAGTTGCAGTAGCGGTATCTACCAGCACCGGGTAATTATTATTGGATGGATTGCTGATATACGCAACTAAAGTTTCGGTAGCCTCAGCTTGACTATCATCATTCACGGCTACAGTATAAGTACCTGTGGTGCTGCCATTACTAATACTTACTATTGCACTGCCCGGTATGGCGTTATAGTCACTACCTGAAGAAGCCGTACCAGTGCCGGCATCACTAATATCGTAGGTTAAGGTAGTACCTGTGTTATTAGATCGGCTAAGAGTAACAGTATATACAATATTGGTAGGACCCGTTTCGTCACCCTGCGTGGTTACACTCAGAGTAGCTCCTCCCAGATACCTACCAAATGTAAAGTACTCGCCATTGCCTAAAGCAGTTCTTACACTCCAGATTGAACCGTTTCTTGTCATCGGCACCAACCTTGCTCCTGAGCTAAAATCATTGTCGGAATCTATCAATAAGTAAAGATTTGATGAAGATGGAGCCGTATTTGGCAAACCACTAGTCGAAGAAGCAATTACAACTTCTACAGTATCAAAGCTACCTGTCTTTTGAACACGCCAGTTTCGGGCAGCAATTTTATAACCATTAGGAGCGCCTGTGGCCGTATAACTCGAATCATAGGCTGCACTGTTACTCCCCCACATCATAAAGCTGTTATCAGCAGCAAATGCTACACTGTGCGCAGAATTAGTAACGGCAAACTGATCATGAGCCAGGGCCACCACCCAGTCAGGATTACTACCGCTAGAAACCCGTTGATCCAGACCACTATTATCGTCTCTACCAATTCCTGCAATATTATTGAAGTATGCTGCTCCCTGGGCTGCGTAATCCCAAATCACAGTTCCATCAGAAGCCAGATAGTCTCCCTCACGAACAGAGCCGGATACGACCTCATTTGCAGTGCTATTGTTATTATTATCATTCGTTAAAGTATGACCATACTTTATTGCCAGATAACTGTATATTTTTTGCTTTTCTATATCTGTAAGCACCCTATCATAAGCAATTACCTCACTGATGCGTCCATTGTAATTACCTACAGATTGCAGGTCGCCAATATATCCTTGAGTTGTTCCGGTAAGGTAGGTTGAGTTATTATCAGTAGAGGTTCGTATTCCACTATTCCTGTATTCCTCCATTCTTCTACCCGTAGCGTTTTGCTCACCAAATAAAATATACGGGGTAATTTCAGGGGTATTAAAATTTGGAACACTTACATCCAAATCATTTCCCCAGTAAGCCAAGGTAGCCTGATTAGTATTTCTGTAACCGAAGTGCAGATTTTGTCCACTAGCACCACCTGGTGACCCCATAATGACATTAAAGTTGCTATTATCACGCTCACCTACGGCAATAAGCGTCATGCTGCTATTTTTTATGCCGTTGAAGTTTGCCGCAAGGCGATCGTTGCTTCCATCAAAATCTACAGTTGGGTTGAAATTGATATTTGACGTGAAATTATCATAGTATCGCGGAGGGTTACCATCTTGAGCGGCATTATTCCCATTGCCTGACTGGTCGCTCCAGGTATTAAGGAAAGCCCCATTGGTTGTAGTAGAAGTTCCTGCATCCGCTCGGTACCATATCTCCAGCCCCGTGCCCACTCCACCAGGATTTTGCCCCACAAGAACAGTGGTAAAGAGCATGGCCGCAACTATCAGTATATTTTTCAATCTTTTCATTTATTGATTTTTACATCTATTGATTGATTACTGAACTTTATTTTTCGTACTCGTGCCACTATTTCAAAATCAGCTTTGGTTTCACGACCAGCATTTACGTTTACTGAAACATTATTTCTATCTATTTTATACTTCCCATCTGCTGTTTCGGCATTCACCACACGCACTGTCCATTGGCCTGGCAGTAAGTTTTTGAAGCTATAATTTCCCTGCTCATCTGTATAGGTCAAAAGCTCTCTATTTCCTTGGCTTACTTTCACCACCTTCAAAGAAGGTTTTTCTCCATTGGCCACATCGCGTTTGTCGAGTACCTGATTTACCTTGCCGGAAATACTGCCTCCGCGCACCACTGGTATTACCACTTTGTTATCTTCACTTGGGCCAATCACAACCTCAAGAGGAGTTTCTACTGCAGTAACCAAGCCTATGCCCAGTGTACCCGGGTCCAGGTACATATAGTGCAGGCCTTCTGGCAAATCATTTACCACAAAGCGACCATACTCATCACTTATTACAGATTGTCCATTTATTGTAAGTATCACCCCAGCCACATCTCTGGGATTATCACTGCGCAGCTGCCCGCTAAGGCTATGCAAATCGCTCATTTTACGAATGGGGGCAGCTATGCGATATGAATACCGGGCGTTTATATAAAAATCTGTCTTTCCTACCGTGTTTCGCACCAAGCCATGTGAAGTATTTACACTCACATTGTGATTACCATAATCTACGTTCAGATCAAAGTTGAGCAATACACGATCAGAGGTATATTCATCTAATAAATAATTGTTGCGATAACCTGCGCTAAAACGAATATTTCTAATGGGTGAATAGGTGAAGTTTGCCCCGTATAGCAAATACGCATTGCTCTCGGTGTCATAGCGATTTGTAT
>JAUHWX010000093.1 GCA_030427285.1 Bacteroidia bacterium
ACCACCGCCATATATGGCAAATGAGCTGGTATTGGTGAAATAAGCTAAGCCTTGCACTTGTTGGTCAATTTGCATTGCCAGTTCTCGGGTAGGGCAAACTATTAAAGTATTGGTTCCTTTGGTTTTGCTGGTGGCAATTTTGTGCAAAATAGGAAGGATGAAAGCTGCGGTTTTTCCTGTCCCGGTTTGGGCACAACCAATAATGTCGCTTCCTTGTAATATAATGGGAATGGCCTTTTCCTGAATCTCAGTGGCCTTTTCAAAGTTCATGTAGCCAAGGGCTTCTACCAATTGGTCATTTAGCCCAAATTCGTCAAACGTCATAAAAGTCTATTCTTTGTAAATACGCAAAAGATAATTTGCGTTTAGGGTGCTTACTCATGGTGGTAAATATAAGCAATCTCAACATGTAGCCATGCACATCGCAAGGGCTCATAAAAATCAAAGAAAATAGAACAGGAAAATTTGTCTTAAACCGTAGCTCGGTCTGCTACCACTTTATAGTCAGGGTCTTTTAAAATATTTACGTCAACAATCTTTTCTGCATTTTTTAGCATGGCAATGCAATCGGGGCTAAGGTGGCGTAAGTGAAGTTTCTTGCCTGCTTTAAGGTATTTCTCGGTCAACTTATTCAAAGCTTCAATAGCTGATAAATCTACTACTCGGCTTTCGCGGAAGTCAATCACTACTTCTTCGGGATCATTATTTACATCAAACTTATCATTGAAAGTAGAAATACAACCAAAGAATAATGGACCGAATATTTCGTAGTGCTTCACACCGTTTTCATCAATATACTTGCGGGCACGTATGCGTTTTGCATTTTCCCAGGCAAATACCAAAGCAGAAATAACAACGCCAATAAGTACGGCTAGGGCTAAGTTGTGCAGAAATACGGTGATAAGAATTACTACTATCATCACAATAATATCAGAAACAGGAACTTTACCAAATACGCGAAGTGTAGCCCACTCAAAGGTGCCAATGGCCACCATAAACATTAGGCCAACCAAGGCTGCCATAGGGATCATTTCAATTACGGGGCCTACAAAAAGCACAATGCTCAACAACCCAAGTGCGGCTACAATTCCAGAAATACGACTTCTACCACCAGCATTTACGTTAATCAAACTTTGGCCAATCATGGCGCAACCGCCCATTCCACCAAAAAAACCTGTAACAAAGTTTGCCAACCCCTGAGCAAAAGACTCCTTATTGCCGCTACCACGAGTTTCCGTGATTTCATCAATAAGAGTAAGAGTTAATAAACTTTCAATCAGACCAACACCTGCCATAATTAAGGCATAAGGGAATACTATTTCTAAAGTTTCCCATGTAAATGGAACGTTGGGCAAGGCAAGGCTAGGGAAGGAGCCTGATACAGAGGCTAGGTCACCAATAGTTTTGGTAGGAATATCAAGACCAATTACCAAAAGTGAAATCACCACAATAGCAGTAAGTGATGATGGAACGGCTTTAGTAAGCCTTGGCATAAAATGAATGATAAGCATGGTAACTGCTATCAAACCAAGCATTATATAAAGTGAATTACCGCTCATCCATGGGCTGTCAGGCTCGTTGCCAATTTTGAACTGACCAAACTGAGACATAAAAATGATGATGGCTAAGCCATTAACAAAACCATATATAACGGACTGAGGTACTAAGCGAATAAACTTTCCGAGCTTAAAAACACCAACCAATATTTGGATTACACCCATGAGTATTACTGCTGCAAACACATACTCACGACCATGATTGATAACAAGAGAAACTAAAACAACTGCAATAGCACCAGTTGCTCCCGAAATCATTCCCGGGCGGCCACCAAAAATAGAGGTGATAATGCCAATGAAAAAAGCCGAATAAAGACCAACAAGGGGAGATAAGCCTGCTATGAATGAAAAGGCAATAGCTTCGGGAACCAATGCTAATGCTACTGTTATACCCGAAAGAAGTTCATCCTTTAGATTTCCTTTCTTTTTGTCGTACTGTAAAAAGTTGATGATTTTGGCGCGCATATTCCCAGTTTTTAAGGCCTGCAAAAGTATACAGTTATTTATGAATGACCATTATGCTCTACAAATGCTTTGACAAAGGGATTCACTTTTACGCGAAGCTGTTATATTCGTCTCCTTAAAATTGGTTAATTGGAAGAGTACGAGTGGGAGGATTGGCTCCCTTTTTTAATATTGATGGTTGCCTCAGTAATTTACTTAGGCAAATCTGCTTTAGGCTTAAGTTCTCACAGAAAGCGACATAACTTTAGACCTTTAGAACAAGAGTACAAAAAGGAGCTGGAAGAGCATTTTCTATATTATCAAAACTTGAGTTCAACGAATAAAAGAAAATTTGAAACCCGGGTTCAGGCATTTATTGATGGTAATGATTTTATCCCCAGAAGCTATACACACGTAAATGCTGAAATGAAAGCTTTAATAGCAGGTTCTGCTATTCAACTCACTTTTGGCTTTGAACATCTCAACCTGGAGCATTTCCGGAAAATATTGATTTACAAAGACAATTATTATTCTACCATTACTCGCAAGTATCACCAGGGAGAAGTAAATGCTCGTGGCCTTATTGTGCTATCATGGAATAACTTTGTGGAGGGCTATGAAGTGCATGACGATGGTCGTAACCTTGGATTGCATGAAATGGCGCATGCCCTTCGTCTTGAAAATGCAATAAACAATGATGAGTATGATTTTATAGATGATGCTCACATCAATAAGTTTGAGCTTTTGGCAAAAGCTGAGATGGAAAGAATACAAATGGGTGCAGATAGTTTTTTTAGGAAGTATGGCGCTGCCAATAGGCATGAGTTTTTTGCGGTTGCTGTAGAAAACTTCTTTGAGCGGCCCAATGAGTTTAAAGAATATCACCTTGAGCTTTACCATACTATGACTTTGCTCCTCAAGCAAGATCCAATTCGATTGTTTCAAGGGTATAATTCTGTACCTTTCTGATCTATGAATTTACCCAAATTAGCAGCAAAGGCCACCACTTCACCTTTTTACAGATGGGTTCTTAGCAAAGGGCTCAATACGATGGTTCCTTTCAATGGGCCACATAAGTTTAAGGTTCATGATATTGGAAAACATCATTTAGAGATTCACCTTCCATATCGCAAGAAAAACCTCAATCACCTTAAAGGCATTCATGCTTGCGCAATGGCAACTCTGGCGGAAGTGAGTTCAGGTTTTCTGCTGATTGGAATATTAGACCCAAAAAGGTATAGACTCATTTTACAGCGGCTTGAGATGGATTATCATTATCAAGCAAAAACTGCCGTAAAGGCACGGTTTGAAGTTGATCCATCATTTATGGAAAAAGAAGTAGTGGAGCCACTGGAAAAGGAGGGGAAAATCATGTTTCCCGCCACTATTGAAATTTTTGACATGAACGACAATCATGTAGCCACCGGTGTAGCCCGCTGGCAGATAAAGAGTTGGGATAAAGTGAAAACCAAAGTGTAGCTTGGTGCAGCTTTTGATGTAAGATATTCCTGAACAATTTGCCCGACTGAAGCCTTATATCTGTATTATTAATCAAAACAAAAGTATATATGGATAAGCTGGAATTAAAAGGAAATTGGAACGAAACAAAAGGGAAATTGAAGCAAGCTTATGGCGATCTTACTGAAGATGATCTTCAATATGCAGAAGGTAAGGAAGATGAATTAGTAGGACGCCTGCAACAAAAACTTGGTAAAACCCGCGATGAAGTGGTGAAAATGATTCGTGACCTGTAAAAATCACCATGGCGCAGAGTTCAATTTTAAATAAAACATTAACAGCCCTCAGTAGTTTTTTGCTACTTGTGGGCTGTTCTTCTAATCAACCTCTGGAAACGGCCAAAAACGTATCTCTTGAAAAGTATCAGGGAGTGTGGTATGATATAGCTCATTTGCCACAAAAGTTTCAGGATGATTGCCGATGCGTGACTGCGGAGTATACCTTAAAAGATGGTTTTGTTGAAGTTTTTAATACTTGTTACAATAAAGAATCTGGGCAGGTAAGTACCATTACCGGGAAGGCGACTACCATTGCTGATAGCGGTGATAATTCGCAACTACAAGTGCAGTTTTTTTGGCCTTTTAAGGGTGATTACTACATTATCAAAATTGAGCCAAATTACAGCTATGCAATGGTTGGAGCGCCAGATAGAGAAAGTCTTTGGATACTTTGCCGAGAGCCTCAACCTTCAGCTGTAAAGCTTAAAGAATACTTAAATTTGGCAGAGGAACTTGGTTTTAATACATCAAATTTGGTGTATACTGACCAAAGCTGCTACGATACAAAAGAATTAGAATAGTAATGCATTAGTACAAGCACGTATTATTTTATCTGAACTGTAAATAAAAGAATGACAGATACGAAAGCACCAATTGATTATTTAACAAGACCCGTAAAATCTATATTTTCTAATGAAGCTACTATTGGGGTTTTACTGTTTTTATCAGCCGTTGCCGCTATGGTGGTTGCCAACTCAAGTTGGGGTAGCGAGTGGTATGAACACCTTTGGGAAAAAGAAATTACCCTGAGCTTTGATGATAAGGAATTTGGACTCACTTTACATTATTTAATAAACGATGGCTTAATGGCCATTTTCTTTTTTTTAGTTGGCCTTGAAATAAAGCGAGAAGTAATAGCCGGGGAGCTAAGTACTTGGAAAAAAGCCTCTATGCCTATTGCAGCAGCAATAGGCGGAATGGCGGTGCCTGCATTAATTTTTATAGCCTTTAATCCGGGTGATACTGGAAAAGGTTGGGGTATACCGATGGCCACAGATATTGCGTTTGCATTAGGACTTATCAATCTGGTAAGACGAAGAATTGCTCCTTCAGTAAAAGTGTTTATTACATCTCTGGCGGTGGTAGATGATATTGGTGCAGTACTGGTGATTGCATTCTTTTATACCTCAAGCTTTGATGTGGATCAACTTTATATTGCTGGCGGTGCCTGGGTAACACTAATGGTAGCTAATCGCTTGGGTGTTCGCAATGTGTTTTTCTACACTTTTATAGGTATAAGTGGTATTTGGGTAGCGTTCTTTTACTCCGGAATTCACCCCACCATTGCTGGAATACTTTTGGCCTTTACCATTCCTGCCAAGTACCGTATAAGTAAAGATCAATTTACAGACCGGTTAAAAACCCTTTATCGCAAGTATTTAAAAACAACCACCATTGATACAGACTTTAATACGGAGCGGGAGGATTACCTTCTAAAAGGGATACGCTCAGCTGGCGATGATGCACGCACACCCTTGCAAAAAATCGAACATGGATTATTTCCATTTGTATACTTTATCATCATGCCCATTTTTGCTTTCGCTAATGCAGGATTAAAAATTGAAGACAATTTTTTTGCCGGGCTTGTAGAGCCCATTGGCTTGGGGATTATCTTCGGATTGATTGTAGGTAAGTTTTTAGGAATCAGCTTAGTGTCTCGATTGATGGTGGCCATGGGCTTGGCCCAATTGCCCCAAGGCAGTAGCTGGAAACAAATTTATGGTACATCCATACTGGCAGGTATAGGTTTTACCATGTCATTGTTTATTTCAGAACTCGCCTTTGTCAATAGGGATTACGCTGAGTCTGCAAAATCCGCAATTTTGGTGGCATCCATTCTTGCCGGTGTTATTGGACTACTGGTTATTCGATTCACAAACTCTAAAAAACCAATGCTATGATAGAAGGAAAAGAAGCAAATTCTAAACATAGAATACTTCCTGAAATTGCGAAACGCTGGAGCCCACGTGCTTTTAGTGAAATGAAGGTTGAGGAAGAGAAGCTTCTACGTGCTTTTGAAGCTGCTCGCTGGGCACCGAGTTCGCGCAATGAGCAGCCATGGCGATTCATTGTGGCACAAAAAGGAGAGGAGCATTATGACAAGCTTTTTGATTGCTTGGTAGATGGTAATAAAAATTGGGCATACACAGCACCCATTTTAGCTGCTTGCTTGGCTAAAACTAATTTTGACTATAAAAATAAGCCCAACTCCCATCACGCTCATGATTTGGGCCTTGCCATGGGAAACCTTTTGGCGCAAGCCACTGCCGATGGATTGTATGCACACCAAATGGGGGGCATTATTCCCGAAAATATTTTGAAGAACTTTAATGTGGATGGCGAAAAATATGCTCCTATGACCATGTTTGTGATGGGGTATCGCGATGAGCACCGCCTGAAGGAGCTCAGTGAAAACGATCAAAAATCAGAGCATGCGCCTAGAAAGCGTATGGAATTGAGCGAATTAATTTCAGGTGCAAGTTTTGGTGAAGCACCGGCTTGGACGGTAGAAGAGGAGTGAGTCCATAATACAACCTTTAGTTTTTTATAAATATTAAGGTCTTAAAGATCTAATCTATTATTTTCGCAGTTCCAAAGTAAAAATTGCAAAATCATAAATCACACGCATGAGTGTATTAGTAAATAAAGATTCGAAGATTATTGTGCAGGGATTTACCGGTAGTGAAGGTACTTTCCACGCAGGTCAAATGTTGGAATATGGCACCAATGTAGTTGGTGGTGTAACTCCAGGAAAAGGTGGTCAATCTCACCTTGATCGTCCGGTATTCAACACTGTGGCTGATGCTGTAAAAGAAACTGGTGCTGACGTATCAATCATTTTTGTACCACCAGCATTTGCTGCTGATGCTATTATGGAAGCTGCTGACGCTGGTATTAAAGTGATTATCACTATCACCGAAGGTATTCCTGTAAAGGATATGATTATGGTGAAAGAATACCTTGGTGACAAAGATTGCCGCATGGTAGGACCAAACTGCCCGGGAGTAATGACTGCTGGCGAAGCTAAAGTTGGTATTATGCCTGGCTTTATCTTTAAGAAGGGTCGTATCGGTGTAGTGTCTAAATCAGGTACTCTTACTTACGAAGCTGTAGATCAACTTACCAAAGTTGGTTTGGGGCAGTCTACTGCCATTGGTATTGGTGGAGATCCAATCATCGGTACTTCTATGCAAGAAGCTGTTGAACTACTTCTTAACGACCCTGAAACTGACGGTGTTGTTATGATTGGTGAGATTGGTGGACAAATGGAGCCAGACGCTGCTCGTTGGATTAAAGCAAGCGGCACTAAGAAGCCTATCGTTGGTTTTATTGCTGGAGAAACTGCTCCTGCTGGACGTACAATGGGTCATGCTGGTGCTATTGTTGGCGGAAGCGATGACACTGCACAAGCCAAAAAAGCTATCATGCGCGAGTGTGGTATCAACGTAGTAGATTCACCTGCAGATATAGGAGCTAAAATGGCAGAACTTATTGGCGTAACGGCTTAATAATTTCTCCACATAGATATATTAGAAAGCCTCGATTATTCGGGGCTTTTTTATGGAATAGAAAACCGAATAGCCAATGTCTTTTCAGTACTACCTCGAACTTTTAGGAACCTTTGTATTTGCCATTTCCGGAGCTTTGGCTATTACCGGTAAGGACAAAGACTGGGTAGGGGCCACCTTTACAGGGTTCATTACTGCCATTGGTGGTGGTACTTTACGCGATATTTTACTGGATCGTCATCCTCTGGTTTGGATTTCGGATATGGCTGTTGTTTATACCATAGTAGCAGGAATCGTGTGTGTGTATTTTTTCTCCAAAACCTTAGGGCGCCTTAGCAAAACATTATTGCTTTTTGATACACTAGGAATAAGCCTTTTCACGATTGTAGGAACCGAAGTTGCTTTGCACCATGGAGTTCGTGGTGAAATTGCTGTGGTGATGGGAATGTTTTCGGCTGTGATGGGGGGAGTAATTAGAGATACACTCACTCAAGAAACCCCGGTGATACTTCAAAGAGGTGTATACGCAAGTGCTTGCTTTATCGGAGCTGTCATTTATCTTATACTCCGTTATTTCGATTTAGATCGAAACCTGAATTTTGTTATTTCAATTAGCTCAATTATAATAATTCGACTACTTTCAGTTAAATATGAATGGGCCGTTCCCGGCTTTGACCGCAAGTTTATGCGGAAAGAAGTTGATTAAGTATAACTTATAATAGAAGCAATTAATAAGTATTGACTATTCTTGCCAATCCAATATTTTTAATGCTATGGCCAAGTGGATCGCAAAGGCAATCGTCCAGAAAACTATTTCGGTTTTTCCCTTCAAGGAAAAGCTAAACCACGTATTTCAAAAGCATATTACCAAAGGTGTTCAGCTTACGGATGAGCATTTTGGCAATAAGCTGATGCACGCTGCCGACCATATAAAGTATTATAAAAAGTACAGAGGCCAGCTCAATGACATAAAGGTTTTGGAGCTCGGAAGCGGCTGGTATCCGGTTGTTCCTATTGCCCTTTATCTCTCTGATGCAGGACATACAGACTCTTTAGACATTCAATCATGGATGAATAAGGAGACGATAATGACCACCATTGCCAAGTTTAAAGAGTGGAATGATACAGGTAAACTGAAATCATATTTACCAGAATGGAATGAGGAAAAGTGGAAATTGCTTTTGGAACTTCCAGCTCGTGCGGATAGCATTTCTATGGATGATGCCTTGGCTGCTATTCAATTGAAACTTCACCTTAAGGATGCGCGTAACACAGGTTTTCAAAAGGATTCGTTTGACTTTATTTGTTCCAACAATACCTTTGAGCACATCTATGGTGATGTGTTAATCAACATTCTAAGGGAGTTTAAATTGGTAGCCAAGCCTGGGGCTTTTATGTGTCATTTTATTGATTTGAGTGACCATTTTGCACATTTTGATCATAGTATTAATATCTACAACTTTTTGAAGTTTAGCCCCAAAGGGTGGAAGATTATAGATAATTCCATTCAGCCACAAAACCGCTTGCGCTGGAAAGATTACTTAGAAATGTATAGAAAAGTAGAACTTCCAGTAAGCGAGGAAATCACTCGTGAAGGTGATTTGAAATTACTCTCGGAGGTTAAAGTTCATAAATCTTATAAGAACTACACACAGCAAGAGTTGGCCATAAGTCATGGCTATATTCTATCAGAGCTATAAATAGAGCTATTAATGTTTAGCATGCAAATGCTAAGCACTACTTTTGCCGCTTATGACGGAGAATGACAAAGTAGAAAAAGGGTTTTTTCTTCCTCTTATGGAGGAATTTTATACCATTCAAGGTGAGGGGTACCATAGTGGACGCGCAGCTTATTTTATAAGAATAGGGGGTTGTGACGTGGGTTGCCATTGGTGTGATGTAAAAGAAAGCTGGAATCCAAAACTTCATCCTCCTACTGATATTCAGCAAATAGCTGATCACGCTGCTCAATATTCAAAAACCATTGTAATAACAGGAGGGGAGCCACTCATGTGGAATATGGATCCCATTACTACTTTACTTAAGGATAAAGGTCTTGATGTACACATCGAAACTTCCGGGGCTTACACCGTTTCAGGAAATTGGGATTGGTTTTGCTTATCGCCCAAAAAGACAAAGCCCCCGGTAAAGGAGGCTTATGAATATGCTCATGAGCTAAAAGTTATTATTTATAACAAGCACGACTTTAAGTGGGCCGAAGAACATGCAGCCAGAGTAGGTGAGCACTGCAAACTATTTTTGCAACCTGAATGGAGCCGCAGAGATATAATGATGGATGACATTGCCAATTATGTGATGCAAAATCCAAAGTGGCAGATAAGCCTACAGACCCACAAATACATCGGTATTCCTTAGCATTATTTTTTTTGGGTTTTAGCCTCCACTGTTTTTGATTTCAATAATTGAATGAGCACAAACGAGGCTGCCATGGATGAAATCATTCCCTCCACAAAAACAATAAACGAAGCACTCACAGCGGTTATTTGTCCACCAAAGCTTTCATTTACAGCCAGTTTGTCCATGAAGGGTTGGTCAATTTGATCGAGATATATAGCCAGAAAAATGGCAAATAATCCGATTCCTATAAAACAAGTGCGCACGCTTATCATAAACATGGTATTAAAGCTCTGATAAGACTCACTGGAATTTTCTCTGAAGGATATGATGGCATTTCGTAAAAAGACAATCACGATAAGAAAGTTGAAAGCGCGGAGCCAATATGTTTCGGCCAAGCCAACCAAACGCATAATCAAAAAGAAGGCAGTAAGCCCTCCAAATATAAAGAGTCCGTTTTTGGTCGGGATAGTTCTGCTTAATTTATCAAAGGTGCTCATTAGTTAAATATTTTAGTGTTTTACAATTAGATTACTTGTCTAAAACAGATAAAAATCTGGGATAATCTTTATGCTTGTCAAAGCAATAATCCGGTTTAAAGTTTGAAGTGGAACCTAGTATTCTTTATTAACTCTTTAAGTATTAGATTGTTCTTTGAGCCCATATTTGGATAAGGCAGTATACTATTTAAGCCGAAGTATCTTGGAGCTTTTTTGATCTAGGGCATTAAAGCAGGTATCCTCACGATTTCACTTTTATCAAACTGCACCTGTAGTTTGTGAAAGTAGCGAGTTTGAAACTTTTACCTTATTGATTCTTCAAAGTTTGCGATGCGACCTTGATTTGTTTACACATTTCTGTGGATGCGTTGAGGAGAAAGCGGTCATCAAACTTGTTGTATTTTAAATTCACCACTTCACGAGGAAAACCAATGAGCCTTTGTGGGATGTTGGACTTCAATATTTCTGTCCCTCTTATAGTGGAATAAGGAATTTCAATTTTTTCAAATGGAGCGCGAATCAATAAGTGATCTTCTTCAAAGATGTACTTAGTTCGATAATATCGAAAAGCATTTACCGTAGGCGCTAAAAAACCTGCAGAAATAAGAGTTACTTCCCAACTCATTAAGAAACTTGCGGTAGCAATAGCTGCAACTACAAGAAACCAAAATAGGACTGCTAATAAAGGCGATTGAGATTTTAATGCAGAGTTCAAAACAACAGAGTTTTACAGTTCAGTTTTGCGAATGTAAAAAAGCCAATTGTTGCAAAACTAACTCACAACTACAGAAAACGGAGCTCCTTTGAGGTTTACCTCCACATGCTCCATAAGGTTGGTGGAAAGTGAAAGTCCTTTAAAGTCAGCCTTTACGGGGAAGTTTTTATGATTTCGATCCACGAGCACCACAGTTTTTAACTGCTTTACTTTATGGTCTAAAAAGTGCTTTACACCGTAAATTAAGGTAGAGCCTGTATTTAGCACATCATCCACCACAATTACCGAGGTGTCTTCAAATGATTCTCTGGAAGGGGAAAGTTCAGTGATACCATTCAACGGATTCTTTTTGTCCACCTTTAGTCGGTAAAGAGAAATTTTTAATGGACAGATATTCTGCAGCTGCTCAGCAATAAGCTCTGCCAATCGATACCCTTTATTTACTATTCCAGCCAAAATAATCTCAGCATCGTCCTGATGTGTTTCATAAATCTGCCAAGCCATTCGCTTTATGCGATCTTCAATTTGCTGGTGGTTAAGCACTTCTGTGGATGTAGTTGTCATTCTGCTGTAATTTGGTGTCAAATATAAAACTATGGCTTGATGAGCTCAAAAAACAATTCACTTCCCATTCTTGGTTTTACGCTATTGTAGCACCTTTCCATTTTTGCAATAGTAAAGTAGGGGCTAAATAGTTTTTCGTATTCTTCTTGGCTTCCGCCAAAAGGTGGACCTTGTTCTGTAAGCGGAAAATCAAAGAGAACCCCAGCCAATTTACCACCAGGTTTTATTATTTCCGCCATTTTCTTCACATAATCCTTCCTCTGATTAGGCTGTAAAGCGCAGAAAAAAGTTTGTTCAATTATTAGATCAAACTTCTTATCCAACTCAAAAAAGTCGCCAAACAACAAATAAGAATCCGGAAAGTCAGGAACTCTACTTTTTAGGTTATCCAAAGGTATTTGGCTGATGTCCATTACATAAGCATTGGTAAAGCCATTTTTGTGAAGCCACTCTATTTCGTATGCATTACCGGCTCCAGGTATTAGTATTTCCTGATCTTTATGAACTAGCTTTTGTAAAAAG
>JAUHWX010000094.1 GCA_030427285.1 Bacteroidia bacterium
TGGTGGGTATCAGGTTTACAGCCTATCAAACAACAATAAGATTACCGAAGAAGGTGTGAAGTTTAAATCACACATTGATGGATCTCGCCATTTCTTCAGCCCCGAAAAATCTATGGAAATACAGCGCAACATTGGCGCTGATATCATCATGGCTTTTGATGAGTGTCCTCCTTACCCGAGCACTTATGAGTATGCCAAAAACAGCATGGACATGACCCACCGCTGGCTGCAGCGCTGTATTGATTGGCTTAATGAAAACCCTGAACTATATGGTTACGAGCAAAGTCTCTTTCCTATTGTTCAAGGCTCTACTTATAATGATTTAAGAAAAGAATCTGCTGAAACCATTGCCTCCCACCCTTGCGATGGGTATGCCATTGGTGGACTCTCTGTGGGCGAGCCGCATGATGAAATGTACGCCATGAGCGATTTGGTGTGCAGCTATCTTCCAGAAGATAAACCTCGATATCTAATGGGTGTGGGCACTCCGGCCAATATTTTAGAAAACATTGCTCTTGGCGTAGATATGTTTGATTGTGTGATGCCCACTCGGAACGGCAGAAACGGAATGATTTTCACCAGCGAAGGCATTATCAATATCAAAAACAAAAAGTGGGAAAGAGATTTTTCTCCTCTTGACCCTAACGGAACTTCATTTGTAGATAGCGATTACTCAAAAGCCTATTTACGTCATTTGTTTGCTGCCAATGAATATCTTGGCAGGCAAATTGCTTCTCTGCACAATCTTAGATTTTACCTTTGGCTGGTAAATGAAGCACGCGAAAAAATAATTGATGGCACCTTTGCCAGCTGGAAAAATGTGATGGTAGAAAAACTTCAAACACGCCTCTAAGCTTTGCTCAGAATAATTGACAGATACATAATCGGGAAGTTTCTTGCAACCTTCTTTCTCACTATTACCTTGCTACTTTCTATTGCGGTGGTATTCGATATTTCTGAAAAGATTGACAACTTCGTTACAAAGGGTGCTTCAGCTAACGAAATAATTTTTGATTACTACCTGAATTTTGTGATGTATTATGGTAATCTATTCAGTGCCATGATCGTATTTATTGCCACAATATTCTTTACCAGCCGAATGACGGCAAATACCGAGATTGTAGCCATTCTTACCGGTGGCGTGAGTTTTAGAAGAATGATGTGGCCCTATTTTGTTGCTGCTACAATCTTAGCTGGTATAAGTTGGGGGCTTGGAAACTATGTGATTCCCAAAACAAATGTTACCCGGCTCAACTTTGAGCATACCTACATTAAACACGGTCAACAGGATCGTTTTAAAGACATCCACCGCCAGATAAAACCCGGACACATCGTGTATTTTGAAAATTATAATACCGAACGAAATTCCGGCTATCACTTCACTTATGAGGTTTTTGAAAATCACGCGATGAAGAGTAAACTCAAGGCAGATTTTATAAAACTTGACACCGTAAAGAACACCTGGACGCTGGATAACTACGTCATTAGAGTAATTGACAGCACAGGCAAAGAGCATCTGACTAGTGGAAGGCAAATGGACACTGTTTTTGACTTTAAAGCGGATGAGATAGTCCCTAGGCTTTTTACTGTTGAAATGATGAATACCCCCGAACTCAATGAGTTTATTGAAAAGGAAAGAATTCGAGGGTCAGAAAACTTAAACTTTTACCTGATTGAAAAATACAGGAGGCTAAGTTGGCCCGTGGCTACTTATATCTTGGTGCTAATTGGGGTAAGCCTCTGTTCCAAAAAAACCAGAGGAGGCCTGGGCTTAAACATTGCTTTTGGGCTTGCCATCTGTGTGGCCTACATATTTTTTATGCAAATTTCTACCACCTTTGCTACCCTAGGTAATTTTTCACCCTTGCTTGCGGTTTGGATTCCAAATATTGTATTTTCAATCATCGCATTATATATGTACTACATTGCACCAAAGTAAAAATTCAGATTACGTAAAGCTACATTTTGTAGTCTTTCTGTGGGGCTTTACAGCCATACTTGGCAACCTTATTAGCATAGATGCAATCCCATTAGTATGGCATCGCATGTGGATGGCATCCGTATTTATATTTCTGTTTTTGATTGCCACTAAGCGTACCGATTTTAAGATTGACAAAAAAGCCTGGCGTATTATTTTGGCCGGAGTCATCATTGCCGCACACTGGATTACATTTTTTCACGCCATCAAAATTTCAACAGTTTCCGTTGCATTGGCCTGCGTTTCTACAGGTGCTTTTTTTGGATCTCTTATTGAGCCCATTGTTTACAAAAGAAAAGTAGATAAAACTGAAATGCTCCTTGGGGGCTTTGTGATAATTGGTTTGTACTTAATCTTTCGTTTTGAAGGAGATTACACAGCTGGTATTATCACTGCTCTGATAAGCGCTTTTTTAAGCGCCTCCTTCTCTGTATTAAATAGCAAATTGGTAAAAACCAACAGTCCGTTTAGAATTACTTTTTTAGAAATGCTAGGCGGCTGGCTTGCCATTGGGCTATTTAGCCTGTATGCCATTTACTCAGGTTCATTGCAGGTATCAGCCTTTTCACTAAGCGGTACAGACTGGCTCTATCTAATAATTCTTGCGAGTATTTGTACAGCCTATGCTTTCATTCAATCCGTTGCCGTAATGCGCACGCTATCATCTTTTACCGTTTTACTTTCCATTAATCTCGAACCTATTTATGGAATCTTATTAGCCCTCCTCTTTTTTGGCGACAGCGAAATGATGAACCCCTACTTTTATGTAGGAGCTGCAATCATCCTTTCTACCGTGTTTACTGACGTTATGATCAAAAGATACCGCAAGAAAAAACTACTTAAAGGAGCTCACCCAAGCGTCTAAGTTTTTGGCTCATTTACAAAGAGGTAGACCCTAAGCGTATTTTTAGGTTTCCCCTTGGCCAAAATTTGTAATTTGCACCCCCATTCAGAAATTGATTTATATGGATTATTTGGACTTTGAAAAGCCAATACAAGAGCTAGAGGAACAACTGGATAAAACCAAAAACCTGGAGCAGGAAACCCAAGTAGACATGGGTAAAACCGTTAAAGAAATTGAGAAAAAGCTACTCGCTACCAAAAAAGACATTTATAAAAACCTTTCGCCCTGGCAGCGTGTGCAGCTTAGCCGCCATCCGCAAAGACCTTACACACTTGCGTACATTGAGGCAATCACCGAAGGAAACTTCCTTGAGCTTCATGGTGATAGAAATGTAAAGGATGACAAAGCCATGGTAGGCGGCTGGGGTATGGTTGGCAATCAATCTGTGATGTTTGTAGGCCAGCAAAAAGGTGTAAATACCAAAATGCGCCAGTATCGCAACTTTGGAATGGCAAACCCCGAGGGTTACAGAAAAGCTATGCGCCTGATGAAAATGGCCGAAAAATTCAATCGTCCAATTGTTACTCTGATTGATACTCCCGGGGCATTTCCAGGATTAGAGGCCGAGGAACGCGGACAAGGCGAAGCTATTGCGCGTAACCTTTACGATATGTCTTTGCTCAAAGTGCCTGTAATCTGTATTGTAATTGGCGAAGGTGCCTCGGGTGGTGCCTTGGGTATTGGTGTAGGAGATAAAGTATTGATGCTCGAAAACTCATGGTACTCTGTGATTTCTCCAGAAAACTGCTCTACCATACTTTGGAGAACCTGGGATTATAAAGAGCAAGCAGCAGCTGCACTTAAGCTTACCGCTGATGATATGCTTAAAAATAAATTGATTGATGGCATCATTAAAGAACCACTTGGTGGAGCACACAATGATCCCGCAGCTATGTTTGACACTGTAAAAACCGAGATTCTCAAAAATATTGAGAAGCTTTCAAAACTTGACTCTGAAAAGCTAATCAACCAAAGAATTACAAAATTTAGTAAGATGGGATACTTTAACGAGTAAAACTATTAGCAATACAACATATTTAAGCCGTGTTTTGAGCCACTCAAAGCACGGCTTTTTCCTTTTTTGGGAACAAGTTCCCATATTGCTTCATTATTAAAAATATAATCATCTATAATTCAAAGGATTACCGTTCAGCTCGATATTTGATATCTACGTTTCAATATTATTAATTAATCTCAAATGAAAAAGATTGTATCCCTGATTTTTGCTGTAGCTGTTTTCTTCAGCTCTTGTCAAAAAGATGTTTCCGAAAGCAGCAAATCAAGCTTCTCAGGAATAACAAGCACCGCAGATATTAATGTTCCCGGCAATTTTGATTGGCGAACAACTAAAATTGTTTCTCTCGAAGTATCGGAATTAGCATCGGACTACAAAAGCAAAATTCAGATAACTGATATGCGTGGTAACGTATTACTATATCGCATCGCCCAGATTAGCACCGGGGATAAACTATATTTTTCTCTTCCAAAGTCCGAAAAAGAAGTTTACTTGATTCGCAATGGTATCAAGGAGATTGTTAACATAAATGGTAACACTGCAAGCATTTTAACTAAAAAAAGCGGGGGTTATCCTTCTAACGCTCCATGCCCATGTGATGGGAGAATGGAAAATGTAACCTTTAAGTATCTTGGTACCAATGGTGCAACACTAACGGTATGGTACAAAGATAAAGGCAATAGCAAATCTCAGTCACATACTTTCTCTAACCTAACCACTGGAGATATAATTAGTGTAGATGGGTTTGACTCTAAGGGAAACTCAGGTAAACCTGCAAGGCTAAAGTCTCAGACTTTCTTAAGCACAAATAATGGAGGAAGTTATTGGAATGTACACACTTCTTGTTCTGAGTACATCTTAGGAAATATCTATGGTCCTTTTGAGGTTATCGCATTTACTGATGGGCAAAGTAGAACTTGCTCTGCATCATGTGTAGATACAGATGGTGACGGATGCTGTGACTCAGAAGATGCCTTCCCAAATGATCCTAGCAAGTGTGATGTTCAATACACACCCGGAAAAAATGTTTATGGATCTTATGCCTTTGAAGATCTTTGGCCGTCTACAGGTGATTTTGACTTCAATGATAAAGTGGTTGATAGAACAACAGCTTTAATTGTTGATGCCAATGGAGATGTAACAGAAGCCGAGCACAAATTTGTCCTAAAAGCTGCTGGTGCCGGTTATAAAAATGGATTTGGCTTTTCAATGCCCAATACCGCTCCAGAAGAAATTAGTAGCGTAGTAAGTTCACACCAAAATCCTGGAGTATACACTCAAATCGATGGAAAAGGGTTGGAAATGAATCAGTCTAAAGCCGTGGTCATCCTTTATGAAAGCTGGACAAATATCATTTCTTATTCTGAACATGGCAGCTTCTTCAATACTATTACACCTGGCCTTGGTATTTCGGCTGGAGTCGGTTATTCGGATACAATTACAGTGACCGTTAAATTTTCTACACCTCAAGTAATAACTGATGTCCTAGAGATAGATCCATTTGTTATTCGAAATGGCCAAAGAGATGCTGAAATTCACCTTCCATGGTTCGGCCCAACTGACCTGGCAAATACCAGTTACTTCAATACATTTGATGATGCTTCAAGCTATCCGGCTACGGGCAACAACTATGTTACCTCAAATAATATTCCTTGGGGAATTGAAACCCCTCTAAGCTCATTTGAGTGGCCTAAGGAGAAAGTTGATATTGTAACCGTTTACTTTGATTTTGCAGCGTGGGCCTCAACATCAACCCCGGCCAATTGGTATGAGAATGGAAATAGAGATGGAAGCAAAGTTTACTAGATAACTTTTAGTTAAGTGATATGCTAAGAGCTAAAAGGCCACCAAGTTGAGTTTGGTGGCCTTTTCTTTTTGTTAATTTTCGAAACCGTGTTCCTACCTATTGTGCACCGCTTCTACTTGCAGAATATCCTTTATCTCCTGATGATAAACTGTTGCAGAACCCCCATTCACATCTCCACGATAGATTTGATTTCCGCTGGCAATCAAAATTTGATCGCCTACTTTATCATAAGCAATATCGTTTGCAGAAAAATTGTAAACCTGGTAAGGCTGGGTGACGTTTGTTAGTTGAAATGCGAAAATGGCATTTGTGGTCGAAACCATTACTACCCCATTATAATCCGTAAAGAGGCAAGTAGGCTCACCCTGCAAACTAAATAGCTTGGTTAGGGTATTAGCAGATGGTTCATAGCTATATACCATTGTTTCCCTTGTTCTTTTCACAGCTATAATGTAAACTCCATTTGATGGATTTACGATGCCCACTACTGGCCCCTGTAAAGACTTAGTTTTAAGTTCTGCACCATTTGTTGCGTTTAATAGGTGTAACGCATAATTTTCCTTTCCTCTTTCTTTTACACAAATCAGCAAACCGTCATTACCAGCGCACCCACTAATTGGTTCTAAGTCTGACCTGGTAAGAAAAGATCGCTCGATACTTCCATCCCTACTATATGCTTTTATCTCACCATTTGCGGCCAGCGAGTAAACTCTTTGTTTATCATTCACCAAGGCATTATACTTTTTCACACCTGTGGTAGAAACTATGTTATACTCCTGCTGTAATGGCGAATATGAATACCCCCTGAGGTCACCATTGCTCTCGGTAGCTGTAACCGCAATTCCCTGCCTCTCATTAAATGCTAATAAATTGTAATCACCATTGAGATACTTTTCTTCTATCCCACCCTGATTATCCACCTTGATTAACGAACTGGCAGCAATGGAGACAAATCCTAAATACTCTAAAGGCTCTTGCTCCAGGTGAACTTCTAAAAAATCACTCCTGTTATTTGAGCCATTCGATGCGGTTGCTCTAATTGTATAACTTCCAGAACTGAGCTCTTGTTTATTAAAGTAAAACTGAAAATTGTGCTCGTATCCCTTTACCTCTAATTGGTCAAATGGTAAGCCAGTATTAACTGAGCCATCAAGAATACTTACAATAGGTGTTGCGTCCGATTCTTTAATTTCTACCGTTACAAAAATGGTATCTCCAAAAGAATAGGTGGTACCTTCAGCAGGTGAAAGAATTTTAACCTCAGGATAAGTTTCATTTGTCTTTTTACATGAAATACTTATAATGAGGAGACAAGAAATTAGTGCATAAATAAATGAAGTTTGTCGTGTCATACCGAGGACAAGTTAATAAATTTGAAGCCTTTTGGTCAATCAAATAATAGAGCAGATTTAGGATGGAAAACGCTGGTAACAAACCTTTTGCCAATCAAAAACGGCAACCCAAAAATGTGATAGAGCTCGAGAAAGGTAGAATACCCCCTCAAGCTGTAGATTTTGAGGAAGCTGTACTTGGTGCCCTATTGATTGACAACTCTGCTATCAATCAAGTAATTGATATCCTCAGCCCTGACAGTTTTTACAAAGAAGAACACCAGCTTATTTTTAAAACTGTAAAAGAATTATTTGGCGATAGCCAGCCAGTAGATATTCTTACCGTTGCAAACTTGATGCGCAAAAATGGCGATTTGAGTTCTATTGGAGGTGAATATTACCTTATTGAACTTAGTCAAAAGGTATCTTCCTCTGCTCACTCTGAGTTTCATGCCCGCATTATTGTGCAAAAGCACATACAGCGCGAAATGATTCGAGTGGCTAGTTCTATTATCACCAGTGCATTTGATGAAAGCACGGATGTATTCGACCTTTTGGACCAAGCAGAACAAGATTTATTTGAAGTGGCCCATGGTAATATTGTAAAGAATTACGAATCCGCCCATGACCTGATAAAAGAAGCCATTTCTAAAATTGAGGAAATATCAAAGCAGGAAGGACTGAGTGGAATCCCATCTGGTTTTTCTAAAGTGGACCGTGTTACTTCGGGATGGCAGCCTTCTGATTTAGTAATTCTTGCTGCACGTCCCGGAATGGGTAAAACAGCCTTTGTGCTATCTATGGCTCGAAACATTGCTGTAGATCATAATCGTGCCGTGGCTGTTTTCTCATTAGAAATGTCATCAGTACAGCTTATCACTCGTCTGATTTCAAGTGAAACGGGCCTTACCTCAGAAAAGTTGAGAAAAGGAAACCTGGATGACCACGAATGGCAGCAACTTCTCACCAAAGTAAAAAACCTGGAACGAGCTCCTTTATATATCGATGATACCCCGGCAATTAGTGTGTTTGACCTAAGAGCCAAATGCCGAAGACTGGTAGCTCAGCATGATGTAAAGATGATTATCATTGATTACCTTCAGCTCATGACTGCCGGAGGAAAGGCAGGCGGTAACCGTGAACAAGAAATTAGTACTATTTCACGTTCCTTAAAGAGTATTGCGAAAGAACTTAATGTACCTGTAATAGCGTTATCACAACTAAGTCGTGCTGTAGAAACTCGTGGTGGTGATAAACGTCCAATGCTTTCTGATCTTCGTGAATCTGGGGCGATTGAACAAGATGCTGATATTGTATCCTTCATTTATCGCCCTGAATATTACGACATTACAGAATGGCCAGATGGATCACCCTCAGATGGGCAAGCCGAATTCATTATAGCCAAGCATCGTAATGGTGGATTGGATAACGTTCGATTACGTTTCCAAGGAGCCATGGCCAAATTCTCTGACCTTGAAGAAAATGAAGGTCTTGGAGATATGGTTTTGGAGTCCAAAATGAACACAGGAAGTTTCCTGGATGAAGATGATGATTCTTATGATGAACAACCTTTTTAAAACACTTTTTTTTGTCTTTCTAACGCTGTTTAGCCTTGGGGCAAAATCAGCCTACCTTCTAATTCCAATGGATGAGGAAGAACAGAGTAATCATCTAAAAGCCTACGGTATTGCTTATTGGGTGCTACAACAGGAAGTAGAAATAGAATGGTTGCTGAATTATCGAGGAGGCAGTTTTTTGATTCCTTATAATGAAACCTTCAAAGTAGAATGCCAAATTCGCAACGTATCATCCGAACAAATAAGTGATGCCTCTGCAGCCCAAATTCGTCAGGAACTGAGCAGTCCTGCGGTAAATATGAATGTGGTTAAATTGGAAAAAGTTCCAAAAATTGCTGTCTATTCACCAAAGTCCAAACTGCCCTGGGATGATGCTGTAACCCTGGTTCTCACTTATGCTGAAATTCCTTATGACTTAGTTTATGATGAAGAGGTATTAAATGACCTTCTTCCCATGTATGATTGGCTGCATCTTCATCACGAAGATTTTACCGGCCAATATGGAAAATTTTATGCCGCCTTTAGAAATGCACCTTGGTACATTCAGCAAAAAAATGAAGCTGAGAGTGAAGCTAAAAGAATGGGGTTTAACAAGGTAAGTGAGCAAAAATTGGCTGTGGCCCAAAAAATTCAAGAATACACGATTGGTGGAGGCTTTCTGTTTGCAATGTGCTCCGCTACTGATAGCTATGACATTTCGCTTTCTGCAGCTGGCATTGATATTTGTGAACCCATGTTTGATGGCGATGCTTCTGATCCAAATTATCAAAACAAATTAGACTACACCCAAACATTAGCTTTTAAGAACTTCAAGCTTAGCCAAAACCCCATGGAATACGAGTTTTCTAATATTGATGTTACTCAAACACGCAAAGTAAAACCTGAGAAAGATTATTTTACTCTTTTTGAATTCTCTGCAAAATGGGATGTAATTCCAACGATGCTCTGTCAAAATCACACACAAATTGTGAAAGGCTTTATGGGACAAACTACAGCCTTCAACAAGTCTTTGATAAAATCAGATGTATTGATAATGGGAGAGCTAAAATCGGCAGGTGAAGCTCGTTACATTCATGGTGAAATGGGAAAAGGTACTTGGACATTTTATGGCGGTCATGATCCTGAAGATTATCAGCATCGCGTGGGTGATCCAAAGACAGAATTAGAACTATATCCAAATTCGCCAGGGTACCGCCTCATTCTAAATAATATTCTTTTCCCAGCTGCCAAAAAGGAAAAGCAGAAAACCTAGTTAAAAAACCTCCAGGTTATTCCGATTCTAAACTGTCTATCCGGAAACGGATAGTGCGGAGCAGCGTAATATGCGCCACCACTACTTGGTTGATTTATATGCTCATACTTAAAAAATATCCGAGCCGTCCTCAACTGGAAAGCCGCAAATAAATCAACTATTGGAAAGTTGCCAATTAGCTCTTCACGGGCGTTGTAAAAACGTCCTGTGGCCGGATTATAACTTTGTGAATAGTATTCGGTAAAATAATTAAGCTCCGCTCCCGCCAAACATTTCAAGGCTTTTTTAAACAAGAAAAACTCAAAGTACAATGCATTTCGTGTCTTCCATTCTGGTAAAGGCATTGCTTCACTATTTCCCCCTACTTTTTGAAAAGCCACACGGTTATCTAAATGTAGGAGATTCCAAAACTCAAAATTTTGATTCAGCTCGGCCTTTAGTGCGGTAATTGCCTCACCCGACTGAACCGGATTTACGTTTTCATCATAATATGTATAGTTGCTATACACCGCATTGGTTATCTCTAAGCTATTATTACGCCCCCAGCCCAAGCCATACCATAATCGATTTACCCCTTGTCTTTCTAGGTTATTTTGCCATATATAGTTATTACTAAAGTAAAATTGCTCAAAATAGTCAGGGTATCTTAAACTGTATTGATAGCCTCCAAATGCCCTTAGCCATTCCAAAGGTTTCAAGTTTGCCTGTGCCTTAATATCCAGGGTTTGCCTGAGGTTTCCGGTAAAAATGTAATCCACATCACCCCTCACAGAAACAATCTCCGAAACTTTACCTGCAATGTTACCCGTTATCCCCCATCCAGTATTTACAAGCCTGTAATTGTACCCCTCGTATTCAGTTATTAAATTTTTGATCCCTCCCTTTACGTTTAGTCGTGTTTTGTTACCTACCTGCCCTTTTACATAAACCGTGTTTTCATAACTTCTGTAGTGCGAACTGTCAATATACTCACCAAGAGTCACATTAAAATAATTATCGTAGTACCCAAGAGCATCTCCTTCTGGAGCATAGCCGATGTACTTATTATAACTGGCATTATATCTAAAAGTGTGACCGATAGCAATAACCGCTTTTTCATTAGGGTCCCCTTCTGTAATAGAATCCACAGCAGCGGGTAGTGCCGTATCCTGCTTAGGGCCTATAAGGCCAAAGATCTTATTCAAATCCAGATTTTGATCAACAAAAAACTCTCTGTTTCTCAACTCGCGAGTATCTTGATCTAAGTTAACGTCCAGTATTACACGCTGATCCTCATTTAACTCAAACAAAGAGTCACTTACGACACCTCCATTTTCTTCAGTATTAAATTTTTCATTCAGGTAGTAGAAATGAGCATTATAACCGCTCTCTTTACCTATATAATTGCTATTAAATAAAAAGGTAGACTGAATATCTCTATTCTGATCATAATACCCTATGTCATTAAGCCTTTTATGATTTATAACAAAGTTCCAGTCATCGGTAATGTTCTGCGTATGGCTAATGTTGAAGCTCTGGCCCCTATCATAGCCCATCCAGTAATTCGCCTCCGTTATTGGGGATTTTGTTTGGTAAAATGGTATATTATCTAAGGATTTAAAATAAGGACCATATGCACCAAGACCATTATAATTCCAAATATCTTTCTGGCTTGGTAAAGTCAAAGTATTCATAGGATTCCCCATACTTCCCAGCACGTTGTAAGAGAAATTGTCTTTGCTTCTGTGATTAAATTGATGGTACCAGTGAAGAGAATTAAAACTGGTATCTATGAAGTAATAATAGTCTGATTCAAAAAAGGAATACTGATGGCTAAATTTCGGCTTTAGGGACTTAACGACACCATCACCTAACTGCCCAAAAGAAGTAGCTGAAAACAGAGAAATAATGATTAAAAAAAAACAAGCAAAAGCTTTGATATTCATCATGGGCATTAAGCAAACTTCGAACCAAAAATAACTAAAAAAGCCTCGCGATCAATGAAGAAAGCGAGGCTTTAAAAAGTGGCAACGACATACTCTCCCGGATGTTACTCCAGTACCATCTGCGCTGGTGGGCTTAACTACTCTGTTCGGAATGG